>CANQVH010000009.1 GCA_947627245.1 uncultured Lachnospiraceae bacterium | reverse complement strand
GATACCTTTTTTCAACCTGCATAAAATTTTCAAAGTTCACAAATTTCTGCTTGACTTTTTATTTGCAGACTTGATTATCGAGGAAAAATCCCGTTGCAACATGCTGCAAACTTTTCTTCATCCAATGATTTTCAGCCTTATGCTCCATTTTTCAAAATCTCTTTTCAGATCCAATATGTCATTTCATACCAACTTCATATGGAAAAAGCGCCCGTATAAACGGACGCTTCCCATAAAAGCAATCATTCAACTTCAATGGTTACCTCGTATGTATCCCTACCTTTTCTAAGGATCCATTTCCCGACATAGTTGTCACAGACCTCCGACACCGCAGCTTCTGAGCCTTGCGGGGTAAACAGGACCATCTCCGACCATGCCGCGTTGTGATAAGGAAGCAGTTCCTCGTCTTCCTCTTCCCAGTCTTCATAGTCAGTACCGACTACCTTAAGATCCGCCTGGAACCCGTTTTTGAACCTTACTGTACGGGCAAAAATATCGTCCGCTCCAAAGCGTTCGCTCTCCGGCCAGCCTTTCTTCCAGTTAAGGGCCTTGTTGAGCCGTCCGGCTTCTGCCTTCGAAATCTTCAGCTTTTCAGCATATTTCATACAAATCCCTCCTAAAACTCGCGCTTGATCTGGTACTCAGGAAATGTTTTTTACCTTTTTGACTATGCCACGCACCCTTTGCCCGGGGCTGTGAGATCAGTCATATATGAAACCATGGAATGGGAGCACACGGCTGATGGTATCGTTGATCACGTCCCATCCATGTTCGCAGCTCTCCATTTCGTCTGTATCAAGCCCACAGATAACTTTATCAATTTTATCCCTTGTGGGTTTGATACCGTGTTCCCTTAACGCATCCTTGATATCTTCTTCCTGCCACATGATCGTGGCAAAGTATGCGCTGCGGTCGATCAGATCTGCTGTATCGTCCCGGTCATCCCGGGCCATGTCCTTACAGATCTTCTTCAGGGCCATGCGTACCGCACCCGCCTTGTTCTTGGTGTCATGCTCTTCCAGGATCGAAAGAGCTGACAGAAGCTGTTTCCTTGAAATTTTCATTGTTGTTCCTCCTTTAAATTTGTTATTCATTTTCAACCAGCTCTGCGAGCAGATCTTTAATCAGTTCATCCTCGTCGTTCATACACCTCTGACAATCCAATGCCGCGATAAACTCCGCATCACTGATGCATCTGGGGATATCGTTTTCACCGAAATATGGACGCTGGTACATGCTATAATGACCACACGCGTTCCTCACCACAAAAACAAAGCGGTACAGAAACCCTGCTTCCTCCGGATTGCCGATAAGTTCATCCTGCTTATCGCGCTGCTGCATATGACGAATACATTCGGCTTCCTCGTCACAGGTTGCGTCGCGGATAAAAGCATCGTAGTCCGGGATGTACCTTCCAGCCCTGTTCTTCTTTTCGAGGATCTGGTAATTGATATCCCCTGTCCTCATGGCTTGTCACCTCCGTATTTCCGGTCAAGCTGCTGCGTGATGAGCTTACCCATCTCATGGCTGTACATCCATTGCAGCCCCCGCTTTATCAGATCCTGGTAGATCCCATAGCCCTTGACCAGCTGTTCCAGCCCGTCGCTGGAGTAGTGGCACCAGAAGCGCTCACCGTTGTCCTCAGCACATAGCCCGATGTCAAACCTCGGCTTTTCCGGGATGTCAGTACAGTGCCCGAGGATCGTGATACCGCCCTTGATACAGCGCTCCGCCATGAGCCACGGGTCTGCCGAGATCCAGCCATTGTACATGTCGTGCGGTCCGAGCTCATCCCTTGACAGCTTTGTCTGGGCAGCTTTTACCATGACACCGGCATACGTGTTGTATTTCATGCGGAACTCGTCGTCTGGCATCTCGACCATGAATGTAGCTTCCGAGCTGATCTTTTCCTCGTAATTCCCGATCCTGACCGTGACATATGCTGGGTTGGTATCAGTTACCGTCCCACGGAAGCGCCTGTTCCCAGTCCCGTCCTTGCATCCAAACAGGGTCGTGCCTTTTTGGAGGTTCCTCCATATAACAGCTTTTTCTTTAAAATACATAAGCTTCCCCTTTCTTAAAAAAAACTAAGCAGCCTCATTAGATGCATCCTGTAACAATTTTTCGAACGCATCAATGTCCGACACATTTCCTATGGTGTTATTGGGCATATTCTCGTACGAATGATCACATCCTAAAACAATATCCCCCGTACACGAAAGATACAGAGTCGATTCAATATAGATTCCATCTCCACACTCCTCTGCATAAAGCGTTTCCGGTAAATTCTCACGCTTCCGATAATCACGCGGGCTCAGGCCCTCTGCACGCCCCTGGTTGATCAGCATCGCCTTTGAGAAATCCGTGTTCTTGTCTTCCGGGCGGAAGAATGACAGTGCGGAAAGAAGCGCCACGTTGTGTCCGTCGATCTGTTCATGGAACTCGTCTTTGCTCAGTGCGACCCCACAGCATTCCTCTTCCCCATAATTGTCGATACAGTATGCGTACCACTTCACCATCAGCGTTAGGAACTCATCCGTGACAACCTTTCCATTTGTTACGATATAGAATTGGTGTACACAGATATTGTGTTCTTTGACATATTCCAGAACGTGCCGGATAATGTCAAGGTTCAATGTCGGTTCACCACCGGAAAATGTAAGATTGTCGATATATTCTGCTGTTTCAAGCAGCCTGTCGACAGTTTCTGTTTTCATATCCATATTCTCTGCATCCCCGCGGAGACAGTGCGCACAGTGCATGTTGCAACGCCTAGTTGTTTCTATTACGAGACTGTCATATCCAATTTTCATAAAAGATTCCTCCTTTTCTTCCATGCCTCACCGGCATCGGCCTTTGTTTTCAGATACTGGACATATGTATCCATGTCCGCCACGTTCCCGATCCTGTGTTCCGGCATGTGTGCATACGAATAATTGCATCCGTGCACGATATCCCCGGTACAGGACAGATAAAGTACCGAATTAACCTCATACGCATCCGAATCGTATTCTTTTACCTGTAATGCGTCGTTAGAGATCTTTTCCTTTTTGAACCCCTGCAGGTACTCTCCAGGCCCTCGTCCATAAGTTTCCACCTGTTCCATAATTTCAGGCAAGGGTACCACATCCAACCCATGGATTGGTTGTGGCGGAATTGCCCGTTCCCTCCCTTTATACAGGCTCCCAGCCGCCCGGCTGGTGTACCACGGTGATCTTTTTTACTGCCACGGAGATGGTCTTCCCGGAGCCGTCCCTGTACGTGACATATTTCCCGTAGTGCTGCACGCCCCTTGACGTAAGCCGTTTCCCGTCCAGCAGGAACACTGTGCCCGGACGGACGGCGTAACGCTGCCGCCGTACCGTGCGCCTGCCCTTTGAGACCTTATGCCCGCGGTACTTCCGCAGGCTTTTTGCGGACACCCTCGGCTCACGCCGGTTTATGCGCCCGCTGCCGAGCTCCTTCCCGGCCTTCACCGTCCCGTCCCGCAGGTCCACGTACTTCGCGTCGTAGAACTTCTCCAGGACACGGTTGCAGCGGCGGAGCTTTTTGTATTTCACCCCACGTGCCTTATGCCGCGGGTGGAAGTTCCCCATCGCGTATGCGTCGTTCGCGTGCATCTTCGGGATCCCCAGCTCCCTGCGGGACGCCTTTGTCTGTGCCCCGTAGGTGGCGTGGATGTTTATGCCAGGCGCAATCTCCCGTGCCATGGCGAGCATCTGCCAGCGCACGGCCGTCATGAATGTCTCGCCCCTGAACGCCTTCAGCTCAGGTTCCTGCCCGTAGAGCAGTCCGCCCTTCTGGTGGTTCATCGGGGTATGGCATTTCTCACAGGCCGCCGCCAGGTTGCCCATGCGGTCCGTGTGGTCGCCCTTCCAGTACCCCAGGTGGTGCACGTGCAGGATGGCATGCTCCTCCATGCCCCTGCCGCAGAACACGCACTGGTACCCGTCACGGCTGAACACCGCCTCACGCAGCGTGTCAAACCCGTAGCGCTCCCCATGCTGGTAGTCCGTACCTTCCGGGAGCGGGCGTCCCTCCTCCTGTGCCTTCAGCACCTGTGTGTCGAACTGCCCCATCTCGAACCATGCGTCCGTGACCGGGAACACCTCCGTGTACCTCCGGAACAGCTGGAGGTGCATGTCCCGCCTGTTGCGGAGCGACGGCGCGAGCCAGCCCTCCGGCTTCCTGCGGTTGTCAAACCTTGGCGCGCGGTAACGCAGGCGGTTCCGCCTGGTGCGGCGGTATTTCCTGCGCCCGTCATGCATCTTCACTTCGTTATCCAGCAGCTCCCGCTCCTCATGCACGAACTCATGCTTTTCGGAGCACACGGAGATGCCGATATGCTGGTAGCCGGTGTCGATTTTAAACTCAACCGGCTGCGTCTCCCCGTCCTCCCGGTACAGAAGCCGTACCGTGAACGGGTCGCGCCTGTAGATCTCTGCCCTTTTGCCCTTGAGGAGCTTCCGGGCCCTGTAACTGCTTGTCGGCATCAGCGGCTTACCGGATGCCGAAACAACTGCAACAGCCATGCTGGTGCCTCCTTCCTAAAAAAAATGGCTTACGCCTCCGGCACCGCCATGCGGCGGTACCGCTTCTCCCCGTAAGGGGGTGGTCCACATCGGCAATGCTTGCACAGGTCGTTGATGCCGTCCACTTCCCCTTGCCCTCAGGGATGTTTAGCAGCGGCACGCAGTGCGCGGGACGTGTGGGGGATCCCGCGGTGCCTTTATATTCTGGGCAAGCGTAGCCGCCTCGCCGGTTTCCCGTACCGGACGGCTGAGCCTAATCAACCGGGCCTGTTTAACAGGGAACTGCCTTTTCAGACGGTCCCTGCCTTACAGGCCCCACCCAAACCATGGCTTGGGCGGGGTGATTGACGTATAACCGCCATCAGCAGCCGGTTCAAAAAAAGGCAGCGTCTCCAGTTGCCTGAGGTTCTCCCGTGGTACCCGGTCATGGAACTCGTCACGGCTCATATAGAGCATGCAGTCAACGTCCCGGGCACCACAACTGAGGCAGTATCTATACCATTCCATCATCAGTTCCAGGAACCCCGGTGGCACCATGCTGCCGTTTGTGATAAGTCTGAACCCATACACAGGGATGTCGTTTTCCTTGGCATAATCCAGCGTGTGCCGGATGATGCCTGGGTTCATGTCCGGCTCGCCGCCGGAGAACAGGATTGTTCCGATATGCTCTGCCGTATCCAGGATACGTTCAACGTATTCCGGCGCCATGTCCATGGCCTGTGCGTCACCGCGTAAGCAGTGTGCACAAGCCATGTTTCAGCGTCTGGTCGTTTCAATGGCAAGGCTGTCATAAGCGAACCTCGGTTCCACTTCAACCTTCATCATCATCTCCAAACACAAGTTCCTGTCCATTCACTTCCATGCCGCAGTCATCCACAGTTTCAACAATGAACCCGTGCCGGATAGTGATTTCTGCCGGGATGTCGTTCAGTACATCACCGCAGATGATGTCTTCCCAGTCCAGCTTATCGACATCGGGTTTTATGCAGTAATCTGCGAGCCAGTCCTGTCCAGCCTTGGTCTGCAGGTATTCCCTGATTGCTTCCTTGATTGATTTATACACATTGGACTTGAAAGTGTCCCGGAATACCGTAACGGTAATCAGTGAGTTACGCTTGTAATCGTCATCCCCCAGCCGGACGATGATGTTGATTGGAAATCTTTTCATGACTGTTCCTCCTTCTTGTAAGTTTCTTTCACTTCGTTTCGCATTGTTTCTCCTTTCTTCTGTTTGCTCCGATTTATCAATATAAGTTTCGTTTTCAATATGTAATCCTGCATATCGGCAAACAAAAAAAAGCCCGGTATAGGGCTTTTTCCCGGTGTACAATTGTGCCGTTTCAGATCTCCAATCGAGTAGGAGGCAGCTAACCACCGCCTCCTACTCGATTTATTTTTCGGATTAACCGATGGTCAGTTAAGAGAAATGCGCTTGATCGCCTCAAGGAACGCACTGTCATCCGCAGGCGCCTCATCATCTGCGTCAAAGAGTGTATCATACTCGAAACTCAGGCACTGCTTCCCATCCAGATCGACATACAGGTTGTAATCACATACTTTGTAGTTGTATTCGCCGTCTGTATGCCGGTCACTGTACCAGTACGCCTTGTATCCGCATATTTCAGTCTCGGTCACATCGGAAAATGCCACCTCGGTGAAGTCTTCGCTGCCATAATAATCCTTGTCGGAATCGTGGCTGTTATTTGCCATTTCTTCCGCAGGGAATCCCTCGACATAAGTCATGGTGATTTCCGGCGATCCTGCAGACATGTCCCCGTCATACAGGGAAATATAATTATCGTCCACATAAGAAGAATCAAAATCCGTCCCTGCCACATCATAAAAAACGACATGTGTGCCGTCCGGGGAATCAAGCTGCGTCACTATTCCGGTATCATCTTCGGACAGGTTTCCCGAATCCGTCTGGGCGTCGGTTTCTGTCAGATCCTCCGGCGGCGCAATGTCCAGGTTATCGTCATATAAAACATTTGAAGCCGCTTCAATCACATCGTCCGGGATATCAACCGATGGGAACTCGTTGTAACCGTTCATTTCCAAAGTAATCATGAATTCTCCAATGGAAAGCGTACCGATGCCGATCTCCGAACTGATATCGCCGGAATCTTCCGCCATTCCCATTTCCAGACGTGCCGGCAGGTTGGTAGAACGGTCAATGTACGCTGCCACGAACAGCTTGGCATCCTCTGCATCCGCGACCTGGCCGATGTCAACCCCGTCCACGTTCTGGTAGAAGGAGACAACTCCTTCCAGATCACTGTAATCCACGCTGCTGGAGACTTTGATCATATCCCTACCGTCCAGTTCTGTCTCCTCCAGTTCCAGGCCTTCTTCCTTGCCGATTCCCTTCAGCGCTTCCTGCAGGGAACCTTTGATTTCTTTCAGGTCCATGTTTTCATCAAGGACATTTTTTCCCCAGCCGGTACCATTGTCAACATAGCCCACAGGTTCTTCGCCAGTGTTATCCAGATAAGCTTCAAACGTCTGGTTTTCCGTACCACCTTCAATATCAGGCAGTTCGACAGAAAGCGCTCCCTTTACATGTGAATTCTCATCAAAGACCGACTTGAAACCTGCATCAACCGAGCATCCAAATCCGATTTCCGCCGGCACATCAAGCCCCGCTTCTTCAGCACTTTCCTGATTTACCGTCAGCTTTGCACCCAGGTCTACATTCAATTCACCGTCGATGGCATTCACACCGTCAAGTGCGTACGCAACATCTTCCATGACAGCCTCCGGCGAAAACTCGCGGGCAATGTCATCCATCGCGCCAGCCGTGCAAGGCATGGTGCATGCTGCAAGGATTGCGGTGGTGACTGCCACTGTATGGTAAAACTTCTTCATAAATACCTCCGTCCTGCCGGTCCTGCCGGCCAGTTTTTCCTAATATGTAGAAATAACAGAAAAATGGCAAAAAAAGGCTGCCCATAACAGGCAGCCTAAAATGCTTTGGAAAAGATCTCAATATCCGTGTTTCCTATCCAACTGGATCAATTTTCTGTTTTCTTCTTTCTGAATTTGACCCCGGTTACTGTCATGCCAATAATGGCGGAGCAGAACATCAGTAGCAGATATTTTACAAGTTCTGTCTCGTCACCCGTTTTGGGGGATTCCACCGTCCCTTGGGCTTCAGCCTCAGCAATATTCTTTGTTTCGGCATCATCCGTGAAGCTGTTCGTGATCACGACTTCCTGGTCGGAGTTATTGGCACTTAACACAACCTCGCTTTTGTCGATCGAAATATCAAATTCCGTCACCTTGTCAGGATCAAGTGGGATTCCATTTTCATCTGTCTCAGCTACATAGTAGGCCTGGCTGCCGTCAAGCGTCTCACCAATGAAAAGGTTATCCACTGTCACGCTCTTTGTGGAACCACCCGCCATGTCGAGTGCCAACACATCGCTTGCTGGTTCTGTCAGGCCTGCATCCGTGAATATCCTTGCATAGTATGTTTCATCCGAAGTGCCTTCTTTGCCGTTCACAAGGATCTTCTTAGTGACCGTAATCTGCCCTGACAGATAGAGCCCGCTTGTCAGTTCCACATATACGTTCGTAAACTCGGCGTTTGCCGTTTCAGACCTGCCGCCTTCAAATTTAACCTCCGCGGACCCATTGTACTCCGGATAGAATACCTGCAGGTCATTCACCATCTGGGATGCAAGCAGCGTACCATTCCCGTCCGTTTCCCCGACATAATAGGTGCCCTTCCCAAGGTTTTCAAACGTCACCGAACTCGCTGTAGCCCCGTCAAACACGATCTGCTTCACATCGCTGACCCTCTGTGTCTTCTCCGCATCGGAGAACAGCGCCACATAATAAACCGCATTTCTGATCCCGACTTCTCCCGTGGTGCCGTCCAAACGCAGATGCTTCGTTACCGTAAGGGAACGCTTATCCTTTTTCGGGATCACCGAGTCTTTCATCTCAACCGTGATCACCTGCCCCGCCGTCTCTTTCCCGGTAACCTCGAACGGGACATCCTCCGATACCCGGTATCCTTCCGGGGCTGCAATCTCGCTCAGCACATATGTGCCTTTCGCCAGCCCGGTGACATCGTGCGCGGTTCCGTCTGTTAACCATGTATCCCCGACAGCATTCCCGTCCTTGTCCTTGACCACCAGCTTTGCGCCTGCAAGAGCTGCACCTTTTTCGTCTACCTTCAGGATGCTGACCTTGTTCATGCTGTCCTCAACAAGGAGCATGCCGTCCTTTGATGCTGTGGTTGTATTGCTGCTGTCGACAGTGCCGTCATCTTTCAGGGTGAACGCCGTGTCTGCTGTCACTGTGTAGCCGTCCGGGGCAAGCGTTTCCCTCAGCATATAAGTCTCGCCTACCTTCAGGCCTTTTACCTCATGCGCTTCCTTCGCGGAATCCCATTCCTCGGCTATGCTGCCTTCCTTATCGATGATCTGGATATGCGCGCCTTCCAGTTCCGTACCGGTCGTGATATCCGTCTTGCTCACCCTGACACTTGTGAGGCGGTTCGTGAACGTCATATCAGAGTCTTTTGCATCGGAAACTGCCTTAAGCATGCCATCCTCTTCCGTTACCGTCACCGTCACTGCCTTCACGGACGTGTCGTAGATAACCGATGCATCCTTTGGGTCCGGGATAACCTCGCTGATGTTGTAACGGTAGGTGCCAGCCTTATCGTAAACGATCTTATCAAACGTCACGCTGCCATCCGCGGCATTTTCTGCTGTCATCGTGATCCCATTCCCGCCTGCTTCCTCCAGCTTAAAACTGAACTGCCCGGCAGCCAACGTCCCGTCAAATGCCTTCTTTACTGACAGGACGATCTCCGTTGACGCAATGTGCGTATTCGTGATGACCGTCTTCCCGCTGGCATTTTCATACGAAGCCCCGTAGCCTTCCGGGACGGGAACTTCTTCCGCTGTATAAACAACCAGCTTGCCGTCCTTCTTCTCCGGCAGGTCTGTCCATGCGTAATGCCAGCCGTTTTCTGCATTCAGGATAACCGTGTCCCCAAAGGCTTCCCCATCCGCCAGCAGCTGTACTTTGACGGATACAGGACGGATTCCATCCTTATTGTTTGTGTCCGCCCATACCTTTTCCACTTCATACGTGGCCGTGCCCACACGGTGCGTGTTCGTCACGGTCGTTACCGTGCCGTCCGTTGTATTGCCAGTCACCTCATACCCAGCAGGAACTGCGTTTTCTTCCCAAGTATATGCGATTGCAGCAGACCTGCCGTCCTTTCTGGCATTCTTCGGAAGGCCTGTGGCTGTTGCCGTCCATTGGTTCGCTTCGTTAAGCGTTACCATCGTATCCGTCGGCTTGCCGTCTGCATACAGCGCCAGGTTTACGGCGTCCGGACGGATAAGGTCTTCATTGTCCTCGTCGTCCCAGACTTTCTTTACCGTTGCTTCCGTCTTTTCCGGGTCATGGGTATTCGTAATGGTAAACGCATCACCCTCATTTGCATATGCGGCCGTATAGCCAGTCACCTTCCCGGTCTCTTCCACTGCATAGAGGATCGCCTTGCCGCCGTTGTTCACCGGCAGGCTGTCCCAGCGGAAACTCCAATCATTATCCGCATCCAGTGTCACTGCCTCACCCACAGGCATGCCGTCCGCCTTCAGCTGGACCTCAACGGATATTGGACGCAGCCCATCACGGTCCCCGTCATCTTGCCACACTTTTTTGACAGACTTGCCCGTTTTTTCGATATCATGCGTGTTTGTGATCGTTACGATATTGCCATTCAATCGGTATGCCGCCGTGTAACCCCTGACAACGCCAACTTCCTTTATGTCATAGTCAATCGTCTTTCCGTCTGCCTTTTCCGGCAGGCTGTCCCAGGAATAACTCCATCCGTTTTCCGCATTCAGGGTTACTGCATCCCCATATGCAGCATGGTCGGCATACAGCTGTACCTCGATGGAATCCGGGCGCAGGTTGTCACGGTTATCATCATCTTCCCATACCTTCCGGACACCCATGGATGTATAGCCCGCCTCATGGGTATTCGTGATAGTCGTCACATCCCCGCTCACCGTACTTGCAGACGTGTAGCCAGCAACCGTGCTGGTTTCAGTTACCGTATAGGCAATTGTCTTTCCGTCTGCCTTTTCCGGCAGGCCGTCCCATGTATGGCTCCAGCCGTTTCCTTCGTCCAGCGTGATCTCCGGTCCGTAATCCACCCCGTCTGCTTCCAGTTGTACTTTGATACTCACCGGACGCAGGCCGTCACGGTTCCCGTCGTCCTTCCAGACCTTCACGACCGACTTACTCGTCTTCGCGATATCATGGGTGTTCGTGATCGTTACCGTATTTCCTGCTGTCTTGTAAGCCGTGGTATATCCTACCACAGTACCGGTCTCCTTCACTTCATAGGAAACGTCCTTCCCAGCCTGTTTCTCAGGAAGGTCTTCCCAATCGTAACTCCAGCCGTTGGTTTCATTCAGTACCACCGCGTCACCATACGTATTGCCGTTGGCATACAGCTGCACATCGATGGAATCTGGACGCAGGCCGTCGCGGTTGTTATCATCCGCCCATACCTTTTCCACATGCATGGACGTATATCCGGCTTCATGGTGGTTGGTGATCGTTGTCGTATTTCCGTCCACCGTACTCGTTGCCGTATAACCGGCAACCTGATCCGTCTCAACCACGGTATAGGCAATCTCCCTGCCGTTCGCGTTCTCCTGCAGCCCTGTCCAGCTGTAGCTCCAGTGGTTGCCTTCGTTCAGCACGGCTTCAGGGCCGTAATCCACACCGTCTGCCTTCAGCTGCACTTTGATACTTACTGGGCGCAGTCCGTCACGGTTCCCGTCGTCCTCCCAGACCTTCACAACGGACTTGCTCGTCTTCGCGGTGTCGTGGGTATTCGTGACCGTAACCGTCTTGCCGGATGCCTGGTAAGCTGTTGTATAACCTGGCACGGAACTGGTTTCCTTTACATCGTAGGAAACCGTCTTTCCTCCCTGTTTCTCAGGCAGTCCCGTCCAGTCATATTTCCATCCATTGCCCGCATTCAGCGCCACTGCATTTCCATAAGCTTCGCCGTCTGCATACAGCTGCACCGTGATGGAATCCGGACGCAGGCCGTCGCGGTTATTGTCATCTACCCATACCTTCTGCACATGCATGTCTGTATCACCGGGGTCATAGGTATTCGTGATCGTCGTAATATCGCCCGCAACCTCCGATGTGGACACATATCCGTCTACCGTGCCTACTTCCTCGACCGTATAGGCGATCTCAAGTGTGCCCTTACGTTTCGGCAGTTTTTCCCAAGCATAATGCCAGCCATTACCGGCGTTCAGTGTAACTGCGTCACCGCAGCCTTTTCCGTCCGCCTTCAGCTGGACCCGGATGGATTCAGGACGTTCCTCATCCGTATCGCCAGCCCATACCTTCTGGACTTCTTTCCTTGTAATCTCTTTGTTGTCGAACTTCACCACATCGGGACCGGATGCTTTCGCAAGCATGCCCGCATCCACACCGGAGCCTGAAATAAGGGCGGCTTTCTTTACGCCGTCATTCACCTTGTAATATTCGGTACCTTTGACGTTATAGACCTTCATGCCGCCGTCGCCCGTGCTCTCCTCTACGGTCACATGGATTGCGTAGACGGAATCGTCGTAATCATAATTCCCGGATCCGGACTCCTCAGAGATGAGGTACCAGTGATCCGCCGTATCCGTATACAGGATTTTTGAGAACTCCACCTTGGATCCGTCATTCTGCTTCGTCTCAACTTCCGCCCATGCGCCGTCCTCCAGCTCTTCCAGCGTGAAATTAAACGTCTGCCCCGCGGCAGGCACCTTGCCGTCCACCGTCTTCTGTGCGGAGAACCCGCCAGAGGCCGGGATCAGGGAACCGCCCGTATACGGCCACATATGCCCCTCACCGGAGATCGTCATGTTCCCGCCGATGACGCAGCCATTGTAGTTACAGCTTCCGATATCGATCGTCGCATCTGGCGCGATGACATGCCCGAAGCTCGGGGACAGCTCGCTCACGATCTTGACCGCCGTTGCATTCGGGAACGTGAACGCGACCGGCATTGAATTGCCGTCCTCCTGACTCGATAAACCTGTGATCTGCGGCACTGTGACCTCGCCGCTGTCAAGCACGTTTATGATCGTCGTCGCCGTCGTGTCGCCGTCCAGCTTGATCTTGACCTTATGCCCGTTCGTGTTCAGTGATACATTCGTACCTGCCGGGATCGTGATCTCTGACCAGTCCCAGTCGGACGTATACGTCTTCACGCTCTTTAGGGCGAGTGCGTCCATCGTCCCGTCCACGGAGTTGTAAAGCGTTGTCCAGTCTACGTAATTGTCGTTCATCAGGACGGGCCCGCAGCCGCCATCTGGAAGGGAATTGTACCCGGACATGCCGTTCAGGACCGTATAGTTCCCGTTTCCGTCCGCCGTGATCTCATTCTTATTCTCGGCACTGCCCGCGCCTACGTAAAACGCCCATGCATCCGGACGGTAGTGGTTACGTGAGTTGCACTTGCCCATAAAGGACACATAGCCCTTGACAAAGGACTCCTCGGTGATGAATTCCGAATCCGCGAAGCCTGATGCGGAACCGCTCAAGTTCCCCTTAACCAGTATTCCGCCCATGCAGTGCAGGGCCATATCCACATTTCCAAAAGAAACAAGGTTGAAGTTACGCAGAAGGAATTCCAGCGAATAGTCGCCCAGTGTATCGTCCGTCATATAGCCGTCCTTCACGCCTGCACTGATCCCCATGATGGAAAAGCTGTCCGTGGAAAAACGTACGCTTTTCACTTCATCTTTTTTATTCAGCTTTACTTCATCGGTTACATCTTCAAGATTCCCGTCATCTTTCAGATGGCTTACTGTTACGGCCGGCTCCCCGGACGTATTTGTGTCTGTTTTCAGCGTATCCTTCAGCTTGATCTGGACAGATACTTCACCTCCGACCGGCTCTACTTCCCTGCCGTCAGATTCAAAGTATATGTCGTAAAACACATGCTTATGGAAAACCACGTCAGGGTTCGCCGCTTCTACGGCAGCCGCAGCGTCAGCATATTCCTTAGATCCTTCCGGAACCGGTACAGCTTTCAGTTCAGAGCCATAAGGCAGCTCAACACCCTTTGGCACGGTAACCTTGATCACTGCCCTGCTGTCCTCATATTTATAGGTCTGAGGTTCTGCAAAAACTGGTTCGGGCAATGTTTCTTCGATTACGGGCTCGGTCTCCATTACAGTTTCCAAAATTTCGGATGCCGCCTCTGTTATGTTTTCTATCTCAGCAGGCTGTTCCGTCATGGTTTCTGTCTGAGCCTCTGTTTCCACAGCCTCGGTTTCTGTCTGCATCTCTTCGATATTTTCCGAATCCGATTCCGTCACACGTTCTTCTGCCGCCTGTGTCTCTTCTTCTGGGATTGTCTCTTCCATAGCCGTTGCATTCTCAGATGTCTGTGGTTCAGATGGCATGCCGCTTTCAGGATCCGGTGTTTCTGTCACTGATTCTGATGTTTCCTGCTCGTTTCCGGACGTCTGCTGTTCAACCGCTGCATCTGTGGCTTCCTCTAAAGAAGCCTCCGCCATGGCAGCAGCCTCCGTTTCAGGTTCTGTCTCAACAGCCATGACACCAAGGACGCTGCTCTGCTGCAGGACCATTGCCGATACAAGCACCATTGCCAGTACACGTCTTGTCTTCTTTTTCATTTTTCATACCTCCTCTCGTGGGAATGATAAATTTTGCCAAGTTAATCTTCTTAAAAATCTAATTGAAAAGGTTGACAAACCAGTGAAACCAATACTTACTTATCATAGTCATGCATAATATGTAAAAAATTGGTAAAAACAGATAATTTCTAAACCGGGATATCAAACAAAAATAAGCAATATAACGAAATAAAACGAAAAGCTCCAAAAACCCTGAAAAATCACAAAAATTTGTCGTATAAAAAAAAATAGGCCGCCCCGTAAGACAGCCAAGAATGCAAAGTCTATAGTTCCGTTTCCGGCCCGGCCGGATCAATGGATATACCCCTCCGTTCCGCATGGACTGCGGCACCTTATTTCCCATACAACAGAAAGATAACTGAAAAATTTTTCCAAAAAAATCGGAAAAACGTCAGAAGTTATACCTAGATATATGGAAACAGAAAATATGGTCCTTGAAAGGAGAAAAAAAATGGGAAAATCATCAAAAGCAAAAAAAGAATTCAAACAGAAACAGGAAGACCTTGCAAACGGGACATGCCGTAGCTGCCAGACACTTCAGAGCCTGTCCAATGCCCTGTCGTATTTCTTCCGCCTGGGAACGGAGTACAACCTGCAGGGATACGAAGATGAGGCGGAACTTTGCTGGAAAATTCTTGGTTATATAAGGAAATTGGCTGAGATGGAAAAAGACAGACAGAACAAGCTCCAGCTCATGTGCAAAATTTTCCTTTAAGATGTTTGGTAAGAAGAAGGATGCAGCTATTATGGGCTGCATCCTTTTCTTTGGTATTAATCTGCCCAGTCGTTTAAACCAAAATCTTCGAAGTCCTCGTCATCTTCTATGGCGGTATCATCTCCTGGATCAACCGCATCCAACGAATCATTTGGATTAATGTCGTCTTTGCTGTTGGTATTGTCCGTATCAATAGAGTATATCGAATCATTTTGATCCGCACTGTCCGCAATTTCATTTCCAATTCCTTCTTCTGCCGCATTCATCATGGCATTTTCCAAACCTTCCAAATCCAGAACAGTTTCGCCGTCTATATCCACATCCGGTTCAAACTCACCTTCTGCGGATTCTGCAAATGCATTGAGGCATTCTTTGAAATCCGAATTTTTTTCGTTGCCACTTATTTTTTCAACAGCATCGCAGAGTATTCCAAAAGAATCTGACAAGTCATCAGAAGCCGAGTATATAACCGTTCCATCCTGATCCAAAATATCATACTGTGATCCATCATAAAGCCCATCATCATCAAAAAAATCATGCACTTCAATGGAGAAACCGGCATCTGGGTCGGCCGTCAGATAAGCATCCAGATTGTCGAGCGTTAAGCCGTTATCTTCTCCCCATTCTTTTACAGAATCGAAAAAACTATCTTCAAAATCAACCCTGTTCTCATATTTTTCTGCCTGTTCCGGGCTAAGCTCAAGATAATCTTTAATCGCTTCTACCAGATTAACCTCTCCATTCTCTCCTGCCGGTATATCTGTCTCAGCTACTGTACGCCAGCCGACTTCATCCCTGGACTTATCCATGATAACAACATGATATCCACTTTGAGTCTCATTACTTCCTTCGACCGGGATATCATAAACTCTATCAATCTGGACATCAATCTCCTCGTCTCCACACCGTGCGGCAGCATCTTTCAAGGTAATCCCAGGTTCAGAGAATACCTCGTAAGCAAATCTCGAAGCTTCTTCATCTCCCCGATCTTCATCAATCAGTTCCCAGCGTTCGTATGCCAGGCTGCTGAGCATAGAACTGAAGTCCTCAATTGAAAACGAAATTCTCTCCGGCTCAAATTCTGAAGTCACATAGGCACGGTCGCCTTCAACATGGACATCAAACCCATTGTCTGTAAGGTGCTCCAAAAATGAGTTAATATCTGCCATAAAGATACCTCCTCTCGTTACAAAAATAATAGTTACGTATCAAATATGTAAACAGCTTCTTTTCTTAATAAAAAAATCTCATACACGCAAAGTCACAGGAAAAATTCCCTCTTGTATGAAGCGATTTGGAAAACACCCATCATTTTTTTCAAGTTTTTATTGGGCACAAACCTGATTTACTTCATACAAGGATTAAGAAAGTATCATGATTGCACAAATTTCTTCCATTTTCCTTTTTAAAAATAGAGCTTTTTAACAAAAAATTAGTCCATAATTTCATACCATACTCAAAAAGAGATTTTGCACAAAAACCATGTCGTTTCAAATTCTGTTTTTCTTGCGTTTTGTCAATATACATTTTTCCTAAATTTGTTATAATACAGTCATCAATAAGACGAGATCCCGGCAGGTTCTCCTTATCCCATATTTTCCTGTCGGTTCCTACATATATGTTGTTTACAACGTGTGAGCTTTGCAGGCCTGGAAACAGGCCTGCGGGTAAGCTCGAAAACAAGACATATTCCCACCGGACTGCACAATTCCTTTCTTCTTTCTTCCGCAGTCCGGATTTTTATTTTTTTACAAAATATTAACAGTAAAAAAGGAGGCTTTTGTATGTTCTTCAAAAAGAAAAACGCAATCTGCCCGGTCAATACCTTATTCGAAGTCTTGAGCCAAGACCTGAAGATTGGAATTTGCTGCGATATTTATTTTAATGTCAACAAAATGCGGCACCATTTCGGAGCCTATGGTGATGATGGGAATACTTATAAGAATGTACACTACTTCTTAGACAAGCAGGAGTATAATTCCCTAGAGGAACTAAAGAAGAAGGCTGTGCTGGATAATGTCCAGTTCATGTCCTACCCCGGCGAAGTTTCCGTGACAGAATGTGACGGATGTTATCCGGAAGACGACAGGATTCTGATGGAATATATCCCAGAAAAGAAAAAGACTGCAAGGAACAGCTTTGGCGCAGTATAAAAGTTCTTCTTATCACAGCAAGGTGTGATCATTCTTCTCAAGGGTATTGACAAACAGATGCTGATATCTTATTTTACTTTGTATGGGAAGTGCCTGCCCACGATTGTAAGATAGACCAGCATACAGGATCAGTATGGATGTGTGTATTTTCGTCCGGGCTTGCTTCTCATTTTTTATTTCATAGGAAAGGAAATTAAAGCCATGACTACTATTTTTCGCATGACCAGTCTCATAGCAAACGGCAAGGCGTTCACAACGGGAACGCCGGCGACAGCATGCACTGGGGCAGCAGGTACCGGGGCACATGAGATAAGACTCATGGCATATCCGCTTATCCAGGTACCTGTAACCAGAAGGCAACGGGTATCTTTTTTATTGGAGTGTAGCTCAAAGGTAGAGCATCCGGCTGTTAACCGGAGGGTTGTGGGTTCGACCCCCCCCCCACCATTCCAGCTCGCCCGTAAGGGTGTATGTGCGTGTGGTGTCAACGGCAAGCATGGCTGCCTTCCAAGCAGCGGGTGAAGGTTCGAATCCCTTCACGCACTTATACGGAGTTAGCTCAGTTTGGTAGAGCGCCTGCTTCGGGAGCAGGAGGCCGTCGGGTGAACTACCCCGCCTTGTAGAAGGCGGAGCTTCCTGCTTCAACGGCCGCGGTTATTGTCACACCCACACGGGCAGTTTTCCCACAGCCTCTACAGGCGTATGGCTGATGCCAGGTTCGGGCGGTTCCCGCCCTACCGGATCTATAGGTTCAGGCCGCCTCCCTGAGCAGGCGGAGCCCCTCATGTTTTATGTTTTCAGCCGCGTTTACATCGCGGTCGTGTACCGTGCCGCATACCGGGCAGGCCCATTTCCGTATGGACAGGTCCCTGAGTTCCGAGTTCTTATACCCGCAGTGCCCGCACATCTGGCTGCTGGGGTACCACCGGCCCACCTTTACGAGCATGCCGCCGTTTACCTCCAGCTTGTACTGGAGCATCCCAAGGAACATGCCGTAGGCGTCGTCATGGACAGACTTCCCGTTGTAAAACCCGCTGTCCGACATGGCCTTCAGGTCAAGGTCCTCCACACAGACACAGGTGTACTGTTTGGCTATCGCAGCAGACTGCTTGTGCAGGAAGTCCTTCCTCTGGTTTGCCACATGGGCATGGACACGCGCAAGGCGTATGCGCTGTTTATTGCGGTTCTTTGAGTCCTTCTGCTTCCGGGAGAGCCTCCGCTGTTCGCGGGCAAGGCGCTTCTGTGCCCTGCGGTAGTAACCCGGCATGTCGGCCTGGGTGCCATCGGAAGCCACGTACAGCCCGGACATCTTGAAGTCGAGGCCGATGGTGTTATCCCCGGAGATCCCCATGGGCAGGACTGTGCTTTCATACTCATAGAGCACGGATACCTGGTAGGTGCCGTCCTTCCCCTGCGAGACGGTGGCGGACTTCAGTGCCCAGCCCTCCGGCGCCATGCGGTGGGTCGCTGCCTTCACACGTCCGAGCTTCGGGAGCTTCACGTGTCCGTCACCGACGGCAATGTTCCCGTTTGAGATGTTCGTCGTATAGGACTTTTTCGAGTAATGCTTGCTCTTGTACTTCGGATGCTTCCCGCGGTGTCCGAACATGGCCTGGTAGGCGGCGTCCATGTGGAAGACGGCGTTCGTGAGCGCGAACTTGTCCGGCTCGCGCAGGAACGGGTATTCTTCCTTAAGTTCCTGGTTGCAGTAATTGTTTGCTGCCGTCCTTGGCAGGTATTTTTCGCCTGCCTTGTACCGCTCCTCCTGGAGGGAGAGCATATGGTTGTACACGAAGCGCACGCAGCCGAAGGTCTTCTGCAGCAGCGTCTCCTGCCCTTTATTAGGGTAGATGCGGTATACGATTGCCCGGTTCGCCATGTTTGCACCTCCTATCTGTGTCCCTTCCCGGATGCCTGTTTTATTGCTGGAAACATTGTATGTTCCTGTTTAATATGTAAAAAATACGGGAAAAAGGATATGTTTTATACAGGAATACTGGCAATATCCAGCATACATAGGAATGCTGTCAAAAGCGATTTTATGGCGTGCCAACCCCTCCCTGCTCCGCGGAGGAAGGAGATTGCGCACGTGTCATTGTTCAAGTCCGCACATCAGCTCTTATGCCGGAATAGCTCAATTGGCAGAGCATCGGATTTGTAACCCGAAGGTTCCCGGTTCGAGCCCGGGTTTCGGCTTCTCAAGCACACTTTTTGTATAGTGAGGTATGCATGGATAATTCTAATAAAATCTCCATCAAGAAAAAAAGCTCCGCACGAAGGCAAAAAAGAATAGAACTGGATGTTTCATGGTTTCTGCCGGGAAAGAATAAACCTTTTATTTATTCGACTACAGCCGCAAGAGACCTGATCATTGCACTGGCAGGACAGACTGAACAGAAAACCCCTCTGGAAATCCTTCCCTTAGTTAATTTTGATCAGGAAGCTAAAGCTCTTTTGCTGACTTTTATAAAAAAGGGGGTTGGCGACATTTCTCTGAGTATATGATATGGGGGATATAATGCGATAAAGAAATTTATGTTTGTCTTAGATGACGATGAGCAATATAATGTTTATATAATACCGCACAGGCTGACCATATGTCCGTCCGGAAAGGAACCATGATGAACAATTATAATAAAAGATGTATCGGTGAAAAAATCTATTCATGGGCAAAGTTTTTTGTCGTCGCGTTGCCTGAAGGTAACGACGACTATATAAAAGTTTCCCCGCTCGCCGTTTCTGCATACGACGCGAGGATTTACTATGATGACAATACGTCCAAAACATATTATTATATGGATTTCATCAAAGAATATACGTCGCCTGAATGGGCCAAGAAATACGTTCCGGGCTATCGTCCTGGGATGAAAATCAGCCTAGCGGACGCTTTCTGTTCCGTCATGGTCCATGGAATGTTCGACGACCGAAAGGCGAACGAAAAATTGCATGACAAACTGATCCAAATGACAAAATATGAATATTACAATTCGAAATGGTAATACAGGCGGCCCCGTCCTTCAGGGGGATCCTCTTTTACATGTTGCCGGTTAATTTTCAGGACGCCCATAAGGCGTCCTGAAAACATTCACGGGACTATGACATTGCAGACCTTCTTCATGGCTCCTGCTGTTACTGTTATTTTTGCAGTTCCACTCCCCTTTGCTTTTACCTTGCCGTCCGAAGTCACTGATGCAATCTTCCTGTTTGAGCTTTTGTATGAAATCTTGCCAGCCGGGGTTACAGTCGGTTTAAGCTGGAATGACCTGCCTTTCTTCAGTATCTTTTTCGACGGCACATTTCCGATCCTGCCCGCAGGCTGGATTACCTTTATTTTAATGGTATACTTTTTCTTTCCAGATTTTACTGTGATCCTGACAGTACCGGCTTTAAGCCCCTTCACCACACCTTTCTTAGTTACTTTGGCGATTTTCTTATTGGAGCTCTTGTATGTAACATTCTTCCCTCCAGCAGCCGGAAAAAGCTTTTTCAGATTGAGTGTATTCCCTTGTACTATGGACAGGGGCTGTGTACCGCTGCCAGATTCCGCACGCTCATTGACCCGCGGCATCGTTTCCCTGTTCTGGATCATTCCACATGCCTCGCACTCCTCCCATTGGATTCCATCCTCCGTATGGGTTGCAGGAGTTTCCTTTTTAACAAACGAATGTCCCGTTGCAGGGAGCACCGTCACCTTATCCTTGCCGCATATCGTGCATTCCTCTTTTTCATACCCATCTTTTGTGCAGTCCGGGGCAACACGTACTGTTAACCGGTAGCTGTGCCCTGATGCCATAGTAAGGTATTCCTTTCTGTCCTTGCAGCGTGTACATTCCTTCTGCAGAATTCCTGCATTTTCACAGTCGGCCGCCTTCTCCTTGATTATCCTGTAATCATGCCCCAAAGCAGGAAGCACCGTTTCTCTTGTAGCCCCGCAGATGGTACAGGTTTCTTTATCAATCCCGTCCTGCGTACAGGTTGCATCCCTGCTTTCCGGATTTCTCTCGTAGTGATGCCCTGTTGCCGGGATCTCCGTTACCTGCTCATTTTCGCATACCGAACACTTCTGCATAGTATATCCGTCCTCTGTACAGGTAGGCGCTTTACTTGTCCGCCGATAGCTGTGTCCCTTTGCAGGGACCACCGCTTCTTTTGAGTCACCGCAGACGGTACAGGTTTCCTTATCCAGTCCATCCTCCGTACAGGTCGCCTCACGGCTCTTAGGATCCCGCTCATACTTATGCCCCGCTGCCGGGAGTACTACGGTCTTTTCAAAACCGCATTCCGTACACTGCAATACTTCTGAACCTTCCTCCGTGCATCTGGGATTATGGATCACCACCGGCACATCGGCATATGCGTGTGCATGGCAGTATAATTCCAGTACAAGGAACACATCCTTGTCTCCCGGCTTCTTTTCGTATCCTGTCCCACAGGCAAGACGGATCACTTCCGGCGCCTGTTCTTCCGGGAAGGAAAGGATATTCCCTTCAAGCTCTCCTTCGCTGTCCAGCAAAGTTACGCATCCAAGCTCCGCATTGCTCCCAGACAGCCCTGCTTCAGAGACCCGCCGCAAAGCTCCGTCCCTGACGAATGGGCTTAGATCCGCTTTGTATCCCGTATCCGTATCATCCAATACGATCGAAAACTGCTGCCCGGAACAGTCTGGGAGCACGGATGTCGTATCTATATACATACGGCTCAGATCAAAAAACATGATATGGTTTCCGCTGCAGTCCAATGTCTGGAGCTTTGTATTGTCCGAAACATCCAGATCCATAAGTGCGTTGTTTGCGCATTCAAGCTGGCGCAAATCTGGAAGCCCGGTAAGGTCCAGTCCGGAAATCATGTTATCGCTGCATACCAGGCCCTTAAAATAATCCTTATTCCCGATCACAAGAGTTGTGAGCTGATTCCCTGAACAATCCAGTAGGTTAAAGGCAGAATCATTGTCATTCTTTACATTTAGTGCGTCCGCGACATCCAGCGAAGACAGCTTATTATTGCGGCATTCCAGCCACTGCAGCGCATTGTCGCCGCTGACATTCAATTCAGAGATCTGGTTATCATTACAAAACAAATATGTAAGGCTGGCACATCCGGGGACATCCAGTGCCGTAAGCTTATTCCCGCTGCAGTCAAGCCATGTTATCCTCGTGTTTTTTCTAAGGTCCAGCTTTTCCAGTTTGTTCTTCGCACACCTCAGATCCTGCAGGTTTGATGCGCACGAAAGATCAAGCTCGGTGATCTGGTTGTTGGAGCATACCAAAGACATCAGCTTTGTATTTTTCCGCAGGTCGAGCCCTGTGATCTGGTTGTATGTACAAGTCAGCGTCTTCAGCTTCGTATTACTGCTTACATCAAGCGATGTCAGCAAGTTATTATCACACATCAAGGTTTCCAGTCCGGTAAAATAAGAAAGGCCGGTCAGGTCACTGACAGTCCCTTTCCCTTCTATATCGATCTCTTTTACGGATGCGATCTCTTCTGTATTAAGGCTGCCATTTTTATCAAGGTCAAATTTGCTCAGGTACTCACAGAAGACGCTGTCCGGAAAGTTCTCCGCAGAGAGGGAAACCTCATCTTCTCCTCCTACAACCACGCCAATATCCTGCTGTATCTCCCTGTCATCAGAAGCATCCGCAAGGTCGATAGTTACCACGTCCCCTTCCGGCATCACGGATGTATTATCTGTTTCTGATTCAGAAAACGGTTCGCAGATGTCTTCAACGATCAGCCCAGTTTCCAAATCACCAATTTCTGCAGCCACAACCGGTCTGGCAATACACAAGGCCAACATCAGGGCCAGCATAACATGTTTTTTCATAAAGCCTCCTTCAGAATCATTGGTATTGAATTTACGCGATAGGCAAGAACGCCAGTAACTTCAGTCATGGGTCATTGGTACCTCTTTAGCCTTTTTCCCGGGCTGAAGCTTTCACCGTCTCTGACTCCCTTGACAAGCATACTTCTATTGTAATCTATATTCGCTTTGAAATCATTTTTACCGAGATATGAAGATGCTTCCTTAACTTCTTTCGGAAGAGTAAGAACAAGTCCCCAACTTTCCTCGTTTTCTTTCTGTTGTTGACTGAACATCTTTGAAATACCATATACGAATCCAATTCCGTAACTGTCACAAAGTGATTTTACATAACTGCTGCAATATATATTGTTATTTGTTTTTATCTGCTTGATCTCGGATCGGGCACAGTCTAATGCGTAAAGAAACACCGCCTCTGCTATTTCAACATCTTCTTCGAAACCAATTATACCTATTTGGAAAGTCTGCTTTCCGCAAGCCCTCGTCCGGTAGGCTTTACAGCAGTAATTACCCATGATCGTCCCGCTCAGGTCAATGATCCAAGGATCCCGTCTTTTGCTGCAGGTAATTCCGTCGATGATCTTATTGACAACCTTTTGCTTTTTAATGTCCTCCATATCAGCCTCAGCGATCTTGTGTTCCGCCATAAGCTGGCGCGCCTTAAGCAGTGCTGCACGCGCCTCGTGCTCGTTCGGGCTCTCCGCGAGTGCAAGTAACTTCTTAACTTTCTCTTTGTAGTCCTTATACATTACGTTCCTCCACTCCTCGTTTGGCTTTTCCATCATATCGATTCTGCCAAATATGTTGAATTCCTGTAAAAGCCCTTTTCTTCTAGGTCAAACATCTTCTGCGTCCCCTTATCGTGAACTACTCATGACTGAAGTCACGAGTGTGCGGCAGCCATTCATCAATTGGGAACATCTTGGACGTTGTCTTCGTTTTTTTTACAAAAATCACAGAATCCGAGCTTCATTATTTTTTCCCTTCGATTTTCCTGTATGGAAAATTATCTGAGCCTGCATACTAAAATTTCAATATCCGTATCCCGGAACATATCCTTGATCGTCGCTGATACATCGTGCCATTTCAGCCGATCAAGCCCCGACCCGATCATCGGCATGGCGACCTTCCGGATGTTGTCCTGAAGGCAGACCTCTTTCATCTTCCTCAGGGCAGCCCACATCGTCCCAAGCGTCGGCTTCTGATAACAGTACTCTTTCGTGACCAGGTTCAATACCCGCCCAATACGGATACAGTCGCCGCCGACCCTGCCGTTAATATAGTTCCTCAGGTACCTTGGTTTTTGCCGCTGCAAGGCATTTTCCATGTTGAAGCGCTTGTTAAACTCGACAGCGATCCCGCGGCCGAGCGCAAAATCGGCACTGATACAGTGTGCAAGGAAATAATCGTCCGGTACTTCAAATAGATCCATTATTTCTTCTCTGTATGCCACTGCCTTCCCCACCTCCTTAATAAGCGCACTTCGCAAACATTTCCGGCTCTTCCTGCTGAATAAAGCGTTCCTTTTCTTCGTCCCATATAAAATACATACGTTCGCTTGGACCCGCTTCCTGATACATACCGGGGAAGTGACACAGGATAAACCCTGCATTATATAATCCTTCACGGATATTCGCGTCATTTTCATTCATGCTCATGATTGCAACATCAAGGTTATGGAAGAACCCTATATCCCGTGTATCACCGAGATCCGGGAACCCGCTGTGCTTCCCCGTCGGATATACCAGCTCCTTATCCGGATGCTCAAACATCATCAGGATGAATACCGGATTACCGCAGCCTTTTTCCTTTTTGTGTTCGATAATTTTATTCAAGGAATCCTTTGTCGTCATAATAAATCTCCTTTCTGTCAAATATACTCATGTCTTTTTTAGGGGTCTGATCCCAGCAAGAAGTTCATTTCTCTGAAAAACGCCCTTTTCTTCTGGTACGAAAAATTAATCCTTTTTGCCCCATACAGCCGTCCGTCTTTCCCCCAGTTGCAGCCGGATCCGGATCAGTTCCAAAAACGGATCACTCCTCCCATTCGTCCTCATCGTCGTATTCTTCGTCATATTCTTCGTATTCTTCGTATTCTTCGTCTTCGTATTCTTCGTCTTCGTATTCTTCGTCTTCGTATTCTTCGTCTTCGTCGCCCCAGAAGATATCCTCGTCCTCATCAGTGGCAAATGAGATTCCAATATAGCATTCCTCATACGGAAGAAATTCGTGCCCGAATTGTCCATATACAATTCCGTCTTCATCATCTTCATCCGGCTTGCGCAAAAACTGCGTATACTCCGTAAGGAGCCGTGGGCAGTTTTCCTCCACCCACTCCCGCTTTGCTGTGATACAGAAATTCACGGACATGTCCACATGGCTTGCCACGACACAGAGTTCGTTCTTTTCCACCCAGTCGTGGTTCAGAAAATAGAGGTCAAAATCATTCTTCAGCCAGGTAAGGAATGGCTCCTCATTCGGATAATGCTCTCCCGGCATCCAGTTATTAAGTTCGAAATATACAACGTCCATAAAAAGTTTCTCCTGATATTATAATCCCAATATGTTAAATTACAAAAAAAAAGACGCTTTTTCATACCAGCGCCTTTTCTTAAGCATTCTTTGCGTCTTTCCTATCCTTTTTCGTTATTTTGAAGATAACTTGTTTCTTACCATCAAAATAGCCTCTTTCTGTTATCCGCTAATTCGCTTCTTTCCTCAATTTATATCATTAAAAACAACCTTCTTTCCAAAAAGATCTATTGTAACGCAAAATTTATTCCTATAATTTCCATCTTCTGTAAAAAACAGATCTTCTTTTTCTCTGATTTCGTTTAAAAACTCTTCATAAATACGACCATCCGGATCACTTTTCTTCCTGTCGTATTTAACAAACTCTGTATACGCAGCGTACAGTGGATTTTGAAACTTAGTTAATCGCTCTTCCAGTGTATTAACAGTTCCATCTTCTATATATGTTATCCACGTATTTATATATTCACCATTCTCAACAGCTTGCGCAGTGTACATGATCTTCCGTTTCTTGTTATCGTAATCATACAACGCTCTCGTATTTTCGTCGACTATAGCTTCGGTTCCAAGTCGACTGATCACGCTTTTAAGTTTCATTCTTACTCCCAACTATCACATTCTTCTTTTCCAGAATCATCTTTTGGATAACCAAACTTCTTACAAAATTCTTCACCATATCTCCTATTTCAGAACTTGATACAGTCGCCTTGTCATTATCATATAGCTTTCTTTTCGCCCATCTCCGCTTCCTGCTTATTATCTTGAAGTCGCAATCTGCGACTTCAAGACTGATTTATCATATTTCTCATACAGCCGGCCCTGCTCCTGCTTTTTCTGTATGAATCCCTGCACCTCGTCGAAGCTGGTATCTTCTTTTGCTGTGAGCTGGATATCCTCTTCCCAGATCTTTTTCAAAGTCCTGCCTTTTAGTGTGGAAATGCTGATCATGGAATCAGCCAGTTTCCCGATGTCAGTACAGCTCATCCTCTTCCTTCCTTTCTGCCTCCACCTTTTCGTATTCCTTTGTTTTCGTATCAATTACGGCCATTGCCGATTCCCCGATCTGGCTTCCATCTGAACGTCTGGAAAACACGTCAGTTGAAAGGAACCCATTCCTGAGAGTGATCGTCTCAACCGGCGTATGCCCAACTACCTGAAGGTACGTATCTTTCCGAAATGCTTCCACATCCCTGTACTGCGGGCGGAGCCACAGCGGTGATTCGTCATTCCACATATATTTTGGCGGAACACTGTTTACTACCGACAGGATATCGTCAATATCATCTTCCGTGAACTCCTCATTCAGCTTTCGGACAAAATCCGCAGTCAGTCCGCCGTGCGAGAAAAGGACATTCCCGACCCGATGCATGAACGCGATCTGGGATGGATCCTGCAAAGAATTAATCAATTTGTCCAGCTTTGATATGACCGTTCTTTCCGCATATAAGGAATACCCAGTTTCCAGCATTCCCCATGGATAGCTCAGGTCATGGTTGCCGTAGCACCAGAGTGTATCTGGATGATCCTTGGCGAACTTAATTGCCCGATCGAATGTTTTTTCATACAGGCCGATTTGAAACTGCATATTCAGATCGTCTGGCATATCCATGAGGCAGACAGCACGGTCTGCCTTTCTGACCCTCAAGATAATCTCCGCACAGTCAAAAATCCATGGTTTCAGATGGATATCCGGAATCACAAGTATTCTTATATGTTCTTTATTTTGCATAGCGACATATTCTCCTGCGTCTCGTCCACGCACATATGGATTATATCACATCTTCGATAAATGATATAGACCCAATAATCGATTCTCTGGTTTAACCTTACGAAAATACTGTCCAGTTACTCTGCATCATTCCCGGTATTGACCGCAGAAGTGCGGTCACTGTCATTTCCAAGATTGGTACTGACATGACACAGTTTTTAAGCTCAAAGCGTTTATACTGCAGGGCCGGCCTGACTCGCAGCAGTAATCAGCCAGCCAGTAAGAAGAAATCTGTCTTGATCACACGTGCCGGTGTCTACCTCAAACCTGCATTGGTGCAAGTCGCCTATGCAGCCGTGAAAGCCAACAAGCCCCTTATTACAAGTCCAAATATGAGCGCATCATGAAACGCCGCGGCAAGAAACGTGCCATTACTGTGATCGCCCGGATGATCCTCACTGCCATCTACCAGATACGCAGTTGTATCAAGCAGTAGTTTGATCGTATACATTATTGTCTCCCTGTTTATCGATTTTTTCTTCCACAGAATCTTCCTGCTCCGAATAAAAGTTGACCAGCTCCATGATCATACGGTTCTCCAGCCCTGCCTGCGTGTCCCCTGGCTCAGCGAATTTCTGTAGCTTGTCCTCCGGGATATCGTACCCGACGTCACCGAAGAACTTCCGCACCATCCCAAGCCGTTCCTCCCGGTTCGGGCGTACCACTTCATGCTTGACCGTGAACCTCCGCAGCAGTGCCGGATCAATGATGTCCAGACGGTTTGTCGCCCCGATCACGACCGTGTCCCCGGTCAGCCGATCCAGGTTCTGCATGAGCCCGATCACGACCCTTGACAGCTCCCCGACTTCATTCTTCGATTTCCGCGCCATGCCGATCGCATCGATCTCATCGAGCATCAGGACGCACTTGCGGCCATTGACATAATCGAAAATGTTCGACAGATTCTTTGATGTGGCACCCAGGTAGCTGTCGATCACCCTGGTAAAGTTCAGGTATGCGAACGGCAGCCCCAGTTTATACGCGATACAGCGCCCGAATGTCGTTTTTCCGGTACCGCTTTCGCCATACAGCATGGTCGAGTTGACATAGTTCACTCCAAGCTCCGCGAGCTTCTGTGAGGCATGGCACATACGGAAGATCTTTTCCGATACGGCCTGTTCCCGGCTGCTGAGATAATAACGGCCTTCCTTGAACGTCTCTTTCGGATCCTCCACGAAAAGCAGGCCTTTCAGGTTTGCCGGCAATACCATCTCGTCTTCCATATCCAGCTTGTGGATCATTTCGTTGCAGAAATACTCGTTTGATTTCGCCTTGTTATTGAGCAGTATGCACCGGGCATATTTCTTAGCCCCGAACATGTTGTTCTCGCACACGCTCTGCAATAATCCTCGCTCTATGTTGTTCATCCACTCACTCCTTTGGCATTACATATTCCGGATTTTTCTGGGTCCAGCCGGTCTCTGCCATTTCGGAAAAGACTTCCGTTGCCCGGCACCGGTCCTTGTATGTCCCGCATACGATCTTCCTGCGGTGATCCTCGTCCGGCGTGTATCGGATCACGTTGCTGCCGACTTCGATGGTATGGGCGTGGACAACCTGCCCATCCTGCGTTGTAATCTTCACAATTCTTTTCCTTCCCCAATCTGGATACAATCCGGATTGTCAATGGTATTCCCGATGACATATGCGTTATCTGCCCAGTATCCCAGGTCTTTGCGGAATAAGCTCCTGGCATCGCCGGTCCATTCGACATAGAATCCGATATGCCCGCCGTCCCCAGGACCGAATGTATCAAGGTAACGCCCGAACCTCACAACGCCAATGTCGTTCTCGTTCGCATGAAGTATGTCGTTTGTGAAAATCTTTTTTCTTTTCTTATCAGATGCGCTTGTATAAACACATACGGTATCCGGTATAAAGTCAGTCTTGACTCCGTCTTCCATAACTCCTGTAGAACAGGCGCTCTCTTTCCATTCCCCGTCTTTGGCACATTTTCCTTTGAACAGCCACATACGTCCTCCTTAGCCTTCATGCCCGGATTCCTGCAGGGCCCTTTCTCCCAGTTTCCTGATATCGTCATCGATAGCATTCCCGATGACACGCAGTTTCTGCTGCCAGTATCTAAGCTCTTTTAACAGTATGCCTTTTTTACCCAGTCGATGTAGAAACCGATGTGCCCGCCGTTCGCAAAGGCAAAAGCATTCTGGTATTTTCCGAACCGGATAATGCCGGTGCTTTTCCCGATATCCGTTGTGACCTCTATGATATCGTTCGTGTAGACGTCCTTCCCGTCCATGTCCGATATACTTGTATAAAGGCACAGCGTATCGGGAAGGAAGTCATACTAACCACACTCCGTTTTCTAAAGTTCCTTCCGAACAGTTACTGGTCTCCCAAAGTCCGGTTTTTAAGGATTTTGCTTTAAATATTTCCATCGCTGTCCTCCGCCATATTGCCGTTCCCGGCATCCTTCATCATTTTCCTGATATGCGTCTTGAGCTTATCCATGCATACCGGGCAGCAGTCGATGGGCTTCTGGGCAAAATACATGTCTTCCTCGTCAATATTGACGAAAGCGATCCCATTGACATCGAGGTCAAGCCCGTTGCTCTCCTCCATTCCCGGATCAAAAAACGTATTATAATTCTCATATAAGTTCCCGCATATATCGCATTTCTTCGCAAGCGCCATGAGTTTCTCCTTTCGAAATCAGTTATTTGGAGTTCGCAGTGAACTACTCGGACAATGAATGACCGAATATCAGTCCATAAGACCCTCATTCTTTAACCATAAAAGACATCAATATTGAAAATCCAAGTTGCTGATAAACCGGATTTTTCTTTTCTCAATCACCACGAATTCGGTTACATTCTCTTTTTTCTCATACAGCGGGATTGCAACCGTTTTATCCTTTTCCGCATCGTATTTTTCGAACCAGGATTCCACCGTATCATCCGATGAGTTGTTTTTTAACAGGAAGTATGGGTACATATTCCCATCCAGCATCGAGATGTCATTGGCTGCTTCCATGAATCTGGCTGTGATATGTACCTGTTCCAGCGGGCACACCCCTGATTCCTGCTTGCCATATTCCTTGTTCTGCGACACAAAATCAATGATGCTTCTGGAAACCAACTGCTGGTCTTTTGAAAAGAATATCTGCTGGTTCGACAGTTCCCAGCAGACCCGGTCGGCAAGGTTGCTGCTTTCATTCAACGCCTCATTCGTCCGGAGCCAAATCTTATTCCCGTCTATCCCGAAGAAGGATTTGTTATAGCCATACGGTGTCCGTACATAGTCACGGATATACTTGTCTGACAATACTTCCCAGATGATCGGCGAAAACAGCCACGAGTTTTTATAGTCGTGGATGATTTCCGCTGTATAATCTTTTTTGATCCCAATCAGAAAGCTGTAGCTCATACCCTGCACCTCCTGTCAGAAATTCTGGAAACTCTGGTATGTGATAAGTTCCCAGTTCGCTTTCACGAAGGCAACCCCATTGACATCGGGGTCAAGCCTGTTGCCGTCTTCCATCTTTGGATCAAAAAATGCGTTGTAATTCTCATATAAGTTCCCGCATAGGTCGCATTTCTTTTCAAACGCCATAAATTTCCCCTTTCAAACGAATAGTGCACCGGTACAGCATCCCTTCTACTGTTTCCATGAACCAACTGTATTTGGGGCATAGCAATAGTTAATATATGTTATGATAAGAGCCATACATAGACGAGAATTCCGAGTTCAGCTCTGCAGCATAGTCCATCAGGCACTCATGACAGTTGTCGTATTTCCTGCACCTCAGATATGCTTTTTCCATTATATCCCCCGGCACGCACAAATCCAGACTCTCCCATTCTGTTGCTTTTTCTTCCGGAGTAATCTTGCCTTTTGCGTGGATGTCACGGATCTGTTCCGGTGTCAATGGCTTTTGTTTTATGATGCTATTGTCTTGTTGCGCTTTATTATCCGCATCCTTTATTCTTTTCCTGTACAAATAAAAGCTGATACATGTCCAAATGATATAATTTGCAATCATTATACAAAGGAGCAGAATGATAGTTCTGTACTCTGACATAATTCCTCCTAATATATATAAGCGTATGATCCATATCCGCCATCTACCGGATAAACCATTTCAACCCTGAAACGGTCATGGGGGCATCTTGCAATATTACCAAACAGATCACGCAAAATCAGTTCCCCGCTTTCTTTCAGGATAAAAGAAGGTTTATACCGGTAATCTACTTTTCCTGTCCAGTCCTCTTTTTTTATTATAGTTTCCAGATCGGGCTTTCCCCCGGTCTGTATATCCATCACATGAAACGACAGCATATAATCCACCTTCTCATTCCCGATATATTTTCCATAGCCATTTTCTTATTCGGCCCTGATGATTTTTGCCGGATCCCCATAGGTATCTGTATAGATACGTCCGAATGGGGTATAAGTCCTAAGCCAGTTTTCAATCCGGTAGTTCGGATCCGATTTCAGACATGCAAGACAGATATCTCTGTTGGTCTTCGTATCCACATACCTGCCTTTTTCAAGACCCGGGATGTCATTTATGAACCTGATCCCGTCTTCTTCCGCTTTACGGCAGCATGCAAAGTCATTCCATAACCCAGATTGCCCATAGAATTCCACCCCGAAGATCCCTGAAACGTATTCGGCTTCTTCGATGAGCATATGCCGTCCCGGATAAAATTCTGCCCTGTTTGCAGGAAGCTGATATACCCGGACGATATAACCGCGGTTTACCGTATCGGAGCCGAGCTTTTCTACGAGCCTCCGGACTGTTTTTCTGTCCTTGTGTTTTCTCAGGTTTTTGTACCTTTTCCTGTCGATACCAAAGTACATATTGGTTTTTATGAATTTTGCAATACACACAGCTACTGATCCTCCTTTGCTTGGTATAAAAATCATTATCCTCATACCAGCATTTTACTTTTCCCAATATGTATTTTTTCTAAAAAAATAGCTCGTTTTTATACGACATGATTTTTTTTGTGTAAAAAAAGATACTGCCATGAGAATAGCAGTATCTCCAATGAAAACCGGGCTGCTGATAAGCAGGAAGATATGCAGCCCGGCGGAAATAACCAAAAGATGTACATTGAGTAAAAGAATTTTATACAGGGATTCTTTCTAAAGCACACCTTGGTTATGCAAATACCTTAACATATTTTATCTGGTTTGTACATTAATAAAGTATTAATTTGATCATGATGGTTGTTCCATTATATATTTCAAGTCAAGAAGAAAATTTTTCATTTTCGGGGTCATTCCACTGTAAGAGTATGGGAAACTAACAAGAACGAGACTCATGTTCTGCAGCAGGGTCAGGGACACCCGTTTTTCGCATTCGATATCGGTATATCCGGAGCATGACACGATCCCCGAACCAACGATTTCTTTTGCGAAATCCGCCTTTGTCATGGAAGCCACTTCCCTTTCTTCCAGAATACAGGTTCTGTTGTTTTTCAAGAAATCACATTCCGGCTGGAACAAATCCATGCCCGTCATAAACCCGTATACCAAAGCAGCAGCTTTCTTTGCCGATTCACAATATATTCTAAATGTTGTATTCATTCTTTATATCAGCCATAAAACAGGCTCTCCTTTCATTCTTGTCTGAACTCTTGTCCAGCTATCAAAAAAACGGCTTTATGACGTGCCACCCCTCCTGCTTCGCTGAGGAAGGAGATTGCGCACGTATCGTTTTCGGTTTCTCGTCCTGTACGCCTTCATGTATGGACGTGCTCCAGCCGGCAAAGATAGCGTCCCCGCCAAGTGCTGACGGATCCGGGTCGCCTGCCCAGCCGCCGGAACCGTATCCGGAATACCAGTTGCCCGGGAATGTCATCGTGACTTCCGGATTGTCGTCAATAGATGACACAAGGCTCTCGTCATTGTCTGCTTTATACATATCCATCAGGCAGAATGGCGCATCCAGCTCCCCGCCGTTCGGGTCAAACGCCAGAAGCATCGTATAGGATGTCTCTGCTGCAGACTCCGGATTGGAAACGGAATACGTCGTTTCCGCCGTGCCGCTGTTATCAGCCTTCGCTGTTACTGAAAAATCCCAGCCGGAGCGAGCCGTTGCTTCCGGGATATCAAACGTGACGTACAGGTCCGCACTCCCGGTCACCGACGTGATCTTCGGGATCGTCCATTCGACTGTATCACCGTTATCCTGGAACGTGACCGGCGGTAACTCAGCCGTATGCTTTTTCATACTGCCCCAGCCTTTTTCAACGGTAAGGCCTTCTGGTACCCGTCCGGTAACGATAATGTTGTCCGCTTCCACATTTCCCACATGGCTTACATTAAACCCGTAAGTGATTTTCCCTCCCGGAAGTACCGCCATGCCGGACATTATTGTGAATATAAAGTCGTCCTGTAAGAACTGCGGAATGTTATCCGGGAGCTCGTAGTTTTTTGTTTTTGCCACGACACTCAGTGTAGCATTGTCAGCAATAGCTGCTGATATTGGCAGGACGTCATCTTGTATAGATTCTGCCGTCGGCTCAATGGTAACCTTAGTTTCCAACTCTGGCTCCGAAAAACATTCCGTATCTTCTAACACTGGTTCTGTTTCAAATTCTGAAACAGGACCTGTATCAAGATCCGTTTCCGATATCAGTTCATACGGAAATAGTTCTGATTCAAGCTCTGATTCAGATTCAGATTCAGTTTCAGATTCAGTTTCGGACTCTGTCTCCAGTTCCAATCCTGTTTCCGGATCAGTTTCCGAGCCCATGATTTCTGTGCTGCTTACTTCCGGCATGGGGTTGGTTTCGGATACATCTGCTGCATAAACAAAAGCTGTATTGAGAACCAATCCAAGGGACAACAGTATTGCCGTGACTTTTGTGATTCTTTTTTTCATCTTTATACCAATCCTTTCCTAATTTTTAGTTGCTTTTCAAATATGTATTTTTTGAAAACTGACAGCCGATTTTCATACAGCAAAGTAATATATCAATAAAAAAAGAGGATATAAAATCCCCTTTTTCAAAATAATAATTTCCATGGTACATGCATTGCATGTATCCTGTAGCCCTGCCTTATTCCAGCTCTTCCAGCCATTCGTAACCCTCACTGATCTCTGACACCGGAAGGCTACTGTTTTCAAATAGTATGGTTCCACCAAACATCGAGTCGGTCCATTCAAAGAATTCTTCGTAAAAATCGTCATGTGTTTTCACATATTCTTTTACCTCTTCCATGTCTTTTTTATCCATGAGGTATACAGCGACGCTCCCGTTTATAGGACTGATCCCGTCAAGCATATGCGGGAATTCTTTAAGGACCGACTCCGAAGAGGTGTTTTTATTCAGGAAAGCAAAAATCGTGAATTTGTTCGGGCCTTCGTCTATGAAGTCATCCAGTGATGAGTTCGGATCAGTCAGCAAAGTCCCCGTCAGCATTGGTTCTATACAGACATATGTATCAATATTTCCAAGGTTTTCTTCTACCTGTTTTGCCATTCTGCCGCATATGAGCCTTGATATGTATGTGTCGGAAAAATCATTTGCCGTTCCTTCCATCCTGAAGCAAATATCTGGATTCTTTTCGGATTTTACGAAATATATACTAGAAGAAAAGGTTCCTTTCCGGCTGCTTATAACCGAAAATTCTTCATTGTACTTTTTATGGAGCAGCGCTTCCGCCCTGCTGTCACTCATAGAGCATCCAGTAACCACCAGGACTGCAAAGCAAACCATGAGAAACCTTACAATCTTTTTCATGATATCCCCTCCTTTATTAGAAGGAAAGCTACTCTGGTACACAGTCCTGCAAATAACAGCCCTACTGATATGATCAGGAATATCCCAGGCAGCCCAAGTCCTTTTTCCTCTTTTATCCAGAATTCGTTATACCGTTCCGGATTATAACAGACCGTTACATTCTGTCCTATATAAAATTTGTTTTTTGGGGAGCCATACCCGGCCCGTTCTTTCATTTCCTTTCCATTCACTTCATACTGGAATACCGGATACCACGTATACATCGGGGCTTCCCCTATAGCACCCGTCATTTGGCATTTTTGTATTTCTACAACTGTCCCCTTTGTTTCCCTGTTGCAGCGTTTTTTTTGCTTCCGGTTCGAAACCATCATTACTATGGCTGCAACACCAAAAATGACCCCAATGATACCCATCATTGCCGTTATAAGTATCAGTACAACTATTTCGTTCATACGATCACCTCCTCTAAAAATATGTAAAATATAAAATTTCATGGATGCATTTTAAGATGATGGGTAGGGCTACTCGTTCATTCAACGTCCGAGTAGCCTACATAGGCAATTAGTATGATACCATACTTTGTCTCAGAAAACATCTGTATAAAAGCCATATATATAAAGAACCGGGATATCCCGGCTCTTTCGCTTATAAAGATGGTACATTTTCTTCCAATAAACCCGGAAGCTGCTGGTTCATTCCGATTACTTGCATACATGCATCGATCAAACGGTTTGTGTCGATCTTTTCCAAGTCGTCATTATACAAGTCTGCAATTTTATTCAGCATATCTTCCGTGATTTTATCTGGCTTGACTTCATATGGGTACTCCTGCTCCAGAAACTGCTTTATCCTTTTTCGATCCTCTTCCATTTCTTTCTCGGTTAGGAACGAGGATTCCCATTGGGTCATTCCACCATGCTCTTTCCAGAATTTGTTCCGGATCAGCAGTTTATCCGTACTGATAAAGTCTACACTGCAAGCCACGATCAGCGCACCCATAATCAAGCAAAACGATACGCCACCGAAAGCACTCCAGTCTTCTGTCCTTGCGGATATCCAACAGCCGATAGTAATTCCTATAACAGTCAATATCAGGATCACTGCTCCGGCTGTTTTCTGCATCATATAATATTTTTTTGTCTCCTCAGTTTGGGTTTCTTTTTCTGTTTGTTTCTTCACTTCGTTTTCCACCTTTTATTTCTCCTTTCTTCACAAATTATCTTTGTTTGTAATATGTCATTTGCAATATACCTATAGGGAAAATCGTTTGAATCAGGATTTTCATACAAAAAAGAAGACTGGTTACCCAGTCTCCCACGTTTTTATACCAGTGCAGAATGACATACTGCACACAACTATTTTTTTTAATACAGCCAGTTTTGTCATTTATATGTATTTGTCCTTTTATACAAGATCGTCCAAAAACGAGGTATTTTTTATTATTTAGGTACCATTTCAGGCGAAATTACCCCCATTTCATGCCAATTAGGTCCTTTTTCCCTTTTTATACCGTCCCTCCCCGGTGCAAAATGCTGCTTACATATCTTAATTCTTATTATACATACGATTTAATCTGATGCATTCTCTCTGGTATATGCAACCCTGAATAAAATATGGCTATACTGCCATTTTCATATGGAAGAACGACTTAATTATGGCAGTAATGCCATTTTCTCTATACAGAAAAGCTACTTAAAAATGGCAGAACTGCCATTTTCATACAAAAGCATACCTCAAAAATGGCAGAACTGCCATTTTCATACAAAAGCATACCTCAAAAATGGCAGAACTGCCATTTTCATACAAAAGCATACCTCAAAAATGGCAGAACTGCCATTTTTATGAGAAAGAACCGCTTGATTATGGCAGTAATGCCATTTTTGTAAGGAGCAATCTCTTGATTATGGCAGTAATGCCATTTTTTTATACCTACAAGCACATTTCATACGGTTTTAACCTGCTGATACAAGCCATTTTTATAAAAAAGAAGGCATAAGATATTTCTTTTATTTTTGCTTTTCTTTTCAAATTATTTCGTCTCGTTATTTTGGGTTTTACAGGCTAAAAACACCCATTTTGATATGAAAACGCCCCATTTTTCTATATAGAATTACTTATTTTGTAATTTTTACCCTGTTTTGCTATCGTTTTAATAATAATAACCTGTTTTTGAATAATTTTAAATGACAGATTGGTTAAATAAGGTTTTCAGGAGCTTCTCCAAATTATTTCGTCTCAAATTATTAAACTTCCCTCTGAAATCCGAGAACTCATCCCCTACGGAAATACACATTTTTCGCTGTATAAAAACAATCCAGAAAAACCCGAATTTTACATATTATGAGCATTCAATCTGAAAATATAAATGGGGGAAATGCATTATGAATGATCTGTACCGTGAGTATGATGAAGTAATGATTGGAAAAAGGGACGGATTCTCTTCAAAATATTTTGGCAAAGATAACACAAAAAATACCGAGAATGCAATCAAGCTTTTCAACTACTCATTTAGAAAATATCTTCGCTGGCCTCCAGAGGCTATTGAGAAAAAAATAGACAAGGAACTGCTGGTTAAGCTTAGGCTCTACCCTCTGCTCAAATATATCCCGTTCCCAATCGAGTACGACAAGGAGAAAGATCTCTATTATTTGGTTACGCTTGTTTATAATAATCACAATCTCAGCTTACGCGACAAAACCATCCATACTTATGAGATGATCCTTGATGGCTCTATAACAAAATACCCGAAGGATTATTTTATAGGAAACGATGGGCTTGTTAAAGCAGGCATCTGTTTCCAGTATCTTATTAATAACAATATTATATTCGAATCAATCAACGAATTATATAGCATCTTCTCCTGTGAAACCGGGTATGAATACCTGAAAAAGTATAAGCTCTTGAATGCTTGCAGAGATGCCTTTGATACTCCAGTGGATTTCTTACATTTTGCGCTTCCAGCAGATGATAAAGATGAGTTCCTGTATCGTTTTTATAAATTTAAATATCAAAAGGAAATGGTCAATGAAAAGGGCAGGAAACGCAGGACTCTTGCCAATTATAAACTGGAGGAGGTGTACTCATGATTATAAAAGTTAACAAGACTGTATACCGTATCGACAATACGCTTGCGGTATCTGCCAAAAAGGTAATCCGATCAATCCTTACAAGCGTAAAAGAGGAATCCGAAATACACGGGATCAGCAAGTATTATACAGCATTTGTTGTGATGATGTATATACTATCCTCTTCTATTCTATCAGAACTTGGCACAGAAAGCCTGAGTGAAATTGCAGAAAAAATCGATAAATCTGACTAAGGACATCTCTGTAAATCCTATATAATATTGCAGATTTACACTGCAAAAATTTTGGATTTACATATTAAATGTGACGCTAAAAATTACAACAAAGAAAGGAGCGATTTGTATGAAATCCCTTAAAAACATGTATCGCACGCTGCTTTTATGCATCTGTCTCGCATTAACAGTCCCGGTATCCGGCATTGCCGCTGTAAATACCGCATCAGTTATGTATGTGGGCAGCAAAAAGGCAGTAAAAAAGCTGACTGTCAAGTCGAGCAAAAAAAAGGTCATTTCCGTAAAGAAAAGCGGGAAGAAATCTGTCATCATTCCCAAAGCACAAGGAGAGGCAGTCCTGAGGTATTACAAGGGCAAAAAACTTAAAGAGAAAGAATATGTCCTTGTCCTCAAAAGGAATTCGGTAAGATATGACACTTCGAATCTTACCTTGCAGATTGGCAAAAGCCAGAAGGTAAAAGCCGTAGCCCCTAAGAAATGCAAAATCTCCTATTCTAGCAGTAACGGCAATGTAGCAACTGTAAGCAAGAAAGGTGTTATCAAAGGCATAAAAAGCGGATCCTGCATAGTCACCGCAAAGATTACCTACAGGGGAGCACAAATTAAAGCATTCCCGAAAAAAGTAACTGTAAAAAAGAAAGTATCCGGCAAAGGATCATCTGATCAGTCAGATGATTCCAGCTACAAAAAAGCTGACTTGATAAAATTCATAGTAAAATGCAATTATGACAGTGTTCCCGAAGGACACAGATTCTCACTTGATGATTTTACAGTATACGGGGAATACTCGAATGGCAAGCGGAAAAATATCAAGAATTTCCGCATTACATGCAACTATGCAAGCGCCAACGGATATTATGAAGTTGTAGTTGAAGTAGAAGGGAAAGCCATAACAGTTGAAGTTCCTGTTTCTGGCGAGGATTCTGACGATGCCGATAACGATATCGAGAATCCAGAGCTTAACAATGATCTGGAGATGGACGGCACCAATGGAGCCGATACGCCAGCCGTTCCGAGTACAGGTACGCCTACTCTTCCAGACTCCGGCACTCCGGATGACCCGGATGATACGACCGGCGACGACACTGACGGTTCTATTGACACACCGGAAAATGTGAAAGCTGTCGGAATCGAAGTCCATTTCAGTAAGACTGAGATCCCTGAGGGTTATGACTTCCCAATGTCGGACTTTACAGTTTACACGCTCTACTCTAACGGAACGAAAGCACCTGCAGGTGAATTTGGATTTACTACATCATACAGCGATGGATATTACACCATTCATGTTACCAGTGGAAGTTTTTCAGAAGATATACGTGTAAAGGCTTCTGCTTCTACGTCAGAGCCATACGTTACCAAAGTTAAATTTGAACTTACCGCCGGAACCGTAAAAGTTGGCGAGAATCTTGCTCCGGGGCAAATAAAGGTAACAGCAATATATTCCGACGGAACGGAACAGGAAGTAACCGATTTCACACATGACTTTACCCCGAAGATGACGCCCGGGCAATACAAGATCAATATTACATGGGGCAACGCGAAAGGAAGCGTAACTATCAATGTAGTATCAGGTGATCTTACGCTAAAAAGCGTCGATGTAAAATTCTTGCGCGAATATCTTTTCTTGGATGAAACGCCATCTAAGTCGGATTTTTCAATAACTGGCAATTATACAGATGGCAGTTCAAGTCAGATCGATGACTTTACATTTACATTTACGCCAGCTAATGGACATAACCAAAAAGCTTCCATCACCGTGACGGTTGAAGGCAAGAGCGTCGACCTAAGCGTCATATGCTATGACAGGAACATCCCGATAGCTTTGAGCATGACAATGAGCCGTTCGACAATCCGTGTAAACGAGAATATAGACCCAAGTACAATCACGCTTGTGGCAGAATATAGGGATGGGCGTAAAATAACAGAAACTGATTTCACCCTTGACTTTACACCAAAATCTGTACCGGGAAGCTACCCAGTAGTTCTAACATTCAGAGGACAGAAGCTTGATTTTACAGTTGAAGTTGTTGAGTAACCGGGCTGAAACGCTTCACAAAAAAAGGTACGCAAACGCGTACCTTTTTTTATGAAGCTCTTAGCAATTTGGCAGATATGCTTCTTGCTTCCGCAACCTTATTATGCAGATAATCCCGTAATCCTAGCACTTCTTCCCGGTTCTCGCAATAAAGTTTCCAATTCGCCGATTCCCTGTCGAATGTACCTCCAAGGAGATCCAGATAATAGCGTTCCGTTTCAGAAGCCTTCCCTTGAAGTATTTCTAAAGCGGCATCTTTATCCGTATCATAGAGATTATAAATCGATGGCGCTTTCACATTTTTGATCACTGCATAACAGGCCTCTCCAGATTGTACTTTATCCATACCCTTTGGAATTTCTTCATGTTTGCTGCAGCCGTTCACTGGGATAGGAACCATCCTCCCTCGTGCATTCCACATCCCGATGAATTCAAGTTCTTTCCCCTCAAGAGGGAAGTTTGATTTCGATTGGGTCTGGTATGTAGGCATGGTCCGTCCAAGGATCGTACACCAGAGGAACTCCAAGGCTTCTGTATACTCCAGCCCTTCACGTTCCATAACAACATCTACCGGAGAAATGCTTCGCCCCATCCTTCCCGGCTTATTCGACGAGCATACCCAGCAGGTTGCTCCTCTGCCATCTTTATTGATGCTGCAGCTTCCGTAGTGGGTATCGTTATGGAATGGGCAAAGAATGCTGTTCTTTTTTACTGGAATATTGTAATACGACAATACGGCTCTAAAATCGGATGCAGACAAGGACCGCCTCATCTCATACAATGCATCATATTTTTCCGCCAAATTCACCCCTCCTTCCGTCAAAATCTCTTCACACCCCCAATATGTCATTTGCATGTATCCCACAAATAAAAAGGCCTGCTAAGCAGGCCTTTCTTTTAAGATTTAAGAAGTTTCCCAATAATTTTGGGAAGCTCTGTAACAATGGCAGATGATTTGCTCACAGATAAACAATTTTTTCCGAAAATGAACCGAAAAGCTTTTACAGACATGCTGTCATCGGAGTTATAGATCCCGAGTCCGAGTACTTCTGCAAATTTACTGATATCCTGTACCGCATACCTGCAATCACTGTACGCGTCGTCGACCGATTTATACTTATAGAATTGAGGTTCCGCGTCGGTTATTATAACAAATAGTTTTTTCTTTTCCGGCCTTTTCTTCAAGAGTTCTCCGCCGTACCTTATGGCATGTCCGAGGAATGTTCCTCCTCCCGCCGAAATACCGGGTATCATCATGCGTGTATTGCGGTCATTCGCCCATTTCCCGTAATAATAGTATTCCGCATCAAGGTTCCTATCGGCTGTAGTAAAGCCGACCAACTTGACTGGAATATCAAATTTGCTAAGGGCCTCCATGATAATTGTACAAACTTCCTTTACCGCACCCATACTTTTACGCATGGACCCTGATTGGTCAACCATAAGCACAATAGCAAGATCCGATTTATCATCTGGTTTCTTTCTCTTTTCAAACACACGGGCAGTCAGCTTCCGTCCACACATGCGGTCAACATTGATCTTTCCGCTGGTTGAATACTCCTTATCCGAATACTTATTCTGAAGGATTTTCTTAAGCTGTGCCCGAAAGTTCACGATATCACTGTGTCTTTTCAAACAAAGCTCATCATATTCGTCCCCATATGACTCTGACTTCTGCAGGACTCTAATTGATGAGTTTTTGTAGTAGGGAGATTTTACTACCAAATGGAGGTCATCGATATCCATATCCCGGCGCGTTGCTCTCTGAGTATTGGTCTTTTCACGGCCAGCAGACGCTACCATCCTCTTGATCGCCTGTATTAAAGAATCATCGATTTCTGCTTTTATGTCGATTTCATCTGAAAACTGTTTCAAGAGTTCTTCCAGTTTTCCGTTGATAACATCAAGTACGGAGTCCGGACTACTCTTTGAGCCTTGTTTATTACAAGAGCCAGTTTTTCCATCGCTGTCAGCTTTGGAGCCTGTAGTCTTAGTGTCCGAGTCAACATCCCCAGAGCCGTCGCTATCACTCCCCACAACACTGCCTTTTTTCTTTTCAGCATTGCTGTCCGTTCCTGTAGTGGCACCATCTGCTTCTCCATAGGATACGTTGCCGCCGCTGCCGTTAGAGTTTTCAGAACCGGTGTTTGTTCCGGTGTCCTCAGCTCCATCAGCACTGCCTGCTCCGCCAACATCTGGCTTATCCTGTCCTGGATTTCCGTCCATGGAATCTGGCTCAGACTCCTCAAAAATCTTCAGTGTCTGTTTCCTTCTACGCATAGCGTCATCTTCAACAGTATCCTTATTATTGCAGGCATCATTTGATACAGGGCTTCCGATACCGCCCGACTCAGTCACACCAAGTTCAGAGAGCATATCACTAACAGAACTAAACGCGTCTAAGTTGTTATCGTAGTGCTCAACCCACAATGGCTTTGCTATTTCGAAAATTTCCTGAGACAGTTCAAATCTCTTGCGTGCATCCGGTTCCTCAATAGCCCGCAGCATGATTGGCGCGCATTTTTTAAAGCACTCCAGTGCCTCTGGAAAAGTGAATCTCCCTTTCAAAGCACCTACATCCCCAAACATAACAAGGGATGCAATAAACTGCAACCATGCATCATCACCGCAATCCTGGATTTCCGGAGCCTCGTTATACAAAAACAAGATCGTTTTTTTCAGGCATCGGAATAAAGTATCAGACACCTCCCATTTAGCAAAATACTCAATAGCTGGGTCTTCAACAATGTTCCATATATCTTTACGTGGGGATCGTTCCACCATAGGATATTCTGCAAGACGCTGTTCCTTATAGCTGGAGTCCGTTCGGATTGCATGCATGATTTCATGCGTGAACAGCCCGTACAGGAGCGTTGCAGTTTCATCTTCCTCACAGCCAAAATCGTGCTCGAAGTCTATCGCAATGACATCTTCTCTGCCTTGCCGGATGTGATACGCAATCTGTCCACTTATATCCATCTGCTTTACATGACAGGGGCGCCCGGTAAGCGCTGTCCCTGTCATACCCATTGCCCGGATATAGTTGGCACTATTCATCATAGCTGATCCTCCTTTACATCAATACCTGAAGAGTTTCCCTTATATCGTTTGCTACCTCCGGATCACTGGAGTACAACTGCGAAAGGAACGTATTCTCATACGCCTGTTTCTCCGTAAACCCGATCTTCAATTTGTCCAGCGCGTTCAGACAGTGCCTGAGCGTGATCGACAGGCTAAGCTCCTCATGGTACTCTCTCAAATAATTCAAAATCTGCGTGTAAACACGATAAACCTTACGACAGTCGGACTTTTCATATCCAGATGCCACGAGGATAGAAATAAACTCAGCCTCGGGCACATCCTCAATGACATATCCCTCTGGAAACCTTGAAGACAATGCTTCATTCATTGGCTTTGTCCCGGCCGTTCCGATATTCATAGTTGCAAAGTAGATCGTCATCGGATGCCGACGCTTCTCTTTGTAACCATCTTCTTTGAGGATGAACGGGTATGCGAGTGCTTGCCCGAGAGCCCCCTGCAGGATACCGGGATCCGGAAGGTTGAACTCCTCAAGGAGTATTGCCCCGCCATCTGAGTGCAACTGTCCGGCTTTCGTCGGGATGTTAAGGACAGTGCCATTGACGAACTTATTCAGCCCTTCAATGTCGTCCTCTTCCATACGGTCCTTACAACTGATCAGACCTTTCGGGTAACCGAGAGACGCAAGTACAGCCTCAATAACCGTTGTTTTTCCTGTGCCGGGCTTGCCCATCACCTTAATGTTGATCGGGTTCTTGCCCATCACTTCGTCATAGGCTCCCTCCTGCACCAACTCTGCCAGTTTCTTTCCGGGATACTTCTTCGAGACTTCATCCATGCGCTTCTGCACTTCCCTGATCTGGTACCACACGCTCAAAAGCATGAGCCGGAAGGACTCTGTCGGGAAGAAAGATTCCAAAAACGAAAGAGGCACGATCATGTTTTTCCTGATTTCCGGCCACGGATACCTGATCAAGAACTCACCTCTTTTACACCGCTCAAAGAAATCTGCAAGCGGCTCTGTAAACAGGGAATTCTGATTTGTTTTTTGGGTAGCCTCTTCGTGCTCAGGTATGGTATAACGCTCCAACTCCCTTGTCGACGCAATATGCCTCATCGAATTATTCTGTAGGAAACGCTGCATCTGGGCATCGAACACGCCTTCGTCTTCGGCATTGATCTCTACTTCTGTTCCCTGTTTAAAAATGCCATAATACATTATGTCACAGGTTAAAAACAGGTTTGAATCCATGAGATGCATTGCCTTATAGTCCTGAGCAGCATCAAAGTACGAATCAAGCTCAGTGAAAACAGCATTCAGCTCAGGATTCTGGCTGCGCATGATGTTCCGCATTTCCGGGCAATACAGGATCGCGGCAATCACGGACACCACAAAAATCTTGGTTCCATGTTCCATGTTTTTCAGTAATGAACTGAATTTTCTGGCAATTACCTGGAATTCGCCTTTATTTGGTGCCATTACAAGCAGAGATACCACCTCACCAGTAGAAGTATGGTATTCGACATACGCATTACCGTCGTCGACGCTCGCCACAGCTATTCTACCATCCATAATCATGTCTATCGTTACCCCTACAATGGAGATCTTTGAGACCTGATTGGATGTGCTATTCAAGCTGCAGGCAACACCCTTCGGGGACTGTGTAGTTACCTTCAGCCCCGTAAAATGATCCAGTATACCCCTGTGGTTAAATAACTGGTCCTTTATTTTAAAGCTTTCTACCATGTTGTTTCCTCCTTCTTTCAATACATAAATTTCAATTACAATATGTATTTTCCAGCAATACCTCATGTAAAAAGGGCCATGCCCTAAAAGCACAGCCCTTTCCCATTACCCTAACGCTCATCTGGGTCTTCAATAGACTTGAACGCCTTGCTGGAATGGTGTTCCATATTGTCTTTCAGATACTGCCTGATCTTCACATCTTCAACTGAATTCTTCCCATCATAAACACCAACCTTAAAAGAATACTTCCTGCTATTATGCATTTTCCAGTAAAGGAATAAAACTGCGAAGAGGAAACCGCAGGCAAAGCAAAGCATAAATACCAGAACAAACCCTTTCCAAAGCATATTATTTCACCCTTTCTGTATCATAGAATTCTGCCTTATTAATATCACTACTGTCTTCAATTACATTCACGACAAACGAATCTGCTGCGAGAGTCCTGCAGTTAGTCTGCTTAAAGCCATCCTTGTTTTCAATTATTCTTGTCGTTTCATACCCGCTGATCAGTCCGGCAGATGTCCCGTCAGGAAGTATAATCTCCGCATTTACTCTTGCTGTACACTCTTGAAAGTTCCACTCAATATGATAGACATCAACATATCTTGTTACTGTATAGCGTCCTGCTTCATAAGCTACCCATGTCATGGGCATTCCTCCTACAGACTCCCTTTCTGCAACAACCTTTCCGGACTCATCTGTCACGGAAGCCCTCGTATTCCCTTTCACATCGTAGGATCCGCCCTGTCCGACATCCCTGATATCCGTATAATCAACAACTGTTACAAGAGTTACGTTATCCTTGACCGAAGTAAAGCCTGCAATATAATTGTCTATTGCTTTCGATATCTCTTCAGGGCTCATATCTGCGCCAAATACGCCCTCATCGATCATATCCTTGTAGGTTTCGTCATTTCCGTATTTATCACGGAACTCATCATACATTGCCCACTGCCCTTCCGTCCAAGTACTCTGATCCGCTGTCCAGTCGCCAAAGATTTTATTGGCGTCATCTTCGAATTTTTCTGTATCTTTAATCTTTTCCCCTTCCATGTCATTAAGTGGAGGCACGCTCTTGTTATAGTCCTCAACCATTTTCTCGTACATTTTTTGGAAATCTTCTTCCGTCCATTCATCAATCGGCTTATCATTATCCGGGCAGTATTTATCTATGTATTTTTTAATCTTCTTATTATTTTCTGCTCTCCTCTCGCTGTTTGGGCGGCTGTCAGGCTGCGTCTGCGTAACAGGCTCAGAATTTCCTGCTGCTTCTTCGAACTTTTCACGCATGTCATCCGGGACACGGCTCATAAAGAATTCCACGGCAGCATCCCATCCTTGGGTTTCGTACAAATGCATCAGGTTCCACGCTAGGGACCAAGTATTCTCTGACTTGATCGTATCCAAAAACTCATCGAATGCCCCCGGATCACCCTTTTCAAATTTCCCTTTCAGGTCAATGAACTTGCCCCTCATTTCTTCAGGGATATTTGACGCATCGGACATAAAATAATCAAAAACATCCTCTTCGCTTCCATTGGCGTGAAGATACATCAGGTTCCATGCAAACTCATAGCTATTATCTAATTCAATCGTATCGAGGAACTCCTCCTCCATCTCCTTATCGCTTCCATTTTTATAAGTATCTCTCAATTTCGTAAACTCTTCACGCTTTTCCTCCGGAACCGTCGCGAGAAAATAGTTAAACATATCGTCATCTGTTGCAAGGCTGTTGCCATCTGGAAGCAGTGGAGTGCATGGACTGATAAACTCATCAAAATGAGGATCGTATTTAGTCCAGTCTCTTTCTACAACTTCAGCGGAAGCAGCGTCTAGTTTTTCCGGATCTGCAATTTTTACATATTCTATCATGGAATCTAAAAACTCCATGTCATCCGTATTGCCATTGTCCTCTGCAATCTTTCTTTCCGCTCCCAAAAATGTCTGAAGCATTCCTATGTATGGTGCTTCCAGAGTATTCAAATCGTCCGCATATATATTCTGGATATAAACCGAAAATCTTTGAAACAAGTCATCTATCTTGTTCGGATCTGCCCATTCCGGCCACCCTTCCGGAAGCAGATCTTCAGGATGTCCTTCATAATAATTCAGCTTCTCAGCCCCGCCGCCATATTTATTTTGGCATTCATGGCATTTAAATGTGCCATTTGAACCAATATAAAACTTATCATCATCTGATTTTTTAAAGCTTATGCTATCAAGTGTGAGTTTTTTATGGCAAAGACCACAAGTTAAGGGCGAGCTCCAAAACGCTCTGTTTTTTGCCACCCCTTTATCATTAAACCCTTTAAAATTCCATCCCCAGCTTAATATGCTCTTATTGTCACATACATACTGGTATACTTCGCCGTCCAAATATTTAGGGCGGTCACAGGCGCAAAACTTATCAAAGCCATACAGTTCCCCACATTTTGAGCAGCGGTAATGAATATCTGTTATATTGTTGTTCTTTTTTTTGTATACCAATTCATCGTCTTCATATTCCGATTTGTCAAGTTTTTCGTGCTGTACCAGATTATACTCTCCGTTCTTTATCATATCCTCATATTGTTCTTTTATAAAATCAGACATTTCGTCCGAGTTCTGCTGAAACTGGTCATCTGTCGAAGACCCGTTTCCGTTACTACTGCCGCTGCTTGTTCCACCTCTCGGAGTATCAACCGGATGCGCGTTCTCCCATGCAGCCTTTCTTCCTTCCTCATTGTCATCGACAAAATTATCGGATTCGTCAAAAGGTTCACCCGTAAAAGGATTGAGTCCTTTCCGGATCTTTTCATAAAAATCCTTAATTTCTTTAGCTGTAAGCTGGTTTGCCTTCCTTTGTTTATCCTGCTTTCTTTTTAGCGCCTTTTCATATTCATCAATAATCGGGGAACTATCCGGGAGCTCCCCCATTTCGCCAAGAAGCCCCATAAACTCTTCATATGTAAGGGACTTCTTTGTCTTACTGCCTTTAAGGTCATCAACCGTTATCGTTGGAGGAACGAGGTCTTCCAGAATACGGTCCGCATTTGAATCAACATCAGATGTACTGCTCGTGACCTGTTCCTTGCTTTCTTCATATTTCTTCATCAGATCAGACTCCGATATTGCATTGGAGTCGACAACAACATTGTCACCAAGCCTGACAGCGGTATTGACATGTACCGTAATATCCGAGGATGCAAAAACCATGTTCGTGCTGGAGAGCACCACAACAAGCGTCATAAACAATGCAGCAAATTTGTGTTTCACAATAAACACCTCCTTTTTCTATTTAATATGTATTTTTCCAAAAAACTCGGACAGGAAATGATGCTGTGTCCAAGCCTACATTTTTTTCATTGGAATGGAAATCAGAATTACATATTGTAATTGAACTTAAAAATGCTGATAAATGGAGACTCTCTTACTCCGGATCAGAAGTTCACAGAAGAAATCGATTCATGGAGATTTATCTATCGATAAAGCTACGTACCATGCTTCTGAAAACAATGATCCGGGCCGCGGATCTTTATATATAGGAACCTAAGAACTATATTAAGCCGCATACGGCAAAAGGAGGATCTGTTATGAGTAAGGAAATGTTTAAAAAAGAAGTCATTGAAAAGGCACTGGCGTACGGAATCGTCTGTGCCAAAGCAAGAAACATGGGAACTTCGTTTCCCCGCCCGGAGAGGATGGTCTCCCAGATTTTTGGGAAGTACCAGCTTCTCACGTTGGAAAGAGAAAAAAAGGAAATGGTAAAAGCACTCTCCATCTTCGGTGGATGCATTTACCATTACAATGGAGTGTTTTCTGATGGGAAACCGAGCAAACGCTTCATGGTGGAGCTCCTCCAAAGAACTGAGTTTTTTAGGATTTTGGATTTCCTAAAAACTCAGATTTCTGAGTTCTATGGAGATATTGCTGGGCAGGCAGAAGATATCAGACTGTTCGCATGATCCGCATAAGAAAAAGCCTCCATGGAGGCTTTTTCTTATTCCTGAAAAATCAAATCCCAGCCATAACAAAAGATCCCGATGTTCCTGTCTTGTTGCTATCTGGTCATATTGAGTCTTTAAGGAAGTTATAAATATACTGATAAGTCCCCGCGGTGTAGTGAAGTCCATCCACCGTACTGAACCCATCTGCATTCATATTGTTATAAAGATCGATGTACTTATAAGAATCTGCATTATCACGGATAATAGAATTGAATGACTCTATCTGTGCATTGGTAACAGTGGTATTGCATACTGGCCCAACAGAAACAAAATATGCTTTTCCTTTCCAAGCAGAGGCTTTACTGTTTAGGTATTCGGCATATTTTGCACCGTTTCCGAGATCGTTAACTCCAAGCAATACAAACACGGCCGAATTATCCGTAATCTGGGTCTCTACTGATGGAATCCCTTCGGATACCATCCAATCATAACCAATAGCCTCCTTACACGACCAAATATCTTCGTTTTGCGGAATGGCCGCCTGCATGCCTACAGTCCTTGAATCACCAACAAATATGAATTTTGATATTTTAGGGATCCCATGCAGCTCTTCATATCTATCGATCCTATCTTCCAGTGTTTCCGCATGGGCATAACAGCTAACCGCTACAAACGCAATTAATATGCCGGTAAAAATCCCTGCCACTATGGCAGTCCTAGCAGGATTTCCAAAGAAAAACATCAAGACTAGCACGCATACGAGAATACTTATAATAATGAGCCATTTCATACCTTTCACCTCCGTAAGAATTTACACAAATATGTAAGAAATAAAAAATAAAAGATGAAAATACAGCATTCCAAGCGGCATCAAAAAAAGGAGTGCCTGAGCACTCCTCATTCTCTTGGTCAGATCATTCGAACTGCATTCTGGTGAGCTTGTCGGCCTGCTTCTGTAAGGACAAGATCTTTTTCCTCCGCATATCCTCAGCTTTCGCTACAGCTTCTTCGTGGGAACCGCACCAGCCGTTTTTCGAAAGTATAGTCCCGGCATATTTCCCGCTGGTGACACGGACAATGTCCCTGCTCAGTCCATACGCTTCCGCCTCCGCTTTGATAATGCCATTGGTAAGCGCATATTTCGTAATCCATATAGTTTTCATCGAGCTCCTCCTTCCTTTACAGTATGGGTTACTGCTTCCACGGCCTCCTGTGCCTGTTTTAATATATCTTCATCACGAATGATGTCTGCAAGTTTAAATCCCATATCTCCGCTCTGTTGTGTACCGAGCAGGCTGCCTGCTTTCCGGATGCGGTAATCTGCCTCCGCCACCTCAAACCCATCATTTGTCCGTCCAAGTACCTCCAGTTTCTCACAGGGAGCATCCGGAGCCATAAAAATGCAGTAGGACTGTGCGTCCCCTCTCCCGACACGTCCACGTAACTGATGAAGCTGCAGCATGCCGAACATATTCGCATTCTCAATCAGCATAACAGTCGCATTCGGGACATTCACCCCAACCTCAACGACCGTTGTGGAGATGAGGATGGATGATGTCCCGGAAGCAAACTCGTCCATAGCCTGCTGCTTCTTTACGGGATCCATTGCTCCGTACATGGTACTGTATCTGATACCCGGGAATGTTGCCTCAATCCTTGCCCCGTACTTTTCAACGCTCTTTTTCTCACTTTCCTCAGCATCTACCATAGGGCAGATGATATAAGCCTGATGCCCATTCTGAAGTTCCCTGCCAATCAGAGAATAGGCCTGACCGATATCATTTCCCCTCATCACATGATTGATAACAGGAAGCCGGTTTGCCGGTTTTTCATTCATAACCGAAATATCCATTCCGCCAAACAGAATGTTTGCAGTCGTACGCGGGATCGGGGTTGCAGTCATTATAATTGTATGTACCGGACGTAACCCTTTATTGCTTAAAGCCTCCCTCTGCTCCACACCAAACCTGTGCTGTTCATCGATCACGACCAAAGCAAGGTCGCGATATTCAACCTTCTCTTGGATAAGGGCATGGGTCCCTACAACAATTTTGCTTTTCCCAGATGCCAGCAGCTCCCTCGCGCGTTCCTTTTCTTTCTCTTTCATAGAACCGGTAAGAAGCACAGGCATAAAGTCCTCCATTTTCCCGATTTTCTCAAGGTTGCGGCACACCTCTTTAAAGTGCTGTGAGGCAAGGACTTCTGTTGGTGCCATCAATGCTGACTGAAACCCGTTGTCCGCCATGATAACCATTGCACACAGTGCAACGATTGTTTTTCCACATCCAACATCCCCTTGTATCAATCTGTTTGCCACACGTTCTTTCCTGAAATCGTCTTGGATATCCCAAATGGCTGAGGCCTGAGAAGCTGTAAGGTTATACGGCTGGATATCAATAATGCGCTTCAAGGAAGGGCTTCCATGAATCCTGAAGTAGTTCAGCCCTTTATCTGTTGCCCGTTTTTTTAGGGCAAGCAGGAGCTGATAAAATTCTTCGAAGATGATCCTGCGTTTAGCCAGCATTAAATCTTCTTCACTGGCTGGGTAATGGATGCACCTTACCGAATCCCCCTTTGATATCAGATGATATTTATATCGAATTTCATCCGGTAGTGTTTCGTCCGGTTCTGGCATAGACTGCAATACCCCAAGGATCAATTTAAACAAGGACTCATTCTTGAGCCCATTCGTCAGACGATATACCGGCATCAGGGATCCAATCTTTACAATATATGTATCCGCCAGACAGAACTCTGGCTGTGAGAAATACAGATACCCGTTATACACGTCAACCGTGCCATAAAAAACGTATTCCATGCCACGCTTCAGCATCTTCCCAACATACGGGTTATGGAACCACCTCAGGATGATGCTTCCAGTATGATCATGAACACGCAGGCTCATTGATTTATTGTTTCCGGCCCTGACATTCTCTGTAACAAAACACCTGATTGCCCTTTTCCCCGGCTGCAGTTGCACAATTGGTACAGGAGTCTGATATTGTTCATACCGGTGCGGGTAATGCAGGAGCAGGTCCTCGACCGTTTCTATCTTTAGCTTATTCAATAAGGCTTTTGTTTTATCCCCGACACCCTTCAATTCTGTAATCTGCATCTTCTCTCCTCAGCTTTCCGGCATTATATATACAGGCTCATCTGTATCAGTTTTTCTGTTTTCCTGACATTTCGAAACTATATCATTGAAGACCTCCAAGGCCCTTGCTTGATTATACGTTCCGCATACCACGAAATTTTCCATCCGAAGCTCATGCGTATCCCCTTTATAGGCGTATACCTTTCCCGTCCTCCCATCAAAATGGAAGGACAATGCAGTTATCACTTTTCCGTCTTGTGTCTTGATCTTAATCATAGGAATTTCCTTTCTAACCTATTTTGCTTTTTGGCTCCCACCGTTTTCTTCCCTCGGAATTTCTTGCCATTTTCAGCTTTTTCGCCGCAGAATCAAAATAGTATACCTTATCGCAGAACCGATCCGGTTCTTTAAACCTGATTACTTTGCGTGGTTCACTCCACGGTTCGGTTTCCCTGTCTGGATAGGAAGCCGTCACAGCCATGCAATTCTCATCGTAAGGAAAAACAAAGAAACCATGTTTCCCCTTGAACTTAGCTGAAAGGCTTTCCATGAGCCCGGGGTAAAAAATTGTGCTTACCCCGTATCTCCCTGCCGTGTTCGACACCAGAATGACACGCGCACCGGAATCATAGCCTGCAAGATTGGCAGAGTCGATTATTTTTACAGGGAAAAGCCTCGGCGTATTCTTCTGGGCTAAGTACTGGAGCTCTTCTATACTGTAGCCAAGCATCCCCATCATATCCATAGTAATAAAAACATCAATATTCTCATCAACCTTACAGCCAAATATAATATCGAGCCCAAGAACATTGACAAACACACAGGAGCCTGACAGCCGTCTGTCCGCAGTGACACGGAAGAACACCTGTCTGTCAAGGATATCTCTAGGCTGACCGATCCAATCCTCTATTTTTTCATAAAAGCATCGAAGGAAGAATACGACCCTATCCGCGTAATCCTTGATCCTTGTTTGCGTTTCTGTGTAAGTGTCATACAGATTTGACAGCAGTAATACTGGGGAGTCATTCAAAACAAGTCCTGTTTTATTCGATGACAGAAAATCCTGCCCGAAATCATAACCGATAAAAGGGAATACATTATTCTCTTTTATCCATTGATCGTTACAGACAGCTTCGAACAGCCCTTTTTTAAAAGAATCATAGTCAAGCATCTTTCTCTCCTTTTAGAAAATCCCGGTTTGCAGACCGGAACATCATCAACAGCATCTCAGCAAGCGGCCGGCTTCTATCTTTTCTTTTTGCAGCTTTCACGCTTTTCAGCCTGTAGCAGTCCCGTCTGGGCAGCATGCCGTCAGGGACATATACGCCGACCCCATAAGGGATCTCTGCCTTAACAGCTTCGTAGACATCTGCAGGCATTACGTAATAGTTATAGTCGCCAAGGAAATTGTGTCCGTTCTTGGATCGGAAATCCTCTATGGAAGATTTCACTTCATAACAGGAAAAATCGCCTTTTTCGATTCCTGATACCGAATTGTTCTTTGGGGCAAACTTCATAAAGTCGACCCTGACAGCATGTGACGTTCCGTAATCAAACGTAACCTCTTTTGCGTAGTATATACGCGGATCATTTTTAAGGTTAAGGAAGCAGCATACAGCTTCCGAAAGCAGCTTCGTGATCTCAGGACGGTTGCTGGGCATTTCCACTGTCCTCTCTTTCTGCTGCATGCTTCTGCCGCTCTTCCCTGTATTTCTGCAGCCGGATACGCGCAGCTTCTTTCTGTTCTTCGGTCATATGGCTTGAGACAAAATTACCCCGGAAGGAAATCAGGCGTTTTGCTGTTATGTAGGTCTTTGCCACGAGCTCGCCATCTTGCGAATAATGGTTTTCTTTCAGCTTCCAGTGAGGAGCGGCTTCGCTTTCCACCAGTTTGTCAAGACGCGTTATCATGGTTGTGTCCGACGTATAGATCACGGCCTGTCCACTCTCACGCATAAAGTTTATTGTTGTTTCCTGTTCACATAAAATCATCCCCATAATTTCTCCTTTTTTATTTTAAATATGTATTTTTTTAGAATTATAGGATCATTTTTATACAGACAGCAGCCCGAAAGTATTGCCTTTTCACATTTTGCGGATATAATATTCTAAAAGAGTTTGGACTCTGTTTCAGTTAACGTCCCAAAATGGAAAAAGACCCGTAAACGGGTCTTTTTCTTATTTGGCTTCCACTTTGTACCGTTCCTCAAGAACCCAGTTAATCCCCCAGTTAACCGTATACAGGACACTGTCCTGGATCGTGCGGTAATAGATCAGTGGATAAACCCCGTCTGCTTTTGGGATCCAATGCCGTATCTTAGACTGCATGATGCATTCATCAAAGGCACTGTCCAGATACCGGTCCTTCCTCATGTCATCATATGAGGGGATCGGCTGGTGCAGGTCAATCAGGTTACAGAAGGAGCGCAGGGCACTTTTCAGCACATCATCTTCCCTGTCCCTCTTGGAAGAAAAAACGATGTCATGGAACATCCGGCTGATATCCTTGTCTGTGATGTTCTGTTCCTGTACCATTTTCATCACTTCTTCCTGGATACAGAGAAGCTTTTGGTAGTTCTCCTCGCAGGTCTTCTTTACGAGTTCCTCATCCTCAAAATCCTTTTCATTACAGAAGGAATATTTATCCCCTCTGGAACTCCATCCGTATTGGGGATGCTGATGGTCATACCCGCTGTAATTGTGCAGATCCATATGGTTTCGGAACAGACCGGTGTCACGGAGTTCGATACTGCTATACCTCTTATCGAGGTCTTCCACCTTCGGAGGATCCCATTTCTTCTCAAACAAATGTGACGCTTCTTTGAAATCACCTTTTTCCAGATAAGCCGCAAAGCGTTTTGCCTGATAATCCGTGATCTGGCGCACCTTATTCATGATCTTCCAGTTTGACAGCTTGACCTGCCATTCCGGTACAGCTTCGAGCTCCGGGTAGTAAGGAAGTATCATTTTCTTCTCTTTTCCTTCCCTGTCACGCAGGAAGAACAACGCCTTCCGGAAAAACGGGATTAGGTAGGAATAGCTCATCTTGTCATAATGCCCTCCGGACAGTCCGCTTCCGCTTACATACATGATCCCGAACCTGCCGATCTTTTTGGTCTGGATATAATACTCCATCCAAAGTGAGTTGAAGTAGGTCAGGTTCATGAACTCATCTTTCTCCAGCTCGTAATTGGAACGGGCACCACATTCTGACCATGTCTTTTCTGCGGATACATAATACCGTCCATCTTCGATAAGGTTGATCCGGTTCAGCCCGGATGGGACGGAGCAGTCATGCGTACGGTTTGCGTAACCGATGCCCCTCTCGCCTTTTGAGTCCGAAAACAGCCTCTGGACGACGAGGATATCGTCCCCAACCTTATTGTAATGGTGCAGGTTCCTGACAATGGTCTCAAAGTCACCGTACCGGTTGTCATCCAACCACATGTCCGCGTAATTGAACACGATGTAGCGCGACTGTTCCATAATGCTTACCGGCTCCGGGAAGTTAAGGATGTCTCCCCTAGAGATGAGTCCTTGGAGGATTGACAGCGCAAACATGCGGCTGACACGTTCCCCTACCGGCGTGGATTTTGCCGTCTGGGTGCCATCGGCAGACACGTAAGAGCTCCCCGAACGCAAGAAAAAATCTTCGGAGAAAGTAAGCGCGGAATCTTTCTTCCATTCTTCTTCCATCCACCCGCAGTATAGGTTTTCTCCGTTCCGGATCAGAAACCCGATCTTCTGCCCGTGGAGCATGGAATATGCAGCGACCATACCCTTGTCGTTGTAACCGAACTCCTTTGCATCCTTGGATACCTTGAAGAAAGTGATGCATTTCTCTTGGTGACAGAACGCGTCAACAAGTTCGTCACTGTATTTCGCCGCTTCCTCGAAGATCCTGTAGTTATTCATAATATCTTCATTGTATACAGACAGGAGTCTTGAAAGATCCTCATCCAGATACAACAGCTTCTGGTTCAGCACAAACGGTGTGTCATCCGGAGCATTACGGCCGTTTCGGAGTTTCAGGAGTTCCACTGTTTTGCCCTCAAAGCACTGGATGCGGTAGATCTCCGCTTCCATGACATAGATCTGCTTTTTGAGCTGGTTGATTTTTTCAAGCATTGCGTCCTTTTCTCTCTGCAGCTCAGCCATCATGGATTTTTTACGTGCTTCCAGTTCGAGTTCTTTTTTGCGGATTTCTTCCATAAGCGAAGACAGCTCTTCTGCTGCCCCGCTTTCAATATCCTTTTCCCTTGCTTCCATTGCTGCAAGCTGGGTCTGGAGATCGTCTTCCTTCTTTGTCGCCATGGATAATGTTTCATCATCAAGCCCGGCAGGCAAAAATGCCGGCAGGGAATCGGAAGGATTCCTGAGCTGGGAGATACTGACATTTGAGTAATCCGCCGGCTCTTCGATCTCATACAGCATCTCCTCCATCGCAATGGTAACACATCTGCCGTATGACACGAGTGCGTACCCGAGGCAGATATCCATGACATCCCACTTCAGTCCGTATTCTTCGACGTAGGAAGCAACCTGGAGCGCTGTCTGGAGATTATCCGAGTTTACCCGGTACTGCTCCCCGATACAGCCATAAAGCGGGCTGTGCTCAGCCAGCCACTCATTCAGGACATTGCCTATTTCGCTGTCCTTGCACCCTTTTTCAACATATACGGCATCAAGGATTTCTTTCCGTCTGTCGTATTCAACCTTCATCTGTTCTTGGCCCATACCGATGCGGTCTGCCAGAAAACCTGTAAAGTTCCTTATTTTAGCCTTCATAATATTCTCCTTTCTTCATAATTTGGCTATCGCTTATAATATGTAAAAACGCTTTGCCAAAAGCCCGTTTCCATACAAGAGAAAAACGCCCCGAAGGGCGCCTTTCTCTCAGCCGATATTTCTGGAAAGATATACCCGCAGCTTGCAGGAATTAGGGGAATTCTGGAAATCATATACTCCAAGGTCGTTCTCGTTCGAGATATCACCAAGGATATTTCCTATAAATTCCGCCAGTCTGCTGGAATCGTAGCTTATTGACTCAAAAGCGGGCATGGTGATGAATCCAACCGCTACGGAAGAACCCTGAGGGTTATCGATTTCGAGTATACTGACCTCATCGAATGACATGGCATCAAGCATGTCAATGATCTCCGCACGGGTAAGCCCATCATCCAATGGTTTCTCCAGCAACATAATATCGTACATGACATATCCTCCTTTTTTCAATAAATATATTCATCTCAAATATGTAATCCTGCATCTTCTGTACAAAAAAACTGCCCTTATAAAAAGGACAGTTTTCACAAATCAATCAGCCAGCCAGCACAGCCATATATCCCATCGTCTCAAGAGACTTCAGGATGACTTTGCCATACTTATCCGCAAGGCTTTTCGGCGAAACAAGCGGTTTAGAAGGATCCTCTTCAACAGAACCCGTATTCAGCATGCCCTCAGAATAAAAATGGCATCTCCACTTCTCAAGGCTGAGGACAAGCATCTTATCCTCAAACAGCTCGTCCGCTTTGAGCATCAACCCACGTGTTACCGCATAGTTCTCAACAAAGAACGACAGGTTTTCAGTAAACCTTTCGAAATTATCAACATCGGGAACCGGATATCTCACGAGCTCCGCGTCTTTATATTCAAAACGCCTGTAATCCGGGATATCCTTGCAGGCGGGTTTCAAGGACTCAAGGAGTCTCTCTGCCGCCTTGACAGAAAGCAGTCCGTTGGCGGCTGCAAAACCATCCATGGTAATATGGCAGTTTTTATCCGCTTTGTTGAGAATTTTTTGCATCTTGTCAAGGCTCATCGGCGTTGTCGTCCTTCCATGAAGAACCTTACTGATGCTCCCTGTTGCCAGTCCGCATTCACGTTCAAATCCGCTTATGTTTCTGGCCGGGCCAATGCAGTCAAGGATGATGCTGCTTACAAGGTTTCTATCTGGTTTCTTTATATTAAAATATCCGCCGTCAAGCGTTATTTTTGCAGTTTTCATAATAAGTTCCTCCATTTCATATTTGTTATAGTTCCCATACAGAACATTTTTCCGAAGCAGCAAATCACGCTTTGCAATAGGTATCCAAAATAAGCTTATACCGGTTCGATAACGGCTTACATTCCTGTACATCCGTCCCATTCTCGTAAAAGGCCTTTAGATCAGATACACGCTGTTCCTTTTCAGCATCCGCATATTTCCGGTACAAAGAAAGAACCCTGCAAAAATCTTTGTCCGCAAATAAACGCCTCTGATTCTTTTTCAGAAAGAACAAAACAGATTCCGGCTGCCTTTTTCCATAAAAAGAAAGGTCGTCGATAAAGGCTTCATAGCTGTCGTATTCCACAGGGAATGCCATTATTTCTGCCTTTTTGCTGTTTTCCCCTTTATGCTGTTCCAGCTTCTTACGCTTATACTTTTTGGAAGCAGACATGCTGCTCTTTTTAATCGGCTCATCCAAGGCCCTGATCATCTTGCGCGATTCCTGTATGGAAGCTGTCATTTTTTCCAAGGACACCATCCTGCCTTCTTTTTCATAGATGCCATTTGCGGCAAGCAGCAGTTTTTTTGTCACAGGGCTGCCGGAAGGCAGGTTCTGTGAAATAATCACAATGTCCTTGACATGCATCCTTTTCACTTGCCCGTATATAACATTGGAGATACAAGAACAGCTAAGCTTGTTGTCATGGAGGAACCGTTCAAGAGACTTCTTCCCCCGTGCGATGTCAATAAGCTTGATCACCAGTGAGCAATCAACATCCATGACATTGATATAGTTTTGCTCTCGGACTTCTTTCCAGTATTTTTCTTTCGAGTTTTCCATCGTTCCGCCTCCTTACCCTAAATAGTTCCTGTCAAACACGAACAGCAAGTCATAAAGGACATCAAAACAATCCTTCGATTCTTCTGCCCATTCCGGAACATCTGCCCTCTCGCCATTGAAGAACTTTCTCAGCTTTTCCATATCATGGGCGTCATCATACTCCACCAGCTCACAATAATCATGAAGTACAGCGCAGAAGAAGGCATCCTCTGACAAACGCCGGACATGGTAACGCAGCACATTGTATTCCTTTGCGCTAAGCGCGAGGGAAAACTTCGCAAGATCCCACAGGAATGCCACATAGGAATCTGCCTTGCGTTCCTTTTCCGTAAGGGTTTTCTCCATGTTCTCCACGACCTTCATGGTATCCATGGACATAGCTACCTTCAATTTTCTGCCTCTCCTCTTTTTTGTCTTGGCTTTAAATTCAACCGGCTGCTCCATGGTACACAGAGAAAAGCATCCATCACCATGGTCTGAAAAAATATCCGCACCCATCTCAGGCATCTTCGTAACAACGAAAACCCCATCTCGTACCATTTTACGCCGCATTGCGTCAAGGTACTCCGTTTTAATGCATCCGTTCGCTGCAAGCACGTTATCATCTGTGATAATGGATTCCGGATCCCTGTTTTCATAAAGCACGGACATCATTTTTTCGGAAATGTCGGACTTTCTCTCATTTCCGGTAATTCTCGTGAGTGTCCTGCCGGCATACCCACAGTCCATTGAATAGTCGGGCACGGTTCTATGTCCACGCATCTGGTGGACCACATTACCCATAAGCTCAGCGTCCCCGTTTGCTACTTTTAAATACTCGTTTGTCATCTTCCGATTTCCCCTTTCATGAAAAGAAGGCTCATCTGATGACAGACGAGCCTCGGATAAATAGTTCCTGCTATTATTCCTTTGCGGAATTTACACCTCTGGCTCATCTGTTTTTCTGCTCTGGCCATCGGTACATCATTTCATTTCAAATATGTCATTGCACATGCCTTCTCAATAAAAAAGCAGAAATCCATGGAAAGGGAAAGATTTTTTTCAAATTCAACTTGTAGTTGTATTGCAAATCTGGAAAAGGACTGATACAATAGGTACAGGATTAAGAAAGGAGAACGGCTATGAACTGCAGAACGATTACCAGTTTGTTTTATTCATACGAATCAGAGTCCCTGTATCTTGAGTGCAAGGGATTATTTCGCGTGGATAGAACGGAAAGTGTAAGGCTGCAGGTCTAGGATCCTCCTAATCAAGAATATACTGCATACACCGCTTTGCGTAACCCACGCAAAGCGGTTTTTTTTGTAGGTTCGAATCCTATCAGGTACATCTGCCCCGGTGCTGGAACTGGCACACAGGCACGGCTAAGGACCGTGTATTTATGGGTTCGAATCCCATCCGGGGTATGCAGGAGTGAAGGCAGCCGGAAGACCTCTGGTTTTCAAAAAACCGGGCTCGTGGGTTCGAACCCCACCTCCTGTACGATCGGCATATGGCGCAATGGCAGACGCACTGCACTCAGGATGCAGTCCAACAGGATGAGAGTTCGAGTCTCTCTATGCCGACTTGCAGTATATTTTGGAAAGGAGATGATAGAAATGCCGATCATTGATACGGTAAAGACAGGTCAGAATATCCGGGACATGAGGATCAGGGCTGGAATGACAATCAAGGACATCCAGCGAATATGCGGGATCTCCGCGGCAGCCGTATGTAAATGGCAGAACGGGCAGGCTGTTCCGACCGTAGATAACCTTGTCGTGCTTTCCAGCATCTGGAATGTGCGCATTGACGATATCATTGCAACATGCACGGCATAGCCCGTGCAGCATGGAGCGGTAGCTTATGCGGTCTGAGCGGCAGGCTGAAAACCTGCAGGATGGAGGCTCGACACCTCCCCGCCCCACTCCCGTGCATTAGTCAAGTGGTTACGACGCCGGCCCTTCAATCCGGAGATGGCGGGTTCAATTCCCCCATGCACGATTTTCGCCCCTTAGTCTAAAGGTTACGACGTATGGTTCTCAGCCATAAAGTGAGGGTTCGAGTCCCTCAGGGGCGGCTGCCCGGCAAGGGCAATTATACGGGTAGGTATGCAAGAGGTTAAAGTAGGCAGACTGTAAATCTGTTGCCGCAAGGCTTCGGGGGTTCAAATCCCTCCCTGCCCATCCATATGCCGTCTTGACAGAGCATGGTAATGTGCCCGGCTGGAAACCGGTGACCACCGCTTCGGCGGTGCGCACGTTCAAATCGTGCAGACGGCGTTTTGCCACAGTCGCTCAATGGTGGAGCGCCTGCCCCGAAAGCAGGTACCCGGAGACGGCATGCAGGTTCGAATCCTGCCTGTGGCGCTGAAATATTTGCCGCAGTCGCTCAACTGGTGGAGCACCTGTCTTGAAAACAGGCAGCCGGAGACGGCATGCAGGTTCGAATCCTGCCTGCGGCGTATGCGGTGGTGGCTCAATGGTACAGCAGCGGATTGCTAATCCGTAGTTCGCGTCAAGCGGCTTTCGGGTTCGAGTCCCGGCCACCGCGTTAATGAATGGAATTATATGATCTCTTTGCGCAAAGCGTCAAGTATTTGCATGTATCGTTTTTTTACCCTGCTGTAGCAGACCCCTTTTTCCCTTGCTATGCGTCCGAATGAATAATTTCTCCAGAAATAAAGCATGAGCAGTTCTTTATCTTCTCTTTCAAGTTTTGTCACAGCCTGTTTAAGCATCCCATACAGTAATCTATCCTCAACCGTTTTCTCAATATTTACTCGCTCGTCAACAATACCCTCAACCAATGCCGGGAACTCATCGATCCGGACAAATTCCGTCGTATGCATCATCCTCAGTTCACGTACAACAATATCTTCCCGGATTCCTGTCTTCCTTGATATTTCTTTTATGGAGATATCTGTATCAATATCATTGCCGATCACGTCGCGGATCTGTTTTTGAATTTTCGCATAATAACAGGAAGGGTTCCCTTGCAGGTAATAAGTAAAGGACGCCATCTCATGGATAATATAAAATTTACTGTACGTCGTGAATGCATTCTGCCCGTTATACCCTTCCATAGCCGCCAGAAGCCCAATGACCCCGCAATCATACAGGTCGTCTGCGTACGACCTGACAAAAGACGGATAATAATGGTTCATCAGATAAAAAATATAGTCCCGATGCGATAAGACCATCTGCCTTTTTACGCAGGCATGCAGTTTGTCCGGGCCGTTTCTGTAAAAGTCCATGATTGCGGACACGGACAGGAATTCATGGTCCGCCCTGCCCAATGCTTCGCGGCAGCCTTTGTCATTATAAAATGCATGCGGAAAGTCCCCTTCTCCTTTCCAAGCTGCAGCGATCATCTCAAGCACCTCATTTCCAAACCTCTTGGCAAGAACTGTTCCGGAGTACACCCGCAGTTCATAATCATCCGTCAACAATCCTTCCACCAGTGATGCATTTCTTAAGTTTTCCATATTTCATTCCTCCCCTGTAAATGACTGGCATAACCAATATGCAGACTGTATGGCTGGAATTTTTATATATACAAAAAAAACGTATAAAAGCTAATGTTTCAACGCGATATAGCAAAATATAAAAATCCCCCAGCCTAAACCGGGGGGGGATTTTCATGAAAATCAGAAGTTAAGAACGGTAACAGGGAACTTTTCCACCACATCAGTAATACTCCCATGTCCCACCATCGAAAGAAAAATGTGATCATACTGGGATAACATTTCATCTGTCTGGAACATGGAAATAAGTTTCCCAAGCGACTCCTCGTCAAGAGACTCCAGATTGTCGAACATAAGCATTCTCGCATTGGAGATGCTGGACACCATATCCATGAGCGCAAACGTAGCAAGCATTGCCTCACCTCTGGAAAGGACGTTTACCGGAAGGAAGCAATCCCTTCCATGCGGTTTGCAGAGTACCTGAAGCCCGGAATCTGCCATCTTAAACTGAAGCTCCGTGTCTCCATAGATCCCTTTCGCAAAATGGTTTACATGGTCTGCGAAAGGAGTGAGGAGATAATCCAGTATCGTAACTGTAAGGAGTCCGTTTTTCGGTTCTGATTTCCTGACAAGACTTGTATACAGCATATGCTGGATTTTTACCTTCTCATAATCAGCAAGACTCTTCTTGCATTCATCGTATAGGAGATACTGCCTTTTGTACTCGCTGTACTTCTGCAGCTCTTCCGTAAGCCCGGCCGGTTCCTGAAGAGGAGCCGGCATCTTAGGCTCATCCGGGATTGACTTTTTGAAGTCCTCGATCTGGTTGTAAAGTGCCAGCTTCTCATTGAAGCGGCTCACATTGTTTCTAACCCGTTCCTCATCGGCGAGCAACTGCTCCAAGGCTTTCTTGTCCTTTTCAGCCGTCTGAGATGCTAACACTGATGCTGCCTCATTTGCTTCAATCGCGTCGGCAAGATCCTTTTTTGCCCCAGTCTTGTCCGTGCTGCAGACAAGCTTATCGCACAACGGGCAGACCTTTGTGTCCAAATTATCGAGCATCTTCTTAAGCGGAACATTTGACTGCTGGAGCAAAACCGCCTGTTTTTCATTCTGCATGATACGCGAACGGATTTCGGTTTCTTGCGCAAGGAGCTTCTGAAGCTCCCCTTCTGTCGGATTATCCACATGCCCGAACGAATTGTATTTTTCAATCCACTCCCTGAGCGTACTGATGGACTTCCGGCGCTCTTCCACACGCTTTTTGTACACATCCCATGCCTGTTTTAGCTGGTCGTACGCTGCAAGCTGCCCGTTGATTTCTTTGATCTTTTTGTCCACATTCTCCTGTGTCAGAGGCGGAAGCTGGCCCTCGAACTGGGCCTTCGCCCGCAGTTCCTCCATGCGTTTCGTGATACCCTGCCGTGTAGCCATAAGAAGCTTATGCACGGAGGCTACATCGCCCGGTGTTACAGGTGACGGGGACGGTGGGAACAGAGGGCTGAGCACGTCGCGCTCATCTTTTGTGAGCTTTGCAAGCTGTGAGAGCTTTTCAAAGTCAAGCTGGACGGGTACCATGCTCATAAGGTAACGTCCAAAGTCACCAATATGCATGGCCTGGAAAACCTCTGAAGAGGTAACCAGCTCAAGACCCTTCGGTTCGCCGCCAATCCGGTCCCTAAGCAGTTCCGTCACAGCCTTGCCCGTAGATGTTTTTCCATCAATACGCGCATTGGACGGCTTTGACCTGATCAAGTACAAAACCGTGCCGTCTTCCAGCTCAACCTCAAGCTCTTTCAATCCGGTGATCTTGGAGCCTTCCACCCTGCCATTCTGCAGGAAATCCCAGAGCGTTGACTGGTCCTTGTTGTAAAAGAACCGGTTTGTGTGAGCCCTGTTCACTGCCAAAAGCTTGCCGCTCCTTTCGTAAAAATCGCGGTTTTTAAGTACTTCGGCCGTGAAATCCTTTTCCTTTACCTCCTCACCATTGATCCGCCATGTGTCTGCGACATAATTGGTTCTTTCAATGGTTGTGTTCTGTCCGTCATCAAGGACTGCGGAAACGGTTACATGGTCCTCTCCATGCCTGATCGGATCCTCCGGAAGTTTTCCCGTAAGCACATAACGCAGAGCGTTCTGAAGAGAAGTCTTTCCTTTTCCGTTCGGGCCGATAAGGACATTGACTTTCCCGAACTGATAAGTTCCGTCCGGGCATGCCTTAAAATTCTCCGTTACAAGTTTTTTGATTTCCATATATAGAATCTCCTTTCATCAGAAAATATTGTTCATCTCCAATATGTCATCTGGGATGATGCCAAAAAGAAAAAGGCCGGCGGGCGGCCCATTCCTTATCCCCTGTTTGGGAAAACAAACTTGACTTTCTTGTCCTCAAATGTGAGGGATGCATTGAACGGTTTCCCCTTCTTGCTGATGAACCCTTCAAGGATAGGCGTGCTTCCCGCAGCGAGAAGGGATTCAGCCACTTTTGGCTCGATCTTGCGCTTGCAGAGCTCATACGGGACGGATATTCCGCAGTGGGCACTGCATTCCCATCCCCACCGTCCTTTTATAATCTTTGCCCCACAGTCAGGGCAGGTTGAATACAGATCTTTTTCCTCATCTGCCTTAGGACCCGGAAAATCAAAGGCGATCTTGTAAGTACCATCCTCTTCTGCTACCAGTTTCAGCGAAGCGGAGAAGGATCCCCCATCCTTCTTTTTAAACCCGTCCAGTGGCCCGATCTTCTCCTGTGAAAGCAGCTCTTTTACCTGTTTCTCGGTAAGCATCTTCCCTGCGATCTTCCCGATAGAGAACTTACACCCGTTATTGTGCTCCGAGCATCCATACCCCCACGAGAATTTAACAAGCGGTGCGCCGCAGGATGGACACATCAGATCCGTAGACGGTTTCTCCCCCAGCTTCTCCCTCACCGGCATCGCCCGGATCTCGTTACACCACTGCGTAAGGTCCCTGTAAATGCCATCCAGAAAATGTTCCGGGGTCTCCTGCCCATTGACAATCATATCAAGCTGCTTTTCATATTTTGCCGTCATCACGGCCGACTTAATATCTTCAACTGGAATTGTATGGATCAGGTTTATTCCACGCTGGGTTGCAAGGATCTTTTTCTTGTCCCGGACGATATATCCGCGTCCCAGAAGCGTCTCGATGATCGGGGCACGGGTTGCCGTGGTCCCAATCCCCTCGATTTTATGCTGGTCCATGAATGTGCGCAATTCGTCTTCTTCAAGGATCTTTCCTGCTGACATCATCGCTGCAAGGAGCGTCTTATCCGTATAGTGCGCAGGAGGTTTCGTCTTCTTTGCCTCCACAGCATACTCACCGGACACCTGTTCCCCTTCCGTAAGATCCGGCAGCAGCTCTTCCTTCAGCTCCCCATTTACAAACAGCCATCCCTTCTCCAGCACCATGTTCCCGTTTGAAACGAACTCGTCATTGCCGGCAGCCGTAATGATGGTCGTGCTTGCGACTTTAGCCGGCGGATACAGCATCCGGATCACGGAATCCGCTATAAGCCCATAGACCTTCTGTTCATCAGGGTCAAGCCCAGAGGCTGCACGTTCTGTCGGGACGATTGCAAAATGGCTGCCCAGCTTGCTGTCATCAAAAAACCGCTTTGGATTGACCGACATGTTCCGCGGATCAGCATCTGCATTGAACAGGTGTCCAAAACCATTATTCCGGAGCATTTCCTGCACGTTTAAGATCTTGTCTTTCATATCCTCCGGCAGAAAATGGCAGTCTGTCCTCGGGTATGTGACAAGCCCCTTTTCGTACAGCTTCTGCGTAACAGCAAGCGTAGTGTTCAGGCTCATCCCATACTTTCCGTTCGCGGCCATCTGCAGAAGGTTCAGGTCATAAAGTCCGGGCACGTTCCGGAAAGATTCCTTTGTCTCGATATCAGTTACCGTACCCCTGCTGCTGCAGCAGCGTGCCAGCACTGCTTCTGCCTCATTCCTCGTTTTGAAGCGTTTTTCTTTATGTACAGCCTTATAATACTCACCATTTGCTTTTGTGAACTTTGCTTCGACTGTGAAGTAGTCCTCGGGCTTGAAGTTTGCAATCTCCTCGTCTCGTGCCACCACCATGGCGAGGGTCGGGGTCTGTACACGCCCGATCGAGCAGATATTCTGTGAACCTGCGGCAAGCGTCATGGCAACCGTGAGATTACAGCCGACCACCCAGTCAGCAATGCTCCTGCAGCGTGCGGATGCAAGGAGACCCGCGAAATCAGAGCTTTTCATCAGGCTGTCAAAAGTCTGCCTGATCCCTTCATCCTCCATACTCGCCAAGTTCGCACGCATGACGGGTTTCGTGCATCCGGAATACTGGTACAGGTAGTAGAATATAAGCTCTCCCTCACGGTCAAAGTCTGTAGCGTTGATGATCCAGTCTGCCTGGTCAAAAAGCTTTTTTACAGTCCGATACGTGGTTTTGATATCCCTGCCCTTTTCATTCAGCACGATTTTATAATCATCAGGGATGAACGGGGAAGGAAGGTTGCGCCAGTTCTTGTAGTCCGGGTTATACTGTGCTGCCTCTGCAAGTGCGCAAAGGTGCCCGACGCCCCATGTAACCGCATGCTCAAGGCCTCGGTACATAATAATGAAATATCCCTGTTTTTCCTGCGATTTGTCAAACGTGCTGCCACCGAGTGCAGATGCGATCGTCCGTCCGACAGACGGTTTTTCAGCGTATATTACGACCATAGTGTCTCACTCCTTTTTCCATTTTTATCAAGGATCCTTACATTTTTATCAAACAGCTCCCGGAGGTATGAGATTGTCGCTTTCTCTTTCCCCGATTTTGGCTCCTGTGTTTCGATGATCCAGAACACAAAATCATAGCACTTAGGGAAATTGGGGATAATATAATCCATAACATCTTCCATGTCGGGAACCCAATGCTCATTGCCATACCGGTTGGATGCGAAATCATCCAACAGTGCCTCATATTCCGTCTGCGTGATCTCAACCGGCTTTTCATCCCATTCCAAACGAAAATTATCTACCAGAATCTTCTTCAGTCCCGGAGCTTTGCCTGCTGCCTTTTCATAAAAGCAATAAGCAAGCAGGAAGCAGTACCGGATGTATGGTCCAAGCTGCTTTACCACCGAGCTTTCTTTGGGCATATCCTTTTTCATATAAGGAATACATTCTTTTGCGAGCTCTGTAATGGCGGTATAATCGCCTTCCTTGATAACTGTAACGCCCGCATCAGGCTCATCTCCTTCAAAGAACTCTACATATTCAGAAATAAGCTCATTGATATAGGTAAGCCTCTTCTTTTCATCATCATTTGAAGCTGTTGCATTTTCACTGAAGTACGCGAGCAGTCCTGCCGTAAGTCCCACATCCAGTTTATGAAGCCTCTTGATCACATTCCATGACGGGATAATGGCTTCACCTGCTCCCAGCTCCGACAGCACATCGCACATTCCATCATACAGGTCATAAGATATTCTGATTTCTGACATACAAACCTCCTTGCAGTAAAAATACGGGGAAATGCGTGCAAACAGCAGATCCCAGTTGGCTGGTTCCAATATGTAAGAAACAATAATTAACGGAGCGTTTTTATACAGGAAACTTTATCGTCTCCATTTCCTTAATATGTTGCAAAGGAAAATGGGGCTTGATGGCCCCATTTTCTGCTTCAAGCGATACAAGCTTTATGCCTCAGAAGGAATAAGGTTTTCGATCAGTCCTTCATCGATCGGCTGCACCTCAGCAGGTACAAGGTTCTCCACAATACCCTCGCTGATCGGCTTTACAAGCCAGTCTTCGAAATCCAGAGCTGCCTCTGTAGTACCTTCTGTCCCAGCTTCGTCATTTGTAGAAACAGCATTGATATTGATCGCGCTGCCACGGATAGAAGCAATACGCTTTGCAAGCAGTTCTTTCTGCTTTTCTTTTGAGGCTTTATCTGACTCAAGCGTCTTATCGACGATAGACTGCTTCTTTTCCTCCTCCTTTTCCTTGATCTTATCATATTCGCTCGGTTCGTCATCGTTGTCATCATCCGCATCCGGTACATCCGTATCAACAGGTACCTGCGGCTGCACCGGCTGCTGCGGCTGCTGTGGCTGCTGCGGCGTAACGGACGGCTTTTCGGTTTCCGTCTGGCTGTTGTTTGGTTTCTTGTACAGTTCGAAGGTAACCGCAAGGATATCCGAAATGGAAGTCATCTCCGTATCCGGCGTCACAGCCTTCATGGAAGCACGGAATGCAAAATAATTCACGCGGTTGTTCTCATTAAGGCTTGCAAGGGTGATCGAACCGTTCTCCGTCATGGTAAGGTCATTGCCGTCAAGCTTAAATGCAAAACGGAATCCGGAAATGCCATCCTTTTCAACACTCACCGTATCACCGGGCTTGTATTCGCCCAGAAGGGTTTCCGTGTTCCCGTTCTCGGCATAGACGGAAATGGATGACGCCCCGGTAAACGCCGGAAGCTTGATTTCACGGATCGTTGCAAACTCAGGCGTCATGATCGCATAATCGAGGCTGTTCACAGTCTTATACGAATGGATCCCAATCCCACTTAATACGATCACACCGTTCTCGCCAAACGCTACCTTCTTGCCCTCGTAAGAAAGGACAGGCTTCTCCAGCGAGCTGTAGTCAATATCAAACACCTGCGAAAATTCGGACACAGCCTGATTGTCCGAAGTCCCAGCCGCGACAGAGAGCTTATTGGTATAAGCGTCCATGTACTCACGGATAGAGAGTACCGCGGCAAACGTGCTCTTCGTGCCCTTTTCCACCTTTGCCTTCGGCGTGAGCTTAACACTCGTGATGCCAGCATACGATTTCAGGTCAAGATTCTCAGTGATCTCAACCTGCGTTTCACCAGTGTTGCTCGTGATAACAGCAGTTCCGCCGATAAACATGCCATCCTTCTCAAATTCAAGCCCAAGCAGGTCTACCCCGGGATCAACCGTATACGTAAGGACTGTATCAGCGCTCAATTTGTAAGCAACACTGTTCTCCTGACGTACCTCAGTACCCTGTGCAGGGGCTTCCGGGGTCTGCGTCATCACAACATCCGCGACCTCGCCCTCAACAACAATATGGGTCTTTGCCGTAACAGTGTCCTCATTTTCCTCATGCACCGCCTTCGTGACAAGCTCAAAATCGTCATTGATACGGTTTACAGCCGTAAACTTTGCGAGGAACTTCTTTTCCTGAGTAATCCCGGTCTTCTCTTCCTCCTTCTCCAGAAGGATGCGAAGCCCCTTGATTTCAGCCGGATCCACCTCGTCATTATAGTCCTTCCATTCCTCCTTATCATTTTTATACTGGATTTTTGAGGATCGATCAGTAAACACCGGGCTGGCTCCGATCTCTTTGAATGCCATGCCCACCGGGATGTCGAACTCCAGCGATGCAGAAGAAGCCTTGCTGTCAACAAACTTGTCGACAGAAAGCTCGATCTCGTCACCCAGCTCATACTTTTCCTTGCCGAAGCTCACTTCTGCCGGGGTATCTGACTTCGTTTCGCTCTCAGACTCTTTGGTTCCCGTACTCTCAGATTCTGTCTGCTTGCCGCCGCTGGAAGGGCTGCCTTCCTGTGTTCCATCCGCTTCAGTGCTGGCGACCGTCTCCGTACCCGCAGCAGGCAGCGTTGCTGCCTCAGTCTCAGATTCCTGTACTGATGCAGCTATCGGTGCGGTTGCCTCGTTAGAAATCTGTTCCGTTGCAGGCTGTGCCAGTTCAATTGCCGGCTCCGTCTGCTCCGTCGCATCTGCTCCTGCCTGAGTGGCCGGCTCTGTTTCAGACTCAGCGGGCTGTGTTTCTGTTTCCGTAACGGCTTCCGTCTCCGTTTCTGAAACTGCTTCGGTTTCACTTTCTCCTGTGAGCTCTACTCCGCTTTCTGACTCCATCTGCAGCTCAGCAGCCGCAATATACATCGGAATATTCCCTGCACCCAGCAGAACCGAAATAGCCGTACAGACAGCGCAGATAAAGGGGCGAAAATACTTCTTAACCATTGCATATCTCCTTTCCTCTTGGGCCACCCCAAGAATTAATTTTAATAGTAACGCCGATAATATGTAAGATTCAGAAAATCCTGTCAGTTTTTTCAAAAACACGCCTCCCATAGCCCACAGAAAAAGTCCAGCATTTCTGCTGGACTGTTTCCGATCATTATGGGATTACAACACCAAGTGCCCTTGCCTGTTCGTCCGATATGCCCACGTTTTGCCCTTTGCTCTGGATATACAAAGCCCCAGCCGAGCCATATACCATGTGGTTCCAATCCGGATACAGCGCCACAAAAGCGTCCCATGCGAGTGTTCCCCGCTGAAGGTACTCATGATTCTGCGTACTTGCACATCTTGCCTGCCCAACAATCAGGAAAGCTTCCCGCAGTTCGGCTGCAACATAGACTTTGCTGTTGTTCAGGACAACAAACGTCGAATTATTGTCAGAATATACTTGCCCATCCCAATAGCATCCGTCAGTCATCTGCCGTACAATACTGATAGCAGTATCGACATTCATAGCCTGCATACCAAGGTTACGCTTGTAATAGTCCGCAACACCCGGAAGCAATACCGTTGTCTCCTTTTTGGTCGCAAGATAGACACACATATGGACAAACCGGTCGATCTCGCTTCCATTCGGGACCCCAGCTCCGTTGATGCTTCTGTTACCGGAATGCTTCCTGACCGCTGATACGACCTCTCCTCTCATAAAAGGAGGCAGGGCAGCTTCCGTATCCAGTTCAATGAATTCCGCCATCAGGTCTGGATGACTCGGGTTGATCTGCCCCGGATTTTCTGCTGTTCCGTAAATCATTCCGTCATGCAGTAGCAAGGCGGAACGGATTATGTCACGTTCTGATGCCCCAAACATGCTCCGGTATGCCTCCAGCTCAAGGAGCGTGTTTGCGAACGCCACAGACGCTTTTGTATGGGAGACGACCGAGTTATCGCCACCGTCACGCCCTGGGGTCAAGAAATAGGCAGGGAGTCTGTTGAGAATCGATAACGTAAAATCACGGTATCCGGATACAGGCGCTTCAAATGAACCCAGTTCATTCTTGAAGATTTCCTCTGCATGCATCTTGCATTCCTCCTGTTCTTGTACATATTTTAAGTCTCCGTTTCTTCTGAAGGGCCTTATTTTCCCTGATCAGATGAAGTATGATCCCTTTACAGACAGGCATACTGTCTATCTGGTCGAGAAGGTCAGAAATCTGATATAAGTTACTGCCACGGTCAAGTTTTTCAATGAAATTGGATACTTGGACCGCTGTCCAGCCTCCAGGATCTATTTTTCTAAAATATCCCATATAGAAACCTCCTGTCTTTCATTATTTTTCTTCATCTCCAATATGTCATCTCTGCTTTTTTATATCGAAAAAAACGGGCAGCTACGGTGTACAGCCACAAAAACTCCCCGGGGATTTCCCGGGGAGCCGATACTTGTTTTACAACTGGTCCTTATTTTACTTTTGCCTTTTTGACAGTGCTCCAAGAACTGTACCAGTACTTTCCGCCAACTTTCTTATAGGTGCGGATCCGGACATAATACGTCTTTTTGCTCTTGAGTTTTTTCAGTGTGAGGGACACTTTGTTGTTTCCAGCCAGCTTCTTTGTCTTCAGGCTCTTGGAAAAGCTCAGGTTGAGTGCATACTGGATCTGGTATCCATCCGCCTGTGTATCCCTTACCCACTTCACTACCATCTTTTTCTTGCTGGCAGACTTCAGGCTGGACAGAGAAGGCTTCTTCAGTGTGATATTGAACGATGCTGATACAGAGAGTCCTTTATAAGTCCCCTTTCCTGCCACAACAGCTTTTGCTGTTCCGACATTCTTATTGTTCTTGTACGAAACCGTATACTTCGATGCGGCAATCTTCTTTCCGTTTACATACACAGTCACAGCCGGTTTGAACGCTTTCCCAGTGTACACATACGAAGTTTTTGCAAGCTTCATCGTCATAGTCTTCTTTTTGGTGTCCGTGCTGCCGGAAGTATTCTTGCTGGAACCGGAACCCGTGTTTCCCTTATTTGAACTGGAAGTGTTCGTGTTCCCCTTATCCTTATTGGATCCGGAAGTACCCGAACTTCCTTTGTCTTTATCTGTGCTTGAGCTTCCCCCACTGTTTGTAGTCCCGGTGTTCCCTTTGTCGGTATCGGAACCGCTGTCCGGGTCCTCTACAGGCGAGGTCTCTGGTTCCTGCCCGCTGCCTTCATCTGGATCTTCATAATCATCATTATCATCATAATCGTCGTTGTTGTCGCCATAATCCTCGTTATCTCCGCCCTCTTCAGTTTCAGAGCCGCTTCCTGTATCATCTTCTTCATCCGACCCGGTATAAACCGGCGGCAATACAGGGTCCGTAGACGAAAATGTTTTTGGGAGGGTAAATCTCTGGACATAAAAATCATAACCGGCCGCCTGTGGATCCGCATAATTTCCCATCATCCAGATGCGCGCATAGGCCGTACCACCGGCATTTGTCGTCACATCGTTATTCGTGTACTCGATATAATAGTCCACGCCCTCCTGCATTTTGTTGCCAAAACAGTCAACCACGTTATATTTAGGCATCACAAGCTCCTGCAGCGATGCATTCTCACCCGGTTCAATCTTGGTAATGGTCGGCTCTTTCAGCAAGGTATTCGTTGCTACTTCAAATGGAACTTCCGTACACACGGAAGCATCGCTTCGCAGCGACACTTTTAAGGAAGCAGAACCTGTTGTCAAGGGCGTCACGACACCGTTCGGGGCCACCTCCGCGATGCCGGCCGTCCCGCCGGAGAACGCCACAAGATCCGGGTTGCACAGGTAGCCGATGCCTACATCATCATTTGGATAGAAATTTTGAATCACGACCCGTGCCGCAGCCTTCTTCCCA
>CANQVH010000008.1 GCA_947627245.1 uncultured Lachnospiraceae bacterium | reverse complement strand
TCCCCGGAGGAGCTGCGCATCCCAGACAATATCCGCGACGATGTGCTGCGGCGGAATCACCAGCAATTCAAGGAAGTCGTCCGCCTCGAGGACGCGCTGCCTGAGCTCGATCTGCTGTACATGACGCGCGTACAGAGAGAGCGTTTCTTCAACGAAGAGGACTACGTCCGCATGAAGGATTTCTATATCTTAGATAAAGAAAAACTCAAACTTGCCGGCCCTGACATGATGATTCTGCACCCGCTTCCGCGCGTGAACGAGATCGCAGTGGAAGTAGATGACGACCCGCGCGCCGCTTATTTCAGACAAGCGCAATATGGCGTATATGTCAGGATGGCATTGATTCTCACACTGCTCGGATTGGAGGGAAGCGTATGCTGAACGTAGGGAAACTGAACGAGGGCGTCGTGCTCGACCACATCGTGGCCGGCAAGAGCATGCAGCTCTACAAATACCTGAAGCTTGACAAGATGGACTGCTGCGTGGCGATCATCAAGAACGCGCACAGCAACAAGATGGGCAAAAAGGACATCATCAAGGTGGAATGCCCGATCGATCAGCTCGATCTGAACGTGCTCGGCTTCATCGACCACAACATCACGGTCAACATCATCAAGGACGGCGAGATTGTCTCCAAGAAGGAGCTGTCGCTGCCGAAAAAGCTTGTCAACATCATCCACTGCAAAAACCCGCGCTGTATCACCTCAATCGAGCAGGGAATCGACCACATCTTCTTCCTCGCCGATGAGGAGAAGGAGATTTACCGCTGTCAGTACTGTGAGGAAAAGTACCGGAGCTCCAAGAGCAAACTCTGAATCCATTTTCTCAATTTTCAGGCGAACGGCTGGAGAATACGGACAGGCTGCCAGAAATGGATTTTCTGTCCCGTATTCTCTTTTATCTTATTAAAAAGGATTTACAAACATATACTGGTAATGATATAATAACTGTCGTTTGTACCACATGATATGCCCCCTCGCGGGGAGCCGCACGACAATACCTTGCGAAAGCCGGTACTGTCTGCGGATTCGTATATCTATCCCATATACTATGGCAAAATAAAATAAAACGGAGAGATTCTTATGCGAAAACGCGTTTCTAAACTCATTGCCCTCGGCTGTATCTGTCTCGGTCTATGCTCTTTCGCCTCTGCGGCGCTCGCGCAGGAAACCGCACAGGATGCCATACAGGAGGCGTCCAACGAAGTCCGTCAAATCGGGCTCATGGAGTACGTCGAGACGACCTACGACGAGAGCAGCGGCATGATCACGAGCGAGGCCAACGCCATCATGCAGGACGACGTCGGCTATATCTGGGTCGGAAGCTACGGGGGCTTAAGCCGCTACAACGGCCGCGAGTTCGAGAACATGAGCAGTCTGCGTGAGAACGCTCCGCGCACCGGTATTCGTGTGCTCTTTCAGGATTCCAGAAAGCGCATCTGGATCGGAACAAACGACGCCGGCATCTATCTGTTTGAGAACGAGACATTTTCCGCGATCACAAAGAGCGCCGAGTCGTCCTCCTCGCTCACAAAGGGCGCAGCCCCGCTTCCGGTCGACGCCGGAGCATTGTCCGTGCGCAGCATCACTGAGGGCGCGGATGGCACGATCTACATCGGCACCACGAACGGTCTGCTCTTTGTCGACGACGAGATGCTGCTCGAACTGGTTGACGACGAGGCGATTGACGGGGAGACCATCGAGAATCTGATCTGCGACACGAACGGCGTGATCTGGGGAAGCACCGGCGCAGGAAGCATGTTTGTCGTTATAGACGGCGAGGTCCGCGTGCTCTTCGACCGCGATCTGTCCGGGATCAATCTCGCGTACGGACTCTATCAGGCGCAGGACGGTTCCATCTACATTGGAACGGACAGCAATTACCTGATGCGCCTCCGCCTTGCGCAGCGCACCGGCGGCGACGATTACACGCCGGAGAACACGACGGTCGAATTTCTCACGATGGATAACCGTGAGACCGTGAACGACGTCTACCAGAACAGCGACGGCAAGCTCTGGATCTGCACGGACAACGGCATCGGCTATCTGGACGAGGGTGACGTTTTCTACAAGATCAACGGAATGTCGAGCAATACGATCATGAGCCAGATGTGCGAGGACACCGAGGGAAACCTCTGGTTCGCCTCCTCCCGCAAGGGCGTGATCAAGCTCACCAAAAATAAATTTCTGCATATCGCTTATGAGGCGGATTTGATCGACCAGACGGTGAACGCCACCGCGGTCTATGACGGCTGCCTCTACATCGCGACGGACAACGGGCTGACCGTTATGGATCGCGACGGCGCCCGCGTGGACAATGACCTGACCGGGATGATGAAGGGCATCCGGATCCGCAGCCTGATGCGTGATTCGTCCGGGCATCTCTGGATCTCCACTTACAAGGAGTACGGTCTGGTCTGCTACGACGCAAAGACGGAGGATTATACCTCCTACACTTCGGCCGACGGGCTGGCGCACGATCAGGTCCGCATGGCCTGCGAGCTGTCAAACGGCGATATCGCTGCCGCGACCAACGGCGGAGTCTCCGTCATCCGGGACGGAAAGGTGATCCGTTCCTACACGGACGCGGACGGCGTCCAGAACAAGGTGATCCTCTGCATTGCGGAGGGTAAGGACCATCACATTTACGCCGGCAGCGACGGCAACGGCATCTACGAGATCGATCCCGAGGCGGAGGAAGTGACGAATATCTCCGTGAACGACGGGCTCCAGTCCGGCGTCATCCTGCGCATCGTCTGGGACGACAAGGTGGACGGCTTCTGGATCAGCAACGGCTCGGAGGTCGCGCTGATGACGGACGACGGCATACAACAGATCAAAAACATCGACGCGGGCGTCGGCAGCGTGTTTGACATCAAGCTCACCGAGGACAGCGTTTGGCTGATGAAATCCTTCGGCCTGATCCGGATCTCACGCGAGGACTACATTGCCGGGAATCCGAACTACAGCATCCTGACGCGCAGGGACGGCCTGACCAGCAGCATCACGGCAAACTCATGGAACCATTTCGAGGACGGCATGCTCCTGATCTGCACCGGTAACGGCGTTTATTACATCGATATCAACGACATTCATTACAACACGATCCCGCCGAAGGTAGCGGTCGGCAGCGTCGAGGCGAACGATGAGATCTTCTACGGAAGCAAACGCATCGATCTGCCCGCCGACACACCGAGAATCACGCTGGCGCTCGATCTTTTGAGCTACGGCATTGAAGGCGGTACGCTGGAATATTATCTGGAAGGCTTTGACGAGGAACCGATCGAGGTGAAAAACCTCTCCGCGAACCATGTGAACTACACAAACCTGCCCGGCGGCGATTACATATTCCACCTGAAGGGTTACAATGCGGACGGCACGCCGAGCGAGGATGTTACGCTTCCGATCCACAAGGAGACGCAGTTCTTCGAGCACATCTCCCCGTATCTCTGGTCGTTGCTGGGACTTTTGATCCTCGCACTGCTCGTCCTTCTCATCGTCCTGATTCGGCAGACGTTGCTCAGAAAGCGCATGACAAAGCAACAGGAGATCTATCGGAAGATGACGGATCAGACCGTCGAGATCGTTGCGCAGACCATCGACGCGAAGGACAAATACACGGTCGGCCATTCGCACCGCGTCGCTGCCTACGCGACGGAGATCGGGCGGCGCTACGGGTTGTCGAAGGAGGAGCTCGACAAGCTCTCCTACGGCGCTCTCCTGCACGACATCGGCAAGATCGGCATTCCGGATCAGATCCTTACGAAAGACGGCAAGCTGACCGACGAGGAATACGCTTACATCAAGCGTCACCCGATGATCGGCGGCAATATTCTGAAAGGCTTTGAGGAGCAGTCGCCTTGGATTCCGCAGGTGGCGCGCTATCATCATGAGCGCTACGATGGAAAGGGCTACTGCGAAGGACTCTCCGGCGAGAATATCCCGCTCTTCGCACGGATTGTCGCGGTCGCGGATTCCTACGACGCGATGCACTCCACGCGTACCTACCGCAAGCCGCTGTCGACCGAGAAGATTCGCAACGAGCTGGAGCACGGCAAGGGATTACAGTTTGACGCGCAGTTCGCGCAGATTATGATTGAGATGATTGACGACGGCTTTGAGGCCGATGAAGAGCTCGAAAAAGCTGCGGCCGCCGAGCAGGAGACCTACGCCTCCTACCTCGCAAAGAATGCGGTCACGCGAAGCGTCGCGGAATCGAAAGAGGCTGTGACGGCGGCAGAAACCGCGGCAACAAAAGAAGAGAAAAAGAACTGAATCTCCTGAAAGACAATGAGGCGCGGCTGTTTAGCCACGCCTCTCGTATTTTACAAAAGTGTACTCGAGGTCAAAATAGGTCTGCTCGTCGCTGTCGGCGGTGACGACCCACTCTCCCATCTCGTCAAGGTTTGGGAAGTAAGCGTCCGCCTGATAGGCATGGTCGATCTTCGTCACATGCGCCACGTCACAGTACGGCAGGAACTGGCGGTAAACGCTCGCGCCTCCAATCACGTAGACATCCTCGGAATCATACTTCTTCAGCTCTTCCAGCACATCCTCCACCGTGTGGAGTACAATTGCATCCTTGACATGGTAGTCTTTATTCTTCGTGAGCACAATATTCGTGCGGTTCTTGAGCGGCAGTCCGTTCGGAAAGCTCTCGAGCGTCCTGCGCCCCATCACCACGATCTTTCCGGTTGTCGTCTCCCGGAAGAATTTCATGTCCGCAGGGATGCTGACCAGCAGCTTGTTGTTGCAGCCGATTCCCCAGTTCTTATCTACCGCTACGATGATATTCATATCCGAAATCCCCTTTTCCTGAAATCACATTTTCTTTTGTCTTTCTGCCGGCATGATTTGCTCACACCGCCACTGGAATATTTTTGATCTGCGGACCGGTCACATAATTTTCTACGTGCAGATCGTCCACGGTGAACGCGTAAAAATCCGTCACATCCGGACTGAGCCATACCTTCGGCGCAGGATGCGTCTCGCGTGTGATCAGCTCCTGCACGAGCGGAATATGGCGGTCGTAAATATGCGCGTCCGCAATGACGTGTACGAGCTCACCAACCTGCATCCCGCAGGACTGCGCCATCATGTGCACAAGCAGCGCGTACTGCGCCACATTCCAGTTATTCGCGGTCAGGACGTCCTGCGAGCGCTGGTTGAGGATCGCGTTCAGCGTCAGCTTCTCGCTGCCCTTCTCCTTCGTCACGTTGAACGTCATGCTGTAAGCGCAGGGATAGAGATGCATCTCATGCAGATCCGCATGAACGTAGATGTTCGTCATGATCCTGCGGCTGTACGGATTGTTCTTCAGATCGTAAAGCACGCGGTCTACCTGATCCATCATTCCCTCGCGGTATTGATGCTTTACCCCGAGCTGATAGCCGTAAGCCTTTCCGATGCTTCCGCTCTCATCCGCCCAACTGTCCCAGATATGGCTGCCGAGGTCATGCACATTGTTCGACTTGCGCTGCCAGATCCACAGCAGCTCGTCAAACGCGTTTTTCAGTCCTGTCCTGCGCAGTGTCAGCGCCGGAAATTCTTTCCGAAGATCGTAACGGTTCACAACGCCGAAGCGCTTGATCGTGTAGGCATACGTGCCGTCCTCCCATTTCGGACGCACCTTCTCGCCCTCCGTACTCACGCCATTCTCCAAGATATCCTTGCACATGTCGATGAAAATGTGATCTGCGTAACTCATTGGTCTTCCTCCTCTGTAATTGCTCTTATGAAAGATCAAATTTTTTTATTACATCTTCGTGCAGATAGGTCGGTTGATACTCTGGATCCCCGCTTTGATACGCTTTTATAGCTGCAATTTCATCCGGAAGAGCCTCTTCCTCTTCGGCGCCCGCCAGTGAAAATGTCGCCAAAATCAACTGCCAGACTTTTTCTGCATCTTTGTCGTTCATAATGCTCACTGCACCGATAATTCTTTCCTTTACTGAACTCACAAATATCATACCCCCTATAATTTCAAACGTCAATATACGATCCTGCCCAGTGCCGTATCCTCCGCAAAGCCTGCCGCGTTATACAAAAACAGCAGGTCCGTGTATCCGTTCTCCGCCACCAGATCGCTGAGCTTTTGATTGTAATAGCGGATGTCCAGCATGTCAATCTCGTCAAATTCCGGGATCAAAAACGGCACAAAGCAGTGCGCGTAAGAATCCTTAATGACGAGAATGCGACGTCCCGTCCCCGAATGCGTGGAAATTTTTGCCAGCGCATAATTCCCTCCGAAAAAGACATTATACTTACTCTTCGTATCCAGCGCCGAATAATCGTAGACACGGTACACAGGCTCAGCGCCGTCCTTCTCCACTGTATAAAGCGAATCGTCTTTCGGAAGATACAGCTCAATCGAATCCAGTCTCGTCTCAATGCCGAGCTTCGACTGGACCGTCCCCTCAAATTCTTCCGTCACGGTCTCAATATCAAAATCCTCCTCCGACGGAACCGCGTACCCTTGCCGTCTCGCCCACTCCTGATACACATAGAACGCCGCAAGCGTCTTCCAGTGATGATCGGTCCGATAATAGATCTCCTCATCCGCATGCTCCCGCAAAACAGCCCCTGCATCAAACCATGTCCCCTCCGGAAGCGTCTCCGAGATCTGTTCCAGATAATCTTCCTCGTCGTAGGGCGCGGCATACGGAGGCAGCTTGTCCCGCAGGATATCTACCGCGTTCGGCACGACCATGAACGTCATGTGCGCCTTGCCGAACTTCTCCTCGTACATCTGCGCAAACTGCCGCAGCACACGAACATTCAGCACCGCCGTATCCGAGGTGAACGTGCCCGTATGCTTCTCGATCAGATAATCGTCGTCGGCAAAATAAATGTCCTTGCTCTCGCTCTTTTGCAGAAGGCGCTCCACTGCCGTCTTCAATCCGATCCACCCGTCGCGCAGGAAAAATTGATCCGTCAAGTACGTCTCATAATCCGCTTCAAACTCTCCGTTCAGAAGCGTCTCGACGTTAAGCTTCGGCATCGTCGCCAAATCCCGATTTTCCGTCTCGGAGTGCTTCGTCTCCGGTTTCGCAAGCGTCGCGGCCGTGAAACCAAAAATCAGGATGCAGAATAAAACTATGATGTTAATGGATTGTCGTCTAGTCATAAATTTCCTTCTCTTACATCTTGGATATTAAATCAATAACTCCTGTCTCTAGGACATTCTCTTTTATAAGAACGCTATCATGGTCTTTTGCTAATGAGATAAACACATCGTAATTGTCTCTAATCAGGCAAAGGGACTCTTCCAATGTTGACAAATGTTTTTCTGAGAGACAGGTTACTATCTCTGAAATATAGCTGGACAAATAATGGTACAGTTGATCGATATATACAAGTAAAGAAGCTTGCTCTCGCAATGCCGCATGCGCTATTTCATTTCGGATTCTGTACATACGCTGAATTTGCCAGCAAATATGTTTATAATGATTTTCCACCTTCTCTCTTGCATAAAAAATATCCGTCACCAAACGGCGAATATCATTCGTCCGTTTCTCTAAAAGGGTATTCACGCGACATTTGTCTTGCAATTCTGCGAAATATCTATCTGTCTTAAATATGTAGATCGTCTCCTTGACCATTTTCTGTTTCGTCTCCTGTTCCATGTCAACGAAACATCCAGAGAAATCCAGTCTAACCTGACACCTTTTGCAATCTTCGACAAAATTACGCACTACGCGATAGATATAACGCAATGACAGTGCAGCCGGTACAGTTTCTTTAATATTTGAAATAATATCTGAATACATATTTGTCCGAGCCAATGATTCGAGCGCGACCCAAAGATTCATATATTTTTCTTCTTGGAATAAAGATGCCCTGCTGATGTTCGTATACCCAAACGAACCTTGTAGCTTGTCTCTTATCGTTCGCTCCTCATCCTCGGCAAAAATTTGTCTTGTGTCCTCAAAAACTCTTCCTGAACTGTCCAAATAGTCATGAGTGGAATATAAATCTTCCGCCTTCAATAATTTATGATATGTATTTTGAACATTGATTGAAAGAATAACCACAGATAGCAAATCCCATGCATCAATCAGATTATAAAAACTCGCAAAATTCAATTTCTCGGATATTTCTGTAATTGCCAAATGCGCCGCCGCATAAATATCTTTCGCCTTCACCTCAACGCACAAATATCTCTTTTTTGCATTTATCAGTCTGTTAATATCTTCAATATAGGAAAAATCATTAACTATGGCACTATATGTTTTTACAATAAATCCCAGCTTTTGAAGCGTAGTCAAAGTATTTTGCTGTTTCTCTTTACTCTGATTTCGGAACGGAATGTTAATTAAAACACAATGTTTCGGCAGACTTTCATCAAGAAGTGAATGCCTGAACTTCTCCCAGCATTCCTCAAAATAATTATCTTCCCTGAAAAGACGAAGCAATTCCGACAAAGCTCGCGCTGACCATCCTGTAAAAACAGCTTGGCTTGCAACTATGTTGGCATATTTTTCTATAACATCTGTTTTTCCCAGTACAATACTGCTTTTCAACTCGTCCAATGCATATTTCATATAATCAGTCCGAATATTATTTATCACATATCCAAGCTGATGATAGAGCTTATTCTTCTCTGCATTGGTTTTGGGTTTTTCTCCGAGAGCAGCTCTTAAGCGATTTAATTGAGGCTTATAGTACTTCTCCAAAATCAAATCGTTATTCAGTATATAAAGAAGTTCCTCCCGGCAGGCTTCTATGTTGGCATCTGTCGTAAAAAGACCGGATAATGTTTTCTCAATAACCGACCGCATCTCAATCAAAGCGCTCAAGGAAGTCATAACCCTATATTGGTAAATGTCCAATGTCCTTGGATCAAGCATTTCCTGCCAAATCTGATAAAACAATATACAATTTTCACTAACATTCAACGATAAGAGCCTGTCGTTATTTGCCCTTGACAGCATAAGCAATCCTTTCCCACTTGACAAATTAAACCGTAGGTTGTATAGTAATCTCAATAAGTGAATAAAATAATATTGATAATAAGAGGTGCTTCCTTTCGTGTTGAGACGTCAGTCCACACAAAAAGGATTGACCTCTTTTTTATTATTCCTGCTCTTAAAAACGGAAGTATAAAAACGGATTAAACGTCGCGTCCACGAGCCACGCCACAGACAGCAGGAAAATTCCTGCATAAAACACCAGCCGCAGGACTGTCTCCAGATCCTCGTGTCTCTGCAGCGCCGCGCAGATCCGCTCTCCCGCTTTCTTCGGAAGCTGCGTGCTCCCGAGAATCAGCAGCACCAGAAGCGCCGCGTTGTTGTACAGCAGATAGATGGTTTCACGATTCATAAGCCCCTGTCCGTAGCCGCCGAAGAGAGCGCGCAAAAACGCAAGCCCCTGCCCGATGTCGTCATGCACGAACAGATTCCAGCCCAGCATCACAAAGAAAATGCAGTAAATATGGCGGAACACGGCGGGCAGTTTTTCCAGATATTTCCCGAGGAAAAACTTTTCCACAAGCAGCAGAACACCGTAGTAAACACCCCAGATCACGAAATTCCAGTTCGCGCCGTGCCAGATGCCGGTCAGCAGCCAGACCACCAGAATGTTGCGGACATGTCGCCAGACGTTGACTCGGTTGCCGCCGAGCGGGATATAGACATACTCGCGGAACCATGTGCCGAGCGAAATGTGCCACCTGCGCCAGAATTCCGTGATGCTCTTTGAAATATACGGATAATTGAAATTCTCCAGAAAACGGAAGCCGAACATATGCCCCAGCCCGATCGCCATATCCGAATATGCCGAAAAGTCAAAGTAAATCTGGAACGTGTACGCCGCCAGCCCCATCCATGCGGTCAGCACCGGCACCTCCGCACACGTCATCGCGCGGATCGTCTCCCAGAGCGCGCCCGCGTTGTTCGCGAGCAGCACCTTCTTGCCGAGCCCCAGCATGAAGCGGTGCACGCCCTGCGCAAACTCCTCCATAGTCTCGCGCCTGCTGCGAAGCTGTGCGTCAATCGTCTTGTACTGGACGATCGGCCCTGCGATCAACTGCGGAAACATCGTCACATACGCGCCGAACGAGATCAGATTCTTCTGCACCTCGGCCTCGCCCCGGTACACGTCGATCGTGTACGACATCGTCTGAAACGTATAAAACGAAATTCCGATCGGAAGCGCAATCTTCAGCAGGTCAAGCCCCATTCCCGTGAGGCTGTTCACCGTGCCGATCGCAAAATCCGCGTACTTGAAAAATCCGAGCAGCGACAAACTGACCGCAGACGATACGATGAGCGCCGCCTTTGCCCCCTTCGGCCTTCCCCTGCGCTTCATGGCATCCACGACGATCCCGCCCGTGTAGGATACAAGGATCGTGAACAGCATCAGCACAATATATACCGGCTCGCCCCACGCGTAGAACACGAGGCTGAACAGCAAAAGCACCAGATTGCGCGCTTTTCGCGGAACTATGTAATAAACTGCCAGCACCGCCGGCAAAAAACGAAACAAAAATAACAGACTGCTGAAAACCATCCGCTCAATCTCCCGAGTAGCTTTTGTAATTTATTATATAATACGGCAAACGGATACGCAAACATAATTTTGCCATCTTTTTCTCTGTATTAAGGTAAGTTTTAACAAATGAATGCTCTGTGAAAACGGATTTGAAATAGAAATGATACACACTCGATATGCACAAACCGCGGATATCTCTCAGATCGCGCGCCGCACGCGCGCATCCGAATAAATCTGCCTGAATCAAAAAATGGTAGAAAACAGATCCCATGCGTGGCCATGGGATCCTTTTCTAGCCAAGCTTAGCTACTGGTTATTTAAGAGTGATCGTAATGGTCTTAGTCGCACCCTTGAAGTTGTTGTAACGCGGGATCGTAACCTTAATCTTGTACGTGCCCTTCTTTGCACCTTTCTTGAAGGTGATCTTACCAGTCTTCTGGTTGATCGTCACAAGCTTTTTCTGTTTCGCCTTGGTTTTCTTCGGGTATGCTTTGATCTTGTAAATAGGTTGAGCCTTGTTATTTTTGGCTTTAATCTTTACGTTGATCTTAGCAGTAGCCTTCTTCTTCCCAAGCTTTACAGAAGCCTTCTTCGCCTTGATGGTAGCTTTTGCACTCTTCTTGCCCTTCGGGTTGGCCTTGATGGTGAACGTACCCGTCGCCTTGCCTGCGTAGTCACCAATACCTTCGATTTCTACTGTGTAGTTTCCGGTATCTGTACCTGTCGCCGGCTTGGTGATCTTGTAGTCCTTGCCTTCTACCAAGGTCTTACCGTTAAACGTAACAGTGACTTTACCCGTCTGAGTACTGCCATTGTACGTCACAGAATCAACCTTGACCTCAACAGCTTCCGTGAACTGCGTAGCAGCCACCGTAGTCTTGGACGGACCCTCGGTGGCATAAGCCGGAACAGCCATCACAGAAACCAACATTACAAGGCTAAGTACAAGTGCTAAAGTCTTCTTTAAGGATTTCATAACCGCATTCCTCCTTTCCCGGGAAATGTATGATAAATGGTGCGTTTGCCACGTATACACCAAATATCCGAAATAAGTATAACAGAAACAAATATTGTCAACCGGCGTCCTCGGTCTCCTTCTCGCCATAATAGCCGCCGTAGCCGCCGTAATAACCCTTATAATATCTTCCGTAGCGGCCGTAATACTTGTAGTACGCACGGCTCGCCACCTCCGTCTTGTTCAGGACGATCCCGAGCAGCTTGCAGTCCGCGCGATCCAATTGGTTCAGAGACTGCTTGATGAGCGTCCGGGACGTCTCGCCGCTGTTCACAACGAGGATCGCGCCGTCGCACATGGAGGCGACCAGCGCTCCATCGGCCACATCCACAAGCGGAGCGGAGTCGACGATCACGTAGCGATACTCCTCAGAGAGCTTTCCAAACAGCTCGCGGAATCTGTCATCCTCCAAAAGCGATGAGGGATTTTCCAGAAGATTGGTACACGGCACCATATCGCCGTTCTCTACATTAGTCTGATAGACGACGTCCTCAAACTCCGCCTGCCCAGACAGATAATAGTCGAGTCCCTTCAGCTCCTGATCGCTGCTGAAGCTGTGACGATTCTTGAGTACGGACTTTCTCAGATCCGTGTCCACCAGCACCGTGCGGAAACCGGCCTCCGCCAGCATCCTCCACAGTTGCACGCTCACGAAGCTCTTTCCCTCGTTCGGCGTGCTGCTGATCACCAGAATGATCTTCGTATTCTTGCCGCAGAACTTGATATTGATACGCAGACGGTTGAGCGCCTCTTCCACCGCGTACGGAAGCTCCGGCAGTTCAAGATTCAACTTTTCCATAATTATTTATCCCCCTGCGCAATCGTTTTTTTCCTCTTCAGCTTCTTCTCTCTCTGTCTCTTTCTCTTCTCGTGGTTCTCGTTCACCATGTCGATATCCGGGATCGAGGTAAGCGGCACGATGCCGAAATACTTCTCGATGTCCTCCGCCGTGTGTACTGTGTCGTCCAGCATATATCGCACGATCACATAACCGCAGTACAGCAGCATGCCGATCAGCGCGCCGATCAGAGTGAACCTGACAAGGCTCGGACTGGATTTGCGCACCGCCGCACGCGCATCCTGCGCGACATTCGGCTCCTCCGTGCCCATCGTCCTCGGCAGGTAGTCGGTCGCGACCGCAACCACCGTATTCGCGATGTCACGCGAAAGCTCCGGATCCTTGCTCGTCACCGTGATATCCAGAATACGTGTATCCGTCGGATTCGAGATCTCGATCATCTTAGCCAGCTTTTCCGAGTCAAAATCAGATCCCATTCTTCTCTCGATGAGGTCAGGATCGGACTCCGCCTCCTCATCCGTCGGCTCAAGGTTAAGCCCCAGCTTCTCGATCACCTGATCGAGCACCGGGTAGCTCATAATCAATTCCTCGTAGTCCGCCGTCAGATTCGTACCGATATTCAAGTCTGTCAGGTCGACTACCGAATCGTCGGACGCCGAGACGATATACATTCTCGCTATCGACTCGTATTTCGGCGCGATAAAGAAAAACGCGAACGCATTCAGCAGCACTGCGCCCAGCAGCAGGAAAAAGATGATATAGTGTACCCGGTCAAGCAGCATCAGAGCCACATCTACCAGATCGATCTCCATCTCATCGGAATTCTCCTGCCGTGTGAAAGCGTCACTCGTGATCACCTTCAGTTCCGAGACATTGTTCTCTACATTCTTCTCTGCAACATTCATACATCATTCTCCATTCGTGATTATGATCTATACTTCTTCGTAAAACAGCTTCAACACCGCGTTTGCCACATCCTCCTCATCCGGTGTGAGCTGAGTAAATCCGAGATCGTCACGAGACTTCTCTCCTTTAATTTCAGGCGGTTCAAAGTACTCATTGGAGCGAAATGCCTTCGCCAGCTTGCTGATGTCCTTCCCAGAAAGAGAAGTCACCATATAATCACTCAACGCATCGTACATGCTGCGGAGGAATTTCTCATCCTCCATGATCTTATCCGTCAAAATCGGCTGCGCGTTCGCAAGGAACTGCTCCTGCCTCCTCATGCGTCCCGCGTTAGTACCGTCTCCCACAGTCATACGACCGCGCACATAATTCTGCGCCTGCTCGTCGGTCAGCTTAACGGTCTCGCCGATTTTCAGGGTCGGATCCATCTGTGAAAAATCGTCCTCAATCTTGACCGTGACGCCGCCGAGCTGATGATTAATAATTCCAATACTGTCCATGTTGAGCGCCAGATACCCGTCGATCGGCTGTCCGTATAAGAAGTTCGACACCGCATCGACTGCATTTTCACAACTGATTTCCCGTCCGTCGCCTCTTGAATGCGCTACGCAAATCTGCTCGACTGTAGTCGCCAAATATTCGCCCTCCGAGGACAGTGATTTGACTTCTGTTAGCGTATTGCGGTCAATCGGAAATACTGTATATGTATCTGCATTCTGATCAATGACGACAAGCTCCAGAACATCGCACTGTCCGGCGCCATCCTCTTTCACATGCTCTCCGACCTTGCCCCGCGCGTCCACACCCATGAACAGATAGCTCTTGATCCTTGTCCTGCGTTTGCATCGGACTCCGCCTATCTCCACGACGTTGTAAAGATCGCGGTGCAAAAACTGGTCGAGGCTGAATATATCTCGATTGTCAACCGCTATAAACATCACTACGGCGAGGATCGCGAATACCGCCAGCACAAGGGGCAGTACCAGCGCCTTCCGCTTCAGGCTTCTGATCTCCTCCTCCGTGCGCCCGGTCCTTCTGCGCCGATGCGCCGCGCTTCCCGTCCGCATCCTCCGATGACGCTGTGCTGTCATACTACATCACCCGTCCCGTCAGTTGCCGAGCAGGTGCGCGATCAGTTTGACCCCGCCCTCAGGATTCTGCATCTCGAAGACCAGCAACACCACCAGAATGACAAAAAGTACTCCGCATGCCACATAAATTGCCGTTTCTTTTTTCAATGTAATCTCTCCTCATATTCCCAGCAGCGCGCAGCCGCTGGAATCGATTTGTTCCAAGACTTCACGTCCCAGCTTTTTCTCAAGCACCGCTCTGCCTTCCGCCAGATTCGGCGGCCTGCGGTGAAGACTGTGACAATCGCTTCCAAGCACATGAGCCCTTCCGTCGCGGAACATCCGGACCAGACGGCCCCTTTTCCTCCAGTCTGTCAGGCTCCCTGCATTGATCTGCACATAGACCGGAAGCTCCAGAAGCTCCCTGATCCTGCGCTTGTTCCCCGGCAGATCCAGATAACGCTCCAGATGCGCCAGCAGGATGCGATAGCCGCGATCCTCGATCAACGTCTCGACTTCGTCAATATCGGAAGCCTCCCACGGTCCGAACGGCATCTCAAGCAACAGAAGATCCGTCCCCTCAACCGTAAGGCTGTCAAGCTTCCCTGCTCCGCTGATTCCCCGGAAAAAAGCTACCTCCGCCCCGCATCTGATCTGCAAAGGGTAATTTTGCAATTTGTCACTTAAAATATTCCGGGCATGCTCTCTTTTCTCAAGGAAATGCTCGATACGATCCCTCGAAGCATAAAAATGTGGCGTGGCAACTATCAATTCCACACCTTGTTCTGCAGCCATCTCGAGCATTCTGCACGACGTGTCAATGTCCCTGCTGCCGTCGTCAATACCCGGCAGAATATGCGTATGAAAGTCAATAATCTTGGTGCCCATATCCTCTCTCTTGATCTGTTAAATCTCGATGAGATATCTTAACACGATGCATACATATTATTTCTCAGCCATGTCCCAGACTTACATAAGTATACACCAAGAAATTCTTTCTGTCAAAGGAAAACCTGTTATTCTTGTGTTAAATAATGGAAGATTTACAAATATCTGAAAAAAAGCACAAGATTTCCCTGTTTATTCTCTGCTTTCTTGACAAATGCGCCAAAAAAAGTTATCCTGTTTCAGACTTCCGTGTCGAAGTCCCGCACGAAAAATCATGGGAAAGAAGGAGTTTGCATCATGTCAGACCGTTCCGCCACATTCCGTGGCATCTCAGGAAGTACCCTGAAGCTGATCGCGATCGTCACCATGTTCATCGATCACACCGGCGCGACCGTGCTCACCGCGCTTCAGCGCCATCCTGCTATCGCCTCCGACCCGGAGCTTCAGGCGCTGTGGCAGCAGATCTACAATATCTCCCGCGACATCGGACGGCTTGCGTTTCCGATCTTCTGTTTTCTGCTCGTCGAGGGATTCCTGCACACGCACGACGTCCGAAAATATGCGCAGCGCCTGTTTTTGTTCGCCCTGATCTCCGAGATTCCGTTTGACCTTGCGCTCAAGACGGGCTGGTACGATCCCGGCAAGCAAAACGTCTATTTTACGCTTTTCATCGGCCTGCTCGTACTGATCGGCATCCGATGGATCACCGACAACGATTCGCGCAATCTTTTCCTCGCCGTGATTCCGATCGCGATCGGCATGTACATCGCGCTGAAGATCGACACGGATTACAACTACAAGGGCGTCTTCCTGATCGCGATCCTTTATCTGATGCGGCACAGCCGTCTCTACCAGTGCATCGGCGGGGCCGCCGCGATCTCGTGGGAGCTGCCCGCGCCGCTCGCGTTCATCCCGGTCTACCTGTACAACGGGGAACGCGGACTGAAGCTGAAATATGTATTCTACTGGTTTTATCCGGCGCACCTGCTGCTGCTGTATGCGCTCAAGACTTACGTGATTCCGGCGCTGCCGCTGTGATCCGTACCTATTTACATACTCGCTGAAAAAGACAATCAGCCGTCGGGAGCATTCCCTTCCGAATTAGATTTTGAGTCTCAACAGAAAAACGAATGGAGAGATAAGCATATGAACAAAAAAGAAGTCCTTGAGATCCGTCGTCTGTTCCACCCGGACCGCTGTCCCGTCACCCGCATCTGCGGCTGCTATGTGGACGCGGACAAAAACAAGAAGACAAGGCTGAAGGAAGCGTTTCTCTCGCTCCCCGAGGAAGAAATGTACAAATATTTCGATATCTTCAAAAAAACGCTCTCCGGCACGATCGGCCGAAACCTGCTCGACATGGAATTTCCGCTCACACAGGAAGCCGGTGGCGGGACACAGGAATTTCTGATGCGGCTGCGCGCAAGCCGTCTGCAGGACGACGCGCTTCTCGATGAGTTCTACGACAAGGTGATCGAGACCTTCCTGTATCCGGAGAATTACTATATTATCCTAATCCACGCGGCGTATGACATCCCACGCAGGGGCTCGGACAATCTGGAAATGTTCGACGCCTCCGAGGATGTATACGAATTTATGCTGTGTGCGATCTGTCCGGTCAAGCTGTCCAAACCGGGGCTCTGCTACAATGAAGAGACAAACAGCATCTCTGAGCGCATCCGTGACTGGTTCGTGGAAGCGCCGGCGACCGGCTTTCTGTTCCCGGCGTTCTCCGACCGCAACACAGACATTCACAGCATTCTCTACTACTCGCGCGACCCGGAGGAATTGAATGAAGAATTTGCACGGCTCCTGCTGGGCTGTGAGCTTCCGCTCACCGCGGCCTCCCAGCGCAATACATTCAATACGCTCGTCGCCGAGACGCTGCATGAGGACTGCACCTACGAGACGGTCAAAACGATTCACGAGACACTGAACGGACTGCTCGAGGAGCGCAAGGACGATCCCGAACCGCTCACGCTCGACAAGGACGACGTGAAGCGCCTGCTGTCCGCAAGCGGCGTCTCCAACGAAACTCTGGAGCACTTTGATGAGAGCTTTGAACAGTCCGGCGGGGATGCGCAGACCGCCCTGTACGTCTCAAACGTCGCGCAGACGCGCAAATTCGAGATCCGCACGCCGAATATCGTCATCAATGTCAAACCGGAATGCGCCGATCTGATTGAAACGCGCGTCATCGACGGTCGAACATGCTTCGTGATCCCCGCCGATGACTCTGTCGAGGTAAACGGCATCCCGGTGCAGACGGCGCGCAGCGCCGAAGATGAATCCATGTAGCTATATTTCACTTCAGCACTCCGCACAGCTTCAGGATCCAATATCCCAGCCCGAGCACCCAGCTCGTGAACGCGCCGTAGAGTATGACCGGACCGGCGATCGTGAAAATCTTGCAGCCGATGCCGAAGACTTGACCCTCTTTCTTGAATTCGATCGCGGGGGCCGCCACCGAGTTTGCGAATCCCGTGATCGGCACAAGCGTTCCGGCCCCGCCGAACTTTGCCAACTTCTGATACAGATTCAGCCCGGTCAGCACAACGCTTGCGAGCACGAGAAGCAGGGAGCACCAACTGCCCGCCGCCTCTTTATCAAGTCCTGCCCTACCGCACCAGTTGAGGATAAATTGTCCGGCCACGCAGAACGCGCCGCCGGTCACGAATGCCTTACACATATCCAAAAACAGATTGTGCGTCGGCGTCACATGCTTGACATAATCCTGATATTCCTGCTGTTTTTCCTGTTTTGCCGCATCTGCCATGAGCCTGTCTTCCTTTTTCCATTCAAGTCGGACTGCCCACGCCGGCCAAGAGCATATTTCCCACACGCTGTCATACCCTGCCGCGTTCCGTCCGGCTCCCGGCCGCACGTTTCGTCCGCTGTTCCCAGTATGCCCCGTTGCGCGGAAAAAATACGCAGATAAAAACAGTCGACAGACAATGCTTCGTAAATAAAAGATCAGGAAACAGATTTTTTGGCGGACGGTCCCAGCAGTCTCTCCCGAATCACCTTCAGGACGCCGTTCTCCGCATAGGACGGCGCCTCGTATCTCGCGGCCTTTTTGAGCTCCGGGTGCGCGTTTCGCACCGCATAGCTCTCACCGGCGCGCTCGATCATCCCGATATCATTGCAGTTGTCTCCGAACGCCATCGTCTCATCCGCGGAGATCCGCATGGTCTCCTGAATCAACGCCAGCGCATTGCCCTTATCCGATTCCGGGCTCATACAGTCAACCCAGATATTCCCGGCCACCATGACATTCAGGCGGTCTCCGAACTGCTCGCAGACCTTTTCGCACACCGCGTCGATCTTCCCTCCGGTATGGTACAGCGTGATCTTGTTGGTCCGGCTGCACAGCGGGAGCAGATCGTCGACGATCCGAAACTGCATACGATAGCTATCTCTCAGCAGGGAGACAAAGACCTCATCCCTCGATTCGATCCAGATCGATTCCGGAGTAGACAGCATCACATGTCCGCCCTCCCATGTGCGCAGATACCGCACCAGCTCCTCCGCAATCGCCTGATCGATCAGCCTGAGCGACATCGTCTGCTCACGATTCATCACGATCGAACCATTCTCCGCAATAAAAAGGATATCATCTGCAACCGGCTCGAACACATGCCGCATACTCGCGTACTGCCGTCCGCTCGAGGCCACAAAGACGATATCTTTCTTTTTCAGTTCCCGTATGATCTCAAAGAGCTCCGGATCGACCCGGTCCAGCCCTTCCGGAACCAGCGTCCCGTCGATGTCCGACACCACCAGTCTGATCATTCTGTCTCGTTCTCCTCCCTGTTCACAGCCGGTCGCTTCCCTTTCCCGCGTCTATCTCCCGGTTGAAAGCTTCCCGTACATGATCTCATGAAACTGTCCGCCGCAGCGCTCCAGCTCGCCGAGCACCTGATCGATCCCCTGCCTCGTCCGATACCAGCTCTCCCGGCTGATCCCCCTTGTAACGACCGGGCAGACCCGAAATTCCGTATCCGGAAACTGCTCCTGATAATACATCAGGCTGCGCCGCGCGTGAAACGCCTGACAGCACAGGATCGCCCGCCTGACTTTCAGGCCAAGCTCCTCCGTCCTCTTTCGGGAAAAAATCGCATTCTCATAGGTAAAGGTCGCACGGTCTTCCCGCAGGATCGCACTTTCCGGGACGCCATGCCGACGCAGGACGCCGCAGAGGTAGCCACACTCACTCTCATAGCTTCCGGACTGTGTCTCCCGGACTGATTCTTTCTCTCCGGGCTCTACAGCCGTCCGACATCCATCTCCCACCGTTTTCGGCGCTCCGGACCGTCCAGGCAGATCATCGTTTTCAGGAATCTCATCCCCCGCAGGGATCTCATCCCCTGCAGGGATCGCATTCTCCGCAGGGATCGCATTCTCCGCAGGAATCCCATCCTCTACAGGGATCGCATCCTCCGGCGGCACGAACCGCCCTCTCAGGATACTATACTTGCCCGACGGCATGATATACGGCGCGTATCCCGCATGATACAGCCCGGCGGCACGCTCGGCCGCGTCCGGATAACTCCCTCCCGGCACAAAGATGATGTCGGAACGCTGCGGCTCATCCTCCACAAATATAAAATCCGTGATGCACTGGTAAAACTGCATTCGCAATTACCCCTTCCGACACAGCGGCAAATTCTAAAGATCATCTTCACACCGCACAGCAGCAGCGGGCAAGGTGTCTCAGGGAAGGACCTATAGGGGCGTCCACCCTGAGATGTCCTTGCCCGCTGCAGTGTCCGGCTCTTATGAATTTCCGTTCTGCGGCAGCTTAAACGAACTCTTCAGCGACACGATGCGGTTGAACACGAGCGCATCCGGGCAGGAATCCTTCGCGTCCACACAGAAGAAGCCCTGCCGCACGAACTGGAAGCTGTCGTATGCCTTCGCATCCGCGAGCGCCGGCTCAAGCAGGCAGTCCTTGCGCACCGTCAGCGAGTTCGGATTCAGATTCAGGGAGCCGTCCTCGTTGTAGACGCCCTTCTCCTCGTCGATGATGTTCTCGTACAGACGCACCTCCGCGCGCGCCGCGGTCTTCGCCGCCACCCAATGGATCGTACCCTTGACCTTGCGCCCGGTAAAGCCGCTGCCGCACTTTGTCTCCGGGTCGTAGGTGCAGTGAATCTCCGTCACATTTCCCTCCGCATCCTTCTCAAAGCCGACGCACTTGACGAAGTATGCGCCCATCAGACGCACCTCGTTGCCCGGGAACAGGCGGAAATATTTCTTCGGAGGCTCCTCCATGAAGTCATCTCGTTCTATATAAAGCTCCCGTCCGAAGGGCACCTTGCGCATGCCGAGCTCCGGGTTCTCCAGATTCATCTCAACGTCAAGGTACTCGATCTGATCCTCCGGATAATTATCGATGATCAGCTTCACCGGATCGAGCACCGCCATCATGCGCGGACGCTTCAGCTTCAAATCCTCGCGGATACAGTACTCGAGCATCGCGTAATCGACAGAGCTGTTGCTCTTGCTGATGCCGCAGAGCTCCACGAATTTCTGAATCGACTCCGGCGTAAAACCGCGGCGGCGCAGAGCGGCGATCGAGACAAGACGCGGATCGTCCCAGCCGTCCACGATACCGTCCTCCACCAGCTTCTTGATATAGCGCTTGCCCGTCACGACGTTCGTCAGATACAGCTTCGCGAATTCGATCTGCTTCGGCGGCTGCTCGTACTCCACCTCGCGCACCACCCAGTCATACAATGGCCGATGATCCTCAAACTCCAGCGTACAGATGGAATGGGTCACGCCCTCGATCGCATCCTCGATCGGATGCGCAAAATCGTACATCGGGTAGATGCACCACTTATCTCCGGTGTTGTGATGGCTCATGTGCGCCACGCGGTAGATGACCGGATCGCGCATGTTGATGTTTGGCGACGCCATGTCAATCTTCGCGCGCAGCACCTTGCTGCCATCCTCATAGACGCCGTTCTTCATATTCTCAAAAAGCTCCAGATTCTCCTCCACGCTGCGATTCCGATACGGGCTCTCCCTGCCCGGCTCGGTCAGTGTGCCGCGGTACTCCCGGATCTCATCCGCGGAAAGATCGCAGACGAAAGCCTTTCCCTTTTTAATCAGCTTTACCGCCGCCTCATACATCTGCTCAAAATAGTCGGACGCAAAGAACAGCCTGTCCTCCCAATCCGCTCCGAGCCACGCGACGTCCGCCTTGATCGACTCCACAAACTCGGTCTTCTCCTTTGTCGGGTTCGTATCGTCGAAGCGCAGATTAAATTTCCCGCCGTACTCCTTCGCCAGACCGTAGTTCAAAAGGATCGACTTCGCGTGTCCGATATGCAGATAGCCGTTCGGCTCCGGCGGAAAACGCGTGCACACCGTCTTGCAATGTCCCTCCGCCAGATCCTTCTCGATGATCTGCTCGATAAAGTTCTTTGATACTGTTTCCTTTTCTGCTTCCCTTTCAGCTCCTCTTTCCAGTTCCATTCTTCTCCTCCTGCGCCGCGGCTTTTCAGCGTAAAATCATTTATCCTCACGGCATATACACTCTTATATTTTCATTCATTTTTCTCATTGATATCCCATCATAACACAGAGAAAATAAAAAGACAACACACAAAAGCGGGAACTCTGCAAGCCGCAGGCTGTTCACGCAATCTTACGCCCGCCGACATATTTTGCCTCTATGTTCCGATCATCCGCCCGATAGATGAGACGCTCCAGACGTTCCCTCACAGTCAGGCTCCGCGGGCAGCTCAGACTGCAGTCGTCCAGCACAACTGCATCGAACTCGTATCCATTCTCAAAGCTCCCGATCTTTCCAAAAAATGTCCCGCCGCCCTTGGTCGCCAGATAAAACGCTTCCTCGAGCCTAAGCGGAGCAAGCAGCCGATCCTCCACGCTCCATCTGAGCTTCGAACAGAGAATAGCGTCCGCAATCGCCCGGAACATGGACAAGCTGAACCCTGCCGCCACGTCCGTCCCAAGCCCGACATGCAGACCCAGATCCATGTATCGGCGAACCGGGGCAATCCCGGATGCAAGCGCTGCATTGGATTGCGGACAGTGTGCGACAAAAACTCCGCGTTGCTTCATCAATTCAATCTCCGCGTCTGATGAGAACACACAGTGCGCCATAATCGTGGGAGCATTTTCTCCGAACAACCCACTCTGCTCATACGCCTCGCCATAAAACCGCGCGTTCGGGCAAAGCTCCCTGACCAGTTGAATTTCCCCTGTGTTCTCCGACAAATGGGACTGCAGCGGAAGCCCATATTCCTGCTGAAGCTTCGCAAGTCCCTCCATCAGTCCATCGGAACAGCTCGGGATAAAGCGCGGCGTCAGGATCGGCCGTACATTCCTGAAATCCCTCTCTGCGCACAAGTTCAGCCAGCGTCTCGTATCCTCCACCGACCGCGCTGCGCTCTCCTCGCACAGATCGCGCGGGCAGTTACGATCCATATTGACCTTTCCGACATAAGCACATATCCCGCTCTCTTCCATGAGCTCCATCAGCAGAAGCGTTGCTTCCACATGAACGGTTCCGAAAATAACAGCTCGTGTCGTCGCACCCTTCTTCAAGTCATCCACAAAAATCCGATACGCGTCTTTTGCATAATCAAGATCCGCGTACTTTGCCTCTTCCGGAAAAGTATGTGTATTCAGCCAGTCAAGCAGCTCCAAATCCATGCCGAGCCCGCAAAATGCGTACTGCGACGCGTGCGTGTGCAGATCGACCAATCCCGGAATGATGATCCGACCCGGATACTCATGGCAGGGAATATTCTGATACCTCTTGGGCAGCTCGGAAAACACACCCCGGCAAATCCCGTCCTCACAGACCACATAGGCATCTTCCCAGATCTGCAGGCGATCCTTGTCCTCGCTAAAACAGAGATCGCCTTTCAATGCAAAAGTAGTTTGTTCTCTCTCTTTTTTTCTTTCCATAATGTATCCTCTGGAGCTTCTATTGTTCTGATTCTTCGGTTCCTTTTTGTCCCAGCCGCGCGAACCGGCCGAACGTCATCGGCCACACCGCGCCTGCGAACACCACCATCAGAAAATAGCGGACCGCCGTCGATACCTGTCCCGGCAGCAACGCGCCGAGCGGGGCCTTGAGTCCCATGCGGATTGCCAGCACCACGGCCGTCCCCAGCACGACCTTGAGGATCTGCGCCCACCAGACCGCTTCCACCTGAAAGCGAATATAGCGGTCATCCAGCACTTTCACAAGGATAATTCCCAGAAAACATCCGAACAGAAGGTAAGCGTTCTTCGTCGCCTCGGCGAGATTTTCCGCGTCGACGTCCGCCGGAAAATGATACAGCGCCACGAACGCCAGATACGCCGCGCCGACCAGAATCGACAGCGCCAGCAGAACACGAAGCGCGCGCTCCCCGCGCGCATCGTCACGCGCGACGTCCCGGAAGCACACAGCCAGAAGCAGCGCCAGCGCGAACGCCACTCCCACATCCAACGGCGTGTGACAGCCCAGATACATCCGCGAGAACGGCACAAGAAGCATCAGCGCAACGGCGACCGCGCAGATCCACTTTCGCTTTCCGTACAGACGGTCATGGCTGCCATCCATCCGGTAATCATCAGCTCCGCGCGTATCTTCCCCCGAAGCATTTTTTCCGACAGCGCCGCTGCGTCTTCTTCCGAGCGCGCACAGAAACAGCACGCAGGCCATCGAGCCCACGATGCTCTGCGTATGCCCGGACGGGAACGAGTAGCCGCCGGCGCCGGCCCTCGCGCTCTCTACGACGTGGAACGCCGGGTCAAGCACCCACGGCCGCGGGATCCGAAACCAGATCTTCATAAACTGATTGCAGGCCGTTCCGAGAAAACCGACCAGCAAAATGTAATACCCTCCCCGTTTGCTGACGCACCAGAACACAATTACGGCAAAAGCGAGAAAGAAAAGCTCCGAGCCGAAATAGGTAATCGCCGACATGAACCATGTCAGTGCCGGTGTACGCGCGCTTTCAAGCATTCGTAAGAAATCCATAAAAGTTCCTTTCCTGTTCCGATCTTAATTTCTCGAATAAGTATATCATTTATTTTTATGAAAATCCACTCTTCTTTCATTCATAATGAAACATTATTTGCCTGCATTTGTAATTTTTCTTGAACAAAATATCTCTATATGGTAAATTAAATATGACAAAATTTTTTAGTAAGTAAGAAAGGAGACAACACACCATGAAAAAGTTACTGTTATCCGGTGCGATTGCACTCAGCCTGATCGCGGCAAATGTTCTGTGCGTAGGTGCGGATGAATTACCCCCTTCCGCAACGCTCACTGCGGACGAACCGCTGATCCTGTCCGATTCCGACACAGATGAGGTCACGGGCGATCTTTCCGCGGATGTTCCGGAAGAAAGCTCCTTTACAGAGACGCAGTCTACAGACGACGTCGACTTTTCGATTGAGGAGATAAACGTCGCATCCGCTCCGGTCAGCGCGATATCCGCGTCGGAGGACGAGAATGCGGAGGAGGATGAAGAGGAGGAAGACGCTGATCTTCCTGTCGATGAATACAATAACCTCAATGTGTTTAGACTCGAGACATCGAGTTACAATCTCGGCCCGGACAACTACATGTTCAGGCTGAATGTTACCGAGCGTTCCGCCTATAATATACAGATAGCTGATAATTCACCCATTAGCGGCAGCATTAAGCGATACGAAAACGGAAACTATACCAAATACATCGGTCAGCTTTCGTCGGTGCGGGACGATGACATCTTCCTTTTTGATCCGGGAGATTATTATGTCGAGTTCGAATATTCACCCGCTTCAGAGGACGTAGTACCCAGCGAAATCACAGAGGAGATTCCCATTACAGTAAACGTAAAAAAAATGAAGCTGGTCTCCCGAATTGACGTTACGAAGGACGACGCGCTTCTGGCAGCCTGCCCCAACAGCGATGATTCTTACACCAGAGCCGTGACGGCCACTGTCGTCTACGCGGACGGCTCGACCGAAGATTTCCCCTACGGAAAATTCCAATTGGATTCCGGGTATGGGTGCAATTATGACTTTAGATCTACCATGGATGACACAGCAGAAGACCCCTATATCAGCATGCCGAGCTCATACACCGGTACCGCTTATATTCTGATTTGGGTTATGGGGTATGAAGATCTCAACACAGTAGTCCCTATCAACTTCATCAGCCACACGCACAATTTCACATGGCAGCAGACGACCGCCCCTACCGTCTCCAACGAGGGACTGGAAGAATATATCTGTAGCTGCGGACAGGTAAACGGAAGAAACGTGCTCCCCAAGATCGCCAAATTTAAACTGAACGCTTCCAAGATCACGCTCAAGACAGGGCAGTCCACCAAGGAGATTGTCGCTGTCACTCCTGATCCAAGAGATCCCATCGTTTCTTGGAAGTCCAGCAACACAAAGATCGTCAAGGTGAATAAGAGCGGCAAGATCATGGCGCAGAAAAAGACAGGCAGCGCGAAGATCACAGTCACCACCGCAGGCAAACAGACCGCTACCGTGAAGGTAACCGTACAGACTTCGACGGTAACGACAAAGAAGATCAAAGGAGTCCCCAAGAATCTGACGCTCAAAAAGGGCAAGAAGATCACATTGACTCCGGAGCTTTCCCCGATTACGTCCTCGGAGAAGATCAAATATTCTTCTTCTAACAAGAAGGTGGCGACGGTCAGCGCTTCCGGAAAAATTATCGCGAAGAAGAAAGGAACTGCTACGATTACGATCAGCTCCGGGAGCAAAAAGGTTACCTGTAAAGTTAAAGTAAAATAACGCATTCCTTTGTTATCAATTTAAAAATCCGGCTCTTGCAGGGCCGGATTTTCTTTCATTCATAGGAAAATACTGGTATTGCGAAATCGTATATCTCAACGCGTATCGGTCAGTTAAATCCCACGATCTTCTGTGCCAGCTTGTATAGAAGCACGGAAATCTTCCGCCCGATCTTTCCCGGCAGATTCATCGCGATGCCGAACAACCCCCAACGGATCGCCCGGTACAGCTTTTTATCCTTTTCCTTCAGATACAGCCAGATATCCTTCTTCTTCTCCAGCGCTTCATCCGTGCCGGAAATAATCAGCATGATCGAAGTCACCGTCGTAACATTTTTCAGGTAGATCGTCATGTAACGCTTCAGGCGCACGCTCTTGTCCGAAAAGTCCTGCGCCGCCATCTCGTCGATCATGATCTTGTTGACGCGGATTTGCTGATCGATTCGGCCGATCATGACAGACTCGTTGACCGACTGATCCTCTCTTCCGATAAAATAATGATAGAGGTTGACGTCCATATAGTACAGACGCTTTACATACGGAAGCGGCTGGAACGCAAAAATGTTGTCCACATAGAACGTATGCTTCGGAAGCTCCAGCCCGCACTGCCGCAGCAGATCGGTGCGGTAGATGATGTTGTGCATCAGAATGTACTGCGTGACGCGCATATAGCGCATCGCATCCCAGCCAAACACTTCATTCCGCGGGAACACATTCTTGAATCGCATCAGCTTCTTGTGCAGGGCGCCGACCTTATCATACACGAAATTGGCAAGCAGCATATCCACGCCGCCCTCGTCCTCGAGCTCCTTCAGCCGCTTCACGATCTGTGCCAGTCCTCTGGTGTTCACCCAGTCGTCGCTGTCCACAACCTTATAATACAGGCCGGAAGCGTTTTGCAGGCCCGCGTTGACCGCTCCGCCGTGGCCGCCGTTTTCCTGATGCACCGCCTTGATCCGGTCCGGATAACGGGCCGCATAATCATCCGCGATCTGCGGTGTCCGATCCTTTGTCGAACCGTCGTCTACGATCAGTATCTCCACATCCTCTCCAACCGGCAGAATGGACTGGATGCACTTCTCCATATAGCTCTCTGAATTGTAGCAGGGAATCGCTACCGTCAAAACCTTCATTTCCTAACCCTCTGTCTCCTTGTATTTTTCCTGTCCCAGACGAATGCTGAGATATTTCGCGTACGCCGCGTATGCTGCCGGGATCGGATAGTCGCGCTCCGTGCGCGCCGTCTCGACAAAAAGCAGCATCCCGCCGCTCTCTCTGTCCGGCTCATCCTTCTCTGCGGCCCGGCTCGCAGACAGCAGCGCCGCACTTTGCCCTTCGTCCTCATGCGGCGTTTCCGGCATCTCCTCCACGAGCACCAGATACCCGATCATGTGCCACTCGATGTGGCTGAAAATATGCTTCGCTGAAGCCAGCGGCAGAATACGGATCGGGCGAAATCCATAGCCCTTCACCGTCTCCAGCGCCTCGTCCTGCGTCAGATGACCCTCACAGCTCGGCAACTCGTACAGCCCCGCGAGCAATCCCTTCTTCGGCCGCCGCCGCACCGCCGCGCGCCTATCGTCCCGAATGACGAGCACGGTCCGCTCCTCGATCCTGCGTGCCTTTTTTGCCGCCCGGATCGGAAGCTCCGTCTGTCTGCCGGTGCGATACGCGTCGCAAAATTCTCTCACCGGACAGCCGGCGCAATCCGGCGCTCCGTTCGGGAGGCAGACCGTCGCCCCGAGCTCCATCAGCGCCTGATTATAAGTCCCCGGCAGATCCCTCGGCATCGTCGCCGTCAGCGCCTGCTCAAACTTTACACGAACTGACTGCTTGGAAATATCCTCTTCGCTGCCGCAGATGCGGCTGATCACGCGAAGCACATTGCCGTCCACCGCCGGCACCGCCTGTCCGTAGGCGATAGACGCGATCGCTCCGGCCGTGTAGCTTCCGATGCCCGGAAGCGTCTTCAGCTCTTCATACGTATGCGGGATCTCACCGCCGTATTCCTGCATCACCAGTCTCGCCGCCCGCTGCATATTGCGCACCCGATTGTAATACCCGAGCCCTTCCCACAGCTTCAGAAGCCGCTCCTCCGGACACGCCGCCAGCGCGACCACATCCGGCAGCGCAGCCGTAAAACGCTCGAAAAACGGCTTGACCGCTTCCACCCGTGTCTGCTGAAGCATAATCTCCGACACCCATACATAATACGGGCTCGGGTGCTCCCGCCACGGGAGCGTCCGGGCGTTCTTATCAAACCACGAAAGAAGCGGGGCCGCGATCCCGGTCAGTTTATCCGTATCCATAGAATATCTCTTTTCCCGTAAATATCAAAGCCGTACCGGGCCCGCCTTTCCTGTGCTTCAGCCCGGCTGCGGCATTTTTATAGAGTATACCACTTTTATCCGAAAAACAAAAGCGATTTTTATGTGGTAATGAAAGTAGAATATCCCTGCCTGCGCAGCGTCTGTTCCATACGCACCGCGTTGTCGAGCTGTCGGAACGCGCCGACCTGCACCTTGTACAAGCCGTCGTCGTACAAAATAAATGCCGGATGGCCCTGCTGCTGAAGCCGATGCAGCAGATCCTCCGCATATTCCCTCTGACGGAACGCCCCTGCCTGCACACGGTACAACCTTTCGCCGCCGGTCGTCGGTCCGGATGGTTCCTCCACGCGTCCCAGCCCGAGTGTTTCCAGAATCCCGTTCGCGATCGCCTCTGCGATCTCGTCAAACTGTTCGTCAAACCGTTTGTTATCCGCGTCCGTATTCAAAAAACCCGTTTCAATGAGGACCGCGGGCATCCGGGTCCTGCGCAGAACGACAAGTCCCGGCCGCTCCTTCACCCCGAGATTGCGGAATCCGACCTGCTCCAGCTCCCTGCCCACCGCCTCGGCAAGCTCAAGCTTCTTCCCGGATTTATCATATACAAGCGTCTCCACCCCTGAGTACTGATTTGCCTCCGGGCTTGAATTTCTGTGAAACGAGACAAAAAAGTCACCGCCCTCGCGATTCGCGATCTGCGCCTTCTCGAACGGTGTGTCGTACACATCCTCCGTCCGCGTGTACGCCACCTCCACGCCGTTGTCCTCCAGAAGTCTGCCTACCGCCATCGTAAGTCTCAGCACATCGTCCTTCTCCTGTCTGCCGTTGTACACGGCGCCCGGGTCGGATCCGCCGTGTCCCGCGTCAAGAATTACCTTTGCCATATTTCCTCCAGCCGTATTTCTTTCACCCTATTCTATGCAAAATCCGTGAAAAGTGTCCCGGCCGTATCGTCTTCGGCGAATTCTCCTCGGGCAAAAAACATCCCGGCAGACCATGTCCGCCGGGACGCCGATACGCATAATTTTCAATATTTAATCCGTCTTTGTCCGTTCGATCCTCAGCTCACCGTGACGGTGATAACCACTTTCTTCTTGCCGGACTTGACCGTGATCTTCGCCTTACCCTTTCTCAGAGCCGTCACTCTGCCTTTTGCGCTCACGGCCACCACGCTCTGCTTGGACGATTTATACGTCACCTTGTCCGTCGAGTTCGACGGAGTCACCTTCGGCACAAGCGTGAATGACTTTCTCGCCTTGACGGTGATCTTTTTGCTGCGCATCGTCGCGCCGCTTACCGAGACGGAAAGCTTTTTCGTCGGAGTCCTCTTCACTACTACCGTAACGCTCGCGCTGATTCCGCTCTCCATCGTCGCCGTTACGGTAACCGTCCCCGGCGCTTTCGCCGTAACCTTTCCTGCAGCGCCTACCTTCGCAATACTCTTGTCCGAGCTCTTCCACAATGCAACGGAATCGCCCTTTGCCTTCGCGATCACTCTGAGCTTGAAGGTCTCTCCTGCCTTCAGGGAGATTCTGTTCGTATTCAACTGGATGGTCGCCTGAAGCTTCGCAACCTCCTGCTTCTCTGTGTAACCGCACACGGCGCAGGTTCTGCCCTGAACTCCCGCGTCAAGAACGGTCGGTTCCGACAGCATCTGCCAGTTCCCGAAGGAATGATTCGTAATCGGAATCTTTTCCGTTTTGACATAGCCGCATCTCGTACATGTATACTGCCGTTTTCCCGCAGAGACGCAGGTTGCCTCTTCTACAATAACCGCATTGCCCATCGTATGCTCGGCGACCGGAACGCCCCCGACCGGCGTACACTCAAGATAGCTGATATTCAATCCGTACTTCTTTGCATAGGCTTCTGCTTTTGAATTTCGCAAAACCGCAAGCGTAGAGCCTGCAGCAAACGCCGGAGCTTCTATACTGATATTCGAAGAATAAATCGTCGCGTTAATCGGTTTAAGACCAAAAGCATATTTTTCTATTCTCGTCACAGTGGCAGGAATTACAATCCCTGTAAGTTGCGTCCCATTGAAAGCACCCTCGTAAATGCACTGAAGTCCATCCGGAAGCGCGACAGAAGTCAATGGCGTATTATTAAATGCATTGATTCCTATTATTTCAATGCCTTGGGAAAGCTCGCAATGTGTCAGTGCCGTACATCCCCGGAACGCCCCTTTCCATATCCGATCAACATTCCCCGGTATCGTCACACTCCTTAAATTCCTGCAGCAGTAAAATGCACGAAGATGGATATCTTTGACCCCTCGTCCAATCTGCACCTCCTGACACGCCGACCATGCGAACATGTATCCTCCGATCTGAGTGACCCCGTCATTGATCACGATCTTGAAAATCTGGTCTTTTACATTATAAAAAGGTGCCGTCTTTGCATTTGTCTCACTGTAATCCCACATATTTCCGGTTCCGTTTATGGTCAAAACACCGTTCTCAAGCTTACCCCATACATTGTCGCCGCATTTGATCCCCGGATCCGGTGTCGGGGTTGGATCCGGACTCGAATCCGGACTCGGTGACGTCGTCGACGTATCACCTGTCCCTCTGCTCTCCTCCGGTGTTGTACTCGGTGATGTCGACGTACCCGGCACTTCCTGCGTCGTATCTATCGGCGTCGGAATCGCTGACAGCGTCGTACTCTTCTTCGGAGTCGTTGACGGCGTCATCTCCGCTGCCGCAGCGACCGCCCCGATGCTAAGCGTCAGCAAGGCAAAGCCGAGCATCAGAATGCTTTTTAATTTGGATCTGTATGTTTTCATATTCTCCCCGTTCCTCCTTTGCGCCAATCCACAAAATGGATCTGATTGAACTTAATCAGATTTTAACACTTTATTTCACATAGTTCAAGGTTTTTTAAAAACTTTTTTAATTTTGTTTAACATTCGCCTTCTTATTGACTTCTTTACTTTAAAGCGATATAATATGAGCGTTCGTGAGAAACATACTGTGATCTCCGGACACTATCACGTACACATTATTTTTGAGGAGGATAACACAATGAAAAAACAAGTTATTGCTGTTGCTCTCTCTGCGGCTCTGGCAGGGAGCATCGTAGGAATGAACGTAAGCGCCGAAGAGACCTATACCGTAGGTATCTGCCAGCTTGTTCAGCACGTTGCGCTTGACGCTGCTACCGAGGGCTTCAAGGACGCTCTTACTGAGGAGCTCGGCGACGCGGTTACCTTTGACGAGCAGAACGCGCAGGGCGATTCCAACACCTGTTCCACGATCGTCAACAGCTTCGTATCCAACAATGTTGACCTGATCCTTGCAAACGCTACTCCGGCTCTGCAGGCTGCACAGGCTGCTACCGACACGATCCCGATCCTCGGCACATCCGTTACCGAGTACGGCGTTGCACTCGGCATTGATGACTTTGACGGCACGGTGGGCACCAACATCTCCGGTACCTCTGATCTCGCGCCGCTCGATGAGCAGGCCGCGATGCTCAACGAACTGTTCCCGGATGCAAAGAAGGTTGGCCTTCTGTACTGCTCCGCTGAGGCGAATTCCCAGTATCAGGTAGACACGGTACAGGCTGCTCTTGAGGAGCTCGGCTACGAGTGCGAGCAGTATGCGTTCTCCGATTCCAACGATCTGAGCGCTGTCTGCACGACCGCTGCTGACGCAAGCGACGTTATGTATGTTCCGACCGACAACACGGCAGCTTCCAACACCGAGATCATCACGAATATCTGCGTACCGGCAGGCGTTCCGATCATCGCGGGTGAAGAAGGCATCTGCGCGGGCTGCGGCGTTGCCACCCTTTCTATCGACTACTACGATCTCGGCGTTGCTACCGGTAAGATGGCTGCCAAGATCCTGACCGGCGAGTCCAAGGTAGAGGAGATGCCGATCGAGTATGCTCCGGAGTTCACGAAGAAGTACAACGCTACTCTCTGCGAGGAGATGGGCGTTACCGTTCCGGACGACTATGTAGCGATCGAGGCGGATTCCGAGGCTGAGACCGAGTAATCATTCAAGCTGACAATTACCACTTCACAATAAAACGACAGCGGGAAAGGACCTCTCCTCTCTCGCTGTTGTTTTAAAACCGGGCAGGCGGTGTCCGGACTATTACGGAGGATCTTCCACATGAATATTATGAATCTCATCAACGCGTTGCCCGGAGCCGCCGCGCAGGGTCTGATCTGGGGCATTATGGCAATCGGCGTCTACCTGACGTTCCGCATTCTGGACGTCGCGGATCTGACCGTAGACGGCACGATGTGCACCGGCGGCGCCGTATGCGTCATGCTCGTGCTCTCGGGCTGGGACGTCTGGCCGGCGATGCTGGCCGCGACCGGAGTCGGAATGCTCGCCGGACTGATGACCGGTATCTTCCATACTTTTATGGGAATCCCGGCGATTCTCTCCGGTATTCTCACCCAACTGTCACTCTACTCAATCAACCTCAAGATCATGGGCAAGGCGAACCAAGCGATCAACGTGAGCAATTACAACCTTCTAGTCTCGCTGCGCTATATCCGCGGCGTACCGTTCTGGCAGAATACGATCTTCATCGTCGCGGTCATCATCGTCGTGCTGATTGCTCTTCTGTACTGGTTCTTCGGCACGGAGCTCGGCTGTTCGCTGCGCGCGACCGGCTGTAATCCGAACATGTCCCGCGCGCAGGGCATCAACACGAATTTCAACAAGGTGCTCGGCCTGATGCTCTCAAACGGTCTGGTAGCCTTTTCCAGCGCGCTTCTGGCTCAGTATCAGGGCTTTGCGGACGTCAACATGGGACGCGGCGCGATCGTCATCGGACTGGCCGCCGTCATCATCGGAGAAGCGATCTTCGGGCGGATCTTTCACAATTTCGCCCTTCGTCTTCTCGGCGTGGCGCTCGGCTCTATCCTCTACTATCTGGTGCTTCAGGTCGTCATCTGGATGGGCATTGACACCGACCTGCTGAAGCTTCTGTCCGCGCTTGTCGTGGCAGTCTTCCTCGCCTTCCCTTACTGGAAGGGCAAGTATTTCTCAAAACCGGTGAAGAAGGGAGGAAACGCAAATGCTTGAGCTCAAAAATCTCTATAAAACCTTCAATCCCGGAACGATCAACGAAAAGACCGCGCTGAACGGTCTGTCTCTGAGTATCAAAGAGGGCGAGTTCGTGACCGTGATCGGCGGAAACGGCGCCGGCAAATCCACGATGCTCAACGCCGTGGCCGGCACATGGATGGTCGACGAAGGACAAATCCTGATTGACGGCGTCGATGTGACAAAGCTCCCGGAGCACAAGCGCGCGGTCTATCTCGGCAGAGTATTTCAGGATCCGATGACCGGCACGGCCGCCACAATGGGGATCGAGGAGAACCTCGCCCTTGCAAAGCGCCGCGGCAAGCTGCGTCTTTTGAGATCCGGTATCACCGCCGCCGAACGCGAGGAATACCGCGAGCTTCTGAAGGTCTTAGGACTCGGACTCGAGGATCGTCTGACCTCCAAGGTCGGCCTCCTCTCCGGCGGACAGCGGCAGGCCCTGACGCTTTTGATGGCGACGCTCAAAAAGCCGAAGCTGCTGCTGCTAGACGAGCACACGGCCGCGCTCGATCCGAAGACCGCCGCCAAGGTGCTTGAGATCACGGACATGATCGTCAACCGCGACCATCTGACGACCTTGATGATCACGCACAACATGAAGGACGCGATCCGCCACGGTAACCGCCTGATCATGATGATGGACGGAAAGATCATCCTCGACATCGATGGTGAGGAAAAGAAAAAGCTGACGGTCCGCGATCTTCTGGATCAGTTCGAACACGTCAGCGGCGAGCAGTTTTCAAATGATTCGGCACTGCTCGGCTAAGCCATAAAAAGATTGTATAAAAGGAACGCTTACCCGCGTTCCTTTTTGTTTTTCTCTGACAATATCATGATCCCGACGATTGCAAGCGCCGCTCCTCCGATAAACAGGATCGCGTATTCCGCAACCGTAAACTCGGTCTTGACAAGGATCGGGAAGAGCTCGCCGGCGCGCTTGGGGTATTTCATAAACAGCACGGACAGCGCGTTGTTGATAAAATGCAGCGCCATCGAGACGTAGATGCTCCCACCCTTCCAGACAGTGAATGCGAAGCCCGCCCCGAGGAGAAACGTCGCCGGGAGCTTCACAAGACTTAAATGGAATACGGCAAACACAAGGCCGGAGATCACAACTGCCCATACACAGCCGACGCGCTCCTTTCGCAAAGCATTATCCGATGAACCCGGCGCTTGCAAAGATCCTGTCCGCGCAGATCTGCCTGACCCTGCTGCTTTAGCCGCGAAATGCTCCCGCAGGCTCCCGAACAGATAACCGCGGAACAGAATTTCCTCCGCAACCGCCGGCATAAGCGCCATCGCAAAAAGCAGAACCGGCAGCGGGTGCGCAAGAAGTCCTTCGTACGCTCCTTCCACGTTCTGCGCGCTCTCCGGCAGAAGATGGATCGCGATCATGCTGCAGCCCAATCCGAACATATAGGATCCCATATACAGAAGCCCTCCGCCCGCACAGGCTCTTACGGACGGCCTGTGCAGCCGGAACATCCCGCGCGCATCCGATTTCATATACCAGATGATAAAAAGCGGAACCGCCAGAATAATGAGTTCGGTCACAATCGTTCCCGCAAGCGCGCCCCGCACCGTCACCGCCATTCCGACATAGAGAACGAGCAGAAGAACAAGCGCAATGCTGATAGTCAGATCGCCCATCCCCGGCACCGTTCCCTTGCGGATCTCCGAGCGCTTCTGGAAAAGCTGCAGCCCGCGGAAGCCGTCAGAAAACAGGATGTCCTCGCTGTTGTACATCCGCGCCAGAACCCAGACGGTCACAACGCTGTAACCGAAATTCACCAGAATCGTCGTTCCGGCCAATCCCGCGTCGAGCTGCTGCGCGATGATCTGCTTCACCATCAGCGACACGTTGACGATCGGGATCAGCGCCGTCCGATAATCCAGCCGCACCGAAGGGAGCATCGCCGACATGGATCCGAACATCACGACAAGCATCACCGGTGTGATATAATTGTTCGCCTCCTTGAAGCTTCTCGCGAACACGCAGAAGCACATGCACAGCGCCGTCACGAGGAGGGCCGTCACCAGAAGCGTCACGACAAGCAACGGGAGCTGGCTCAAAAGCGCCTGAAACGAAAAGCCCTGCATCTGTTCGGCAAGCTCCGGGGACAGCCCGAACATCAGAAACAACACGGAGCCTCCGAGTGACAAAAGCGACAGCATTGCCGTCACGCACGCAAAAAGCGCCACCGAAACATATTTGCTCAATATCATCTGAAAATTCGTCACGGGAAGCGTCAAAAGCGTCTCCAACGTCCCCCGCTCTTTCTCGCCTGCCGTTGCGTCGATCGCCGGATACATCGCGCCCATAAGGAGCGTAATGATCAGAATCATCCCGATGCTCCCTCCGATATCCATGCCGAAGCTCTCCGAGGCCGGCGTCAGATCCTCCTCCTCGCATACGACCGGATGCAGGAACTCCTCGCTCAGTCCCTCGGCGCGAAGGTTTTCTGACAGGAGACGATCGCTGTACGCTTCCAGAAGCTCTGTGAGCGCCTCACTCGTATAGGAAGAGGTCTCGTCTGAGGACGTGTATTGCACCGTCACATGCCATGCGCCGCCCGTCTCTTTGGAGATTTCCATCCACGCATTCGTCGTGTCCTTAGTCTCCTCCTCTTTGCCCTCCTCCGCCGGGACAAAGGTCAGGTTCGCCGCGTTTTCCGCATCCTGCTCGTCCGCCGCGCGCAGAGTCTGCAGGTCTTCAACCATCTCTCGGTACTCGGCCGAATATCCCACGGTATGTTCCCTGTTTTCCTGACTTTGCATCACGTAACTGAACGCAAGGGACATCCCGATAATGATCAGCGGGTACAGCAGCACCGGCACGACCACCATCATCACAAGCGTCTTTTTGTCGCGCAGGATATCAAGCACCTCCTTGCGCACCAACGTCTTTACCTGTCTCATGCGGACGCACCTCCCTTCGGTCCTTCCTCATCTTCGGCGCAAATCCGCGCCGTCTCTTCTTTCTGAGTGATTCCGCTCTTCTTTCCGTACCGGTCCGAAGCCGCGGCCTGTGCGCCGTAGATCGAATGGAACGCTTCTCTCAGGCTATTCGTTCCGGTCTGTGCAAGCAGATCGCGCGGCGTCCCCTGCGCCACGATCTTGCCGTCGCAGATCATGTAAATTCGATCGCAGAGGAACTGCGCTTCCTCGAGATAATGCGTCGAGTACAGCACCGTCTTCCCGCGCTCTTTCTGATCTTTCATGAAGCGAATGATCGCATCCGCGCTCAAAATATCCAGTCCGAGCGTCGGCTCGTCCAGTATATAGATCTGCGGATCCGCCATCAGACAGCGTGCGATCGAAGCGCGCTGCGTCTGTCCGGTCGAAAGCTTCTCGATCCGGTTGTCCAGAAACGATCCCATATCCAGCACACGGGAAATTTCCTCCGTCCGCTCCTCGATCTGCTTTCGATCAAGCCCATACAGCTCCCCGAGAAATCGCAGATATTCCCGGATGGAAAACCGCGGATAGAGCTTCGTGTTGCCGGACAGGTAGCCGATCGCCGCCTTCTTCTCCGTCTCGCTCTCGATCACGGCGTCCGTCTGCCCTGCGCTCTGTAATGTCAGCCGGATCTCCCCGCCCGTCGGCGTCATCAGCATGCCGAGCATCCGCAGAAGCGTCGTCTTCCCGGCACCGTTCGGACCGAGGATCCCGATGATTTCCCCCGGATGCGCCTGTAAAGACACATGGTCCACCGCCAGAAACGGCTCCTTCACGGTCCTGTGTCCCTTTTTCACACTGCGCTCAAATTGTTTACATAACTCTATTGCCTCGATCATATTGCTCACCTTCTGTCCTTCCCGGCCGCGTTTCTCTCTGCGACCCATTTGAAGTCATTTTTATTCTTCCTTACTCCTCATCTTCCCAGAACAGCTCGTCCAGTCCCTTCCCAAGCACGCGGCAGATCGCCCGGCAAAGTTTGATCGTCGGATTATAATCACCTTTCTCAATCGCGTTGATTGTCTGCCTCGATACGTGCACCGCGTCCGCCAGCTCCTGCTGCGACATGTCCAGAAGCGCCCGCGCCGCTTTCAGTCTCAGATTTTTCATGTCTCGTCCTCATCCTCCTGTGATCCGCCCTTTCTGTATTTCAGCGCAAGCTCCGTCAGAAACACGAGGAACAGCACGACGCAAAAAAGATTCAGACTGTGGATCTGCAAAACACCGTTCACCATCATCTCCCCTTCGCAGATGCTGACGATGGAGACCGCCAGATTCACAAGTCCGCACAGCGCGAATATGATCTTCAGCCTCTGCTGATTCTCGTTCAGGGAGAAATACGCGTCGTGCCAGATACAGTAGGAAATATGCACCAGCACAGACAGAATGATGATCAACCCCATCGCGGACGCCACGCACAGCGGAAGCCGCTCAAAGCCCGTCGCAAAAACCGCGTAGACCGCATCGCCGATCATAAATGTGAAGAACCCGTACTTGTATCCCTGTCCTCTCGCGGCCGTCTGACGCTCGTCATATTCGCTGCGGGGATTGTCGTTTGTCTTCGTGATCTTCATAAGGATCGCCGCAATCAAAAGTCCGACCAATATTCCCGCCAAGATACCCAACATCCCATAAAAATCCCTGCCCATCAAAGACCAGCTCCTCTCTGTTTTCCTCTCTTGATGGCAGTATATATCTATAATGGCATTTTGTCAAGTATATTTTACAAAATGCCAGAAGAAAAATCCCCGGATGTACTGGCATACATCCGAGGAGTCGCCCTTTTGTGAGATACATTTTTAATTTTTCTGCACAGATTGAAATGTAATCTCGACATCGCACACCTCCGCGATCGTCCCGACGCGCATGTTCGGTCCGAAAAGTCCCACGCCGGAGGTCACGATATTGTGCATATTTCCTTTTTTCAGATAGCCGCAGGCATTTTCCCAGACCAGACGACAGGTCAGATTCAGCGGAAATACCTGTCCGTCGTGCGTGTGTCCGCACAGGTCTACGTCGATGCCGGCGTCCGAGAGCTCCTGCAGCTCCTTCGGCTCGTGATCGATGACAATCAAAGGCTTTGCCGGATCCAGTCCTTCCGCGATCTCCTCCGGCGTCTTTCTCACCGTGATCCCCCTGCCGGGACGTTCCGCATCCGGTCTTCCGTACAGATAGAAACTGTCCTCGATCAGCACATACTCATCGCGCAACAGCTTGATATTCGCGCGCTCCAGAAAATCATCCATCTCGGGGCTGCTCACCTTCTCCCTGCTGTTGCCCCCGAACGTAAATCCGGCCAAGATCTTCTCCTCGATGTCGTGGTTCCCGTAGCAGGCGTACACGCCGTACTTACTGTTGATCCCCCGCAGGATCTCGGCAAGCCGCGCGTCGTCCTCCAGCGCCTCATATTCGTTATCAAAAATATCTCCCGCGATCACAACCAGATCCGGCTCGATGGCATTGATCCGATTCACCATGCGCTGTATGCGCGCGCAGCCGATGTTGTAGCCCATGTGCAGGTCTGCGACAAGCGCTACGCGAAGGGAATCCAGCTTCCCGCCATCCTTCGGCACCTCGATCTCATAGCGCGTCGTGTGGATCACCCGCGCGTTCAAAACCCCGTAGATGCTGACGCCCGCAATAATCAGAACACAGAGCGCGCCGACACAGACAAACGTCTTTCGTGAGCAGAGCCTTTCCTGATTGATCCACTTGCACTTCCTCAGGATCAGCCGGAGCAGATCCGCCGCCACAACTGTCAGCGAAGCATAAAGCAGCACGCCCAGCCAATAGAATCCGATCAGCTTCAGAAAACGCTCGATCCTGCTGCTCGGCAGGAAGAATCCCACGACCATCGCGGACGCGGCGAATACGTAAAGGATCAGGACGACCGCCCGCGCCCAAAACGTCCCCAAAGCCCCGTGGCACGCTGCCAGCCATTTGAACAGCCTGTGCAAAAGATATACGTTCAACAAAATATAAAGCGGCGACAGAAATACTGCAACCATAGATTATTCTCCTTTTCTCGGTCAGTTTGCGCGTTTCGGCGTCTTTCTAGGACGGACAGCCCTTCCACTCGCTTCTTCTCGGCATGTTCACGTTGATGATCCTGCTCTGCTGCAGGTTCAAGGTGAGCATCAGCCTGCCCTCGTCCCTTCGCTCGGGCTTCATCAGATAATGGGCATACTTGTCGATCAGTCCGAAAAGATTCGCGGTGCGCCCCTCGATCTTGAAATTGCGAAAGCCCATCGGCACATATTTCTCGTAGACGTCGTCAGGCGAGATGAAGGTCGGATAATCCTGAATCGTGTAAAAAGTGTTTTTATCCCCGTATTCGCACTTCCAGCCCTTCATCGGGAGCTGCTTCCCCGGCGGAAGCTTTCGGTTTTTGAGCACGATGTCCTGCTGCTTCGCGATCGCGCGGTAATGTTCGCCGCGCCGCGGACAGTTCGGCACACAGCAGGCGTTCACCAGCACCTCGCAGCGCTCCTTGTCTTTGATCTTTTCCAGCAGGTCAAACTGATTGTTCAGGTTGTAATCGAGCACCACCAGATTGTAGTCCTTTTCCAGCTCCGCATTCAAAGCGTCGATCGTCCGTATTTCCTTGCAGGTGGAGCTGTTTACCTTGAAACGCGGATAGTTTTTCCGTATGTATTCTTCGAGCACCGGCGAAACGACCAGCACCTCGTTCATGCCGTTGTCCGCCGCCTTCAGGCAGAAATTGCAGTATTCATCCTTCAGGTCACTCTCGTGCAGCAGCGGATTCGTGTAGGTATAGCGAATCGGGATCCCCTGCGCGTTGATCGTGCGGATCACGTTCCGGATAAAGCTCGCGTCACACTGGTCGCCGTTGCTGAAACGCCCGCCGTTCCAGCGCGAGGTGGGAAATTCTCCGAAAAACGACCCGATCCCCACGTCCGGACGGAAAAATTCCGGGTACGTCTTCATCATGCTGCAGAGCATCATATTCAACGGATAATTGAACCGCAGGCCGGGGAGATGGAATTTTATTTTCATATTGTTTCAATGCCTCCATAATACCATAATTGTCTCTTTTTTAATCCTCATTTCCCACAAACGCATAAAACGCGGGCTTCTTCTCGTAGTGCTCGTCAAACAGCAGCGGACACTCCGGAAGCCCCGTGGTGTTGCCGCCTCCGACGTCGGACCGGCTCTGCAGCCATGACAGATGATCCGCCGTTCCCCAGAAGGTGAGGGCCGTGACATTGACGCCTTCCTCTTTGTCGGCCGACTTGAGCGCCCAGTAGATCGCGCCGTAGCGCTTCGCCTGCGCCTCAAATTCCTTCTCTTTCGATTCCGGACTGCCGTCGTAATCCTCGCTCGCCTTCATGTCAAGCTCCGTCATCTGCACGTTGCCCACAACCTGCGCGTACATTCGGATCGCCATGTCGATCTCTGAATAATTCGGAGAATCCATGTTGTAATGTCCCTGCATGCCCATCGCGTCGATGCGCGCGCCGTCGGTCGCCTTGACCGCGCGCAGAAGCTCCAGAATACCCGCCGTCTTCTGTCCCGAGCATTCATTGTAATCGTTGTAGTAGAGCTCCAGATCGGCCGGCGCGTACTTGTTCGCATAGACAAAAGCGTTCAGGATGAATTCGTTACTCTGATAGACATGCCACCAGCTCGAATTGTTTCCGTGCGTGTCGTTGGAAAGCGGCTCGTTCGGATTCTCGCTGTCGGTGCGGTACGTCCCCGTGGAATCGCTCACCGCCTCATTCACCACGTCCCAGCCGTAAAACAGATCTTTATACTCGCTGTCCCCGCCCGTGAAGTGCGTCAGCACCGTGCGGATATACCACTCGAGGCGCTTGTTCATCGTTTCCTTGTCCACGTAGGGCTTCTGCTTGTCATAGTCCTCGTGAAAGAGCCATTCCGGCGTCTGCGAATGCCACACCAGCACATGCCCGCGGACCTTCAGAGCGTCTTCCGGATTCTTTTTATTCCACTGCAGGATCTTGTCCAGCATATTCTCGGCCTTATAAAAATTGATCTTCGGCACGGTGATCGTCTCGCCGTTCAGCTCGGCCTCCTCCGTGCCGGGGCAGACGGCATTGCTGTAGTTGAACAGCGCGTCCGGCTTCAGCTCATTGCCGAGCGTCACGGCGTTGAAGTGCGTCGTGATGATCTCCCACACCCTTCGGTTGTTGATCTCCTGTCCCGTGACCGCTGCGCCGACATAGCAGCCCAGCTCCTTCGATACGGCATCCTTCAAACGCACTTCTCTGTCCTCCTCTTCCGTCTGATGTAATTCCTCCGCGGAATTTTCCTCCGCTTCCGCAAAGCTTTCCTCTGTCTGCTGAGGCTCCTCTGCCGCGCCTGCAATGCTCCCTGACGCAAACATGGCCGTCGTCATAAGCAGGACTGCCGCGCGCCGAAAAATTCTTTTTCTTTTCATAGTCAATTCCTCTTGTGCTCCATTAAAGTTTTACATTTTGCAAATAATATGGTATAGTTTCGATAACGGTAGCAAGCCGCTGGTTCCGGTCGATACGGCTTTTGCATCTGCCGCGCGGGGGTGTTCTGTGTGAAAAACGAAACGATAGATTTTTATACGGCAAACAATGATTTCTCCGGCGAGCGCGTGATCCGGGAAAACCGCGAGATCGTGCAGCATCAGGGAAGCTATGCGATCCGCATCTGGTGCAACAATCAGGACGCGCCCTTCGACACGCACTGGCACACGGATCTGGAGATCATTGTACCCATGGAGAACTGGTATGAAGCGGTCGTCGAAGACGAGACCTTCCGCCTTACACCCGGCGATATCATGATCATCCCGTCCGGCGCGCTCCATTCTCTTACGGCTCCCGATACGGGTACGCGCTTCATCTATCTGTTCGACATCTCCTCCATCACATCTCTGCACGGTTTCGCAGAGATCGCGGCGCTGCTTTCTTCGCCGCTCCACATCACGAAGACGGCATTTCCGCGCGTCTACAACGACGTGTATCAGACGCTTGCGCAGATACGGACCGAATATTTCAGCAGAAGCCCGCTCTATGAGCTCTCCGTATTTTCCCTGCTGATCAATCTATTCGTCACCCTCGGCAAAAATCATCTGAACGGCATGAACGCGTTTTCCGGCTCGCGCACCTACAAGCAGCAGGAATATATCAGCAAATTCAACAGCATCATGGAATACATCGACGAACACTTCACGGAGGATTTCCGCCTCGACGACGCAGCGGCGGCGACAGGCTTCAGCAAATATCACTTTTCGAGGCTTTTCAAACAATACACGGGCTATACCTTCTGCAACTATCTGCTCCACCTCAGGATCAAAGCGGCGGAGCAACTGCTCGAACAGCCCGGTCTTTCCATCTCAGAGATCGCTATGCGGTCCGGTTTCCCGAGCATTCCTACCTTCAACCGCGTGTTCCGCCAGCAGAAGCACTGCTCGCCGTCCGAATATCGCGAGAAAAACAACAAGCTCAATCCTTTCGCCATCCGACGCAATTGACAAGGCACCGATGCTATCTGAGACCTTTCCTGCGCAAAGCCGCAGTCTGGAACTGCTGCAGCAGTCGGTTGATCTTTCCTTTGATGTACTCTCTGTCCTCATCCTTCACCAGAAAATACACATAAGACTCCACCAGATATTCGACCGGCATACCGCGTCCGGCGATCTTGAAATTCACAAATCCTCTGTCTATGTAACCGCCGATCTCCTCATTCGAGATGAAGGCCGGCCGCGTCTTACACTCCGAAAATTTCCGGCTGCGTGAACGATTCGGGCACGGGAAATTGGTCTCCGTGTCAAACTCCAACTGAAGCATCGACTGCTGCCGGTAATGCTCCGCGCGCTTCGGACAATCCGGATAACACACCTCGTTCACCAGAATCTCAATCCGATCCGCGCACGGCTCGATCCGCGAAAGGACCTCTTCCTTATGGTTCAGGTCATAGTCGAGCACGACCAGACGGTAATCGCCCGCAAGCTCCGCCTCCAGCGCGGCCGGATCGGTGATCCGTTTCGTCGTGGAGGAAATGATCGGATAACACGGATATTCCCGCCGGATATATTCCTCAAGCGCTTTGGAATTCACGAGCACCTGATTCAGACCGTTGTCCGCAAGACGCATGATGAGGTTGCAGTAGGTGTCGTACACATGCTTCTCCTCCAGAAGCGTGTTCGTCCATGTGAAGCGAAGCGGCACACCTCTGCTGTTGTAGAGCTTCAGCACGGCCTCGATCTCCTGCTTTCCCGCGAAGCCGAGCACGGTGCGTCCGCCGTTCCAGATCGCGCCCGGGAACGTCCCGTACACGGAACCGACCCGGTAGCCGTCGCGAAACTTCTCCGGATAATCCCGCATCAGATTAAGTATGGCCTGATTCAGCAGCCGGAAGCTGCAAAAACCGGGCAGATGCCAGTAAATCTCTCTCATTCGGGTAATCTCCTATTTTATCCTCACTGTCATTTCTCAGTCTATTGCAACGGCTGGTCTGAGATCTTCTGACAATCCTCGATCAGCGCATCCGCGATCTCCTGCGAATACCAACTGCAGTTTCTGCGGTCAAAGATCGCGAACTTCTCTCCTTCATCGCTGTAGTTGCCGTTGTCCCACCAGATACATTTGATCCCGAAGCGATTCATGACCTCCATGTAGTCGGCAAGCCATTTCAGGACCTGCTCCGTATTCTCTGTCTCGTTGCCGTCCGCACCCTTGTAAATTTTGTGGACTGCGCCGAACTCCGTGACGATGACCGGGATATCCTTGCTCAGAAAATGCCTCTTGAGCAGGTCGACGTTCGAGATGATATCCTTCTTGAGCGTGCCGTCCCACTCGTTGATACTCTGTCCCTCCGGCTCATAGGTAAAATAGTACGGCGTGTAGAGATGCGCCGATACCATCACATACGGATCGTCGGGAACTTCAAGCTGCAGGACGCTGTTGTAAGTCACGGAATTTCCGTACGGGCAAATGATCAGGCTCCTCGTAGCGTTGTTCCCGCCCGAAGCGCGCACCGTGTCCACAAAAGCCTTGTTCAACTCGTTCACAACCGCGCGTTCCTCGTCCGTGCCGCCCGACCATTCCTTCTCGCTTCCCTTGGTCCTCGGCTCGTTCATCCCCTCGAACAGCAGATGATAATCATAGTCCGCAAAGCGCTCGGAGAGCTGCGTCCAGATCGCAGTGAGCTCCGTCTTGAGCTCGTCTACGTTCTCCGGCTGCGGCACCAGCCAGAAATCCGGCTCGTGATGCGTGTCGAGAATGACGAACATCCCCTCGCCATAGGCGTAATCTACCACCTCCGCCACGCGGTCAAGCCATTCGCCGTCGATCGTGTAATCCGGCGCTTCGCCGAGGCTCTGCGCCCACGTGACCGGGATCCGCAGCGTATTAAAGCCCTGCTCGCGCACGGCGTCGATCATCTCCTTCGTGGTCTTCGGGTTCCCCCAGTAGGTCTCGTTGCTCATCACGTCCGGCGCGCCCCACGCGTCAAACGTATTTCCGAGATTCCAGCCGACGTTCATCTGCGCAAGCACCTCCGCCGCAGTCGGTACATCCGCGTCCTCAGCGCAGAGGGCCGTAGCAGCCGTCGCCATCGCCAACACCGCGGCGGCAGCCGCAGCAAATAATCTTCTCTTTTTCATAATACGCCTCTCCCCTGTTTCGATATCCTATTGCAAAAGAGGGGGAGCATTCCCCCTCTTTTTATAGTATCATATTTTATAAGCCGCGACAAGCAATTCCATCCGCAACTTTTGCGCTGCCCTTGCTTCGCCGCGTCCCGTCTCATGCGGAGCGTTCGCGATGCTTACTCCGCCGCAGTCGTCTCCGCCTCGGTCTCTACCGGCATCACATCCGAATCGCCGTTCGCGTAGTCCAGATAACCCTGCCACAGATTTCTTACCGCCTCGGCAGCCGCTGCAGGCGGATTGTCCGGATTTACGTTCCACAAGAACTGCTCGCCGTAGGACAAGCCCGGAATCATGTCATGGTAGGTCGTGAAGCCGTTCGCGCAAAGGATCTCGATCGTCTCATCGACGGATTCCATGTCACGGAAGGTGTCATAGAAGCCGCTGAGTCTGTCGTTGTAATCCTCGTAGCCTGGAACCAGATCGGTGTAAGCGTCAAGCGCAAACGCGATCTTCCATGCCTTCTCCTCGTCGTAGCACGCCGGGATCGCATAGATGTTGTCGGTATAAACATTCGTATAGTATTCTGCGCTCGGTCCCATCGGGAAGCAGACGAATCCGAAGTCGTCTTCCATATCCTTCAGCTCGTTCGCCGCAAGGTAAGCCTGACCGACCATGAACGCCGCGTCGCCTGCCGGGAAGGAGGTCTTCCACCAATCCCACTCAGCGCCTTCCGGCTTGTAGTTGTACTTCGCCATCATGTCAAGCGCCCAGTTCAGAGCCGTCAGAGTCTCCTCGGACTCGGTCTTGTTCACGTATTTGCCGTCTTCCATGCCGATGAACTCACCGCCATTGGACCAAACGGCCTCATTCTTCATCTCGGACTCATCCGATACCATTGCCCAGCGGTCGATCACGCCGTCGTTGTCCGTGTCGGCGTTGATCTGCTCGCAGACCTCCTCGAACTTATCCCATGTCCACTCGCCGTCTCTCTGCCACTGGTAGATATCGTCCGGGCTGATTCCGGCCTCCTCGACCAGTCTCTTGTTGAAGTACATGCCTCCGCGCGGTTCCGGAATCGACGGGCTGCAGCCGTAGATCGCGTCGCCCTTCGAGCAGAGCTCATGCACGCCGTTCCTCGTCCATTTCTCTTCCGTAAAGTCTAAGCAGTCAAGCGTAGAAAGATCATACATCAGGCCGCTCGCCATAGCGGAGACGAACTCCGGACCGGATCTCAGAATCCATACGTAATTCTCATCATCGCCGCCCGACGTCACGTAGTTGAGGAAATCCTCCGGCGTGGAACCCCAGTCGCTGATCGCAATCTGCTTGATGCTGAAATTGTAGGTATCCTGCACCCAGTCGATGTAGTCCAGACGCGCTTCGCCGTAGTCGTCCGTCGCCTCCGGCTCCTCGCCCGTGCTCCACCAGTCGCGGATCACGATCTCCATGCCGCCGAGATCGTAGACGTTGCCGTCCTCGTCGGTGAGCGCTACATACTCCTCGTCCTCAGCCGATGCAGTGAGAGCGCCGCCCATCATGCTGGCCGCCACCGCCGCGGCCATGGAAGCCGTCAGTACTCTGTTTAAGGTTTTTCTTTTCATGTTTCATCCTCCTTTTAAAATGTATATATAACACGGTGTTATATATCAGGGTTACATCTTGATGCCCGTGCTGCTGATGCTCTCCACGAAGCCCTTCTGCGCGAAGAGGTACAGAATCAGAAGCGGCACGATCACCATCAGCGTGCCGGTCGACACGATACAGTTCGTATAGCCCACCGATGCGCCGCCCGGGATCTTCAGGGTATTCACGACCCATGCGTCCATACGGTCTGCCACGACCGCGAGCTCCTTTGCCAGCAAGCTGATATTGCCCAGAAACATCTTGGAATAGAAATTATCCGTCCACTGCCAGACGAACGCGAACAGGAAGCAGGACGTCAGGATCGGCTTCGCGTCCGGCAGCATGATGCGCACGAAAGTCTTCAGCGTGCCGCAGCCGTCCACATACGCCGCCTCCTCAAGCTCCCTCGGGATGTTCCGGAAGAACTGGCGTATCATATAGATATACAGGCCGCTCTTCAAGCCCATGCAGCCCGCGCTCATCAGATAATACGGAAGCACCGAACCGCGCAGGTTGATCGCCTCTCCCGTCAGCGCCTTGAAAATCCCGAAAATATCAAAATAACGGAAATGCAGGTGCAGCGACGTGGAGATCGTCTGCGGCGGAATCACGATCACAAGGATGACACAGGCAAACCAGAACTTTTTGAACGGAAAATTAAACCGCGCGAAGCCGTAGCCCACCAGTGTGCACACCGCGATCTGCAGCACCGCTACCGTCAGCGAGACGATGAACGTGTTGAACAGCGATTTTCCGTAGGTCATAAACTGCGCCGTCAACTGATAGTTCGCCGTCGTAAAATGCTCCGGAATGGAGATGACCATCGGATTGTACAGATCGCGCTCCTCCATGAAGCTCACGGAGATCTTCATCAGGATCGGCTGCAGGATCATGAAACACATTCCGAACAGGAGCACCGCACGGGCGATCTTATACACGATGTCGGATACGGTTCTTTTCAGGAGATATCCCTCCGAGAGTTTGTTGCGCTCCCAGAAGCCGCGCTTTGCCGTCTTTGCGGCACTGCCCTTAGTCATAATAGTATACCCCCTTCGAAATGAATAGCGAGGTTATGCCGATAATGGCGAGTATCACCACGAAATAGATCCATGACATTGCCGAGGCAAAGCCGTAATTGATGTAGGCGATCATCTGCTCGCTGATCTTCTCGATCAGCTCATTGTCGGAGCGCATGCAGAAGTCCACGATCGTGTAGACCCAGTTCACCAGAAACAGCGGGCTCACCATCGGGAAGGTGATCTTCCAGAAGCTCTCCCATGCCGTACAGCCCTCAATGGAGGCCGCCTCGTACATGCTGTCGGAGATCGTCTGCAGCCCGGAAAGGAAAATGATGATCTGGATGCCTGAGGCGATCGCGACGTCGTAGATGCCGTCCACGATGTCAAACACAACCTCGAAGGCTCGAACACCCACTCCCGAGGTCATCAGGATCGTCTGCAGGGCGTCGCTCACACTCGACACATTGGTCGTCTCCTCCACCATGTTCTGCACGCTCGCGAGCAGCGCATTGTCCGTCTCCACGCCGAGGATCACGCCCGAAGAGAGGATCACCGGAAGGAAGAAGATCGCGCGCACGAGCGCCCTGCCCTTGAATTTCTGGTTGAGGATCAGCGCCACGAAGAAGCTGAATACCATGATCGCGACGGCGTTGATGCACATGCGCGAGATCTCCTCCACCAGCATCCGGTTGAACTCGGTATCGACCGTAAAAGCCTGTATGTAGTTGTCCAGCCCGACATAGGAATTCGTGATGCCCTGCGGACTCACCTGTACGTTGCAGAAGCTCATGTAAAGCGACTGGAACAGCGGGACCACCATAAAGGCCAGAAAGCCTATGATGAACGGCGAGATAAACAGGTATCCCGAAATAGCCTTTCTCTTTTCAAGCCCTGTGTATTTTTTGCGCTTCTTCATAATCAAGATCCTTTCTGTACCAGATAATCCCTTGCCGGAAGCGTCTCTCCCTCCGGCGTTTTCACGTCGTCATATCCGTAATTTACATACACCTTCGTCCCGTCCTCATACTCCGTGCAGGAGAACGTCTCCGAAAGCTTCTCGTGTCCGACCATCTTCTGACTGAAGGTGTGTCCGAGCTCGTTGTTGTAGCGCGTATAAGTCTCCACCAGCCGATCGCGCCATGTCTCGTACTCCGCCCCGAAGTATTCCGTGTAGAGCGTGTTCTGCAGGGTGAACGCCGACTCGTCCATCAGCGTGAACGCGAGTCCCGCGCCGTACTCCGCCGACAGTAGCAGCTCCTCCTCTTCGTTCTGCGTCAGATTCAAAGACTCTCCGGTATAATCCACATATCCGTGCAGCGCCATCTGATAAACGGGAACGTACGTGTCGAGGATCGTATACTCCGAGCCGTGCAGGTTCATGTTCGTCACGATATCGCTGTGCGCTACGGCGTAATTGTTGCCCATATTGATCATGATCTTTTTGCCGCTGTCCCTGATTTCTTCCATCTGCTCGACCTGCATGCTCAGCTCGCTCTGCCTTGACACCGGCATCTTCTTGTTGAAATCCGAGCTCAGATCCACGCCGACGTCTTCAAAGGAGACGTTCGCGTCGTATTTGTCCGCCGCTTTCACAAGATTGTCGATCATTTTCGAGATCAGTGAAGCCTTGAGCAGATAGTGCGGTTCCTGCCCTTCCCTGTCCGCGTATGTGACCGTGCTGTACGGATGGATCTCCGCCACCTTCTTGCTCGCGAGCCGCGCCGCCTGCGTGAAGGTGAGGAAACCGTCGAGAATGCCGCTGTCATACGCGTAATTTGTGATCCCGTTCAGGTACAGGTCCACGCCGTTTTCCTTCGCATAAGACGCGAGCTTCTTCAGATCGCCCTTTCCGCCCAGATCCGATATGACTTTTATCTTATTCAGGATCTTCTGCTGTATGCCGCCGTTGAACCAGCCGGACAGCTTTACGCTCATATTTCCGACGCCGTTCTGCAGAAGCTCCCCGATGATATCCTCCGCCTCGTCAAAGGTGGTAAGCGCCAGCGGTCTTGATACCGGAATGCCCGCGACCTGTCTCACTTTATCCACGGCCCCGACAATCTCAATCACTGCGGGCGTCTGCGCGTCGTCGCACTCCGTGAACAGCTCCCCGAACTCGTCCTGCAGATAACTCCTGTAGGCCGCCGCCATGTCCGCATAGCTGTCGGACTCGAGGAAATGATAGCTCAGCACAAGTGGTTCCTTCGGAAGCGCATCCTCATACATATAAATCTTACTCTCATAGCGATCGCCCATCTCGTACACTTCTCTGTGGAGCATGGTGTACTGGGCCGATACCGAGTTGTAGCTGGTGGTCTTCCCGCTGATGTCCGCGTTGATGCCCGCATAGGGCGCGCCGTCCTCGAGCACACAGAGGAAGGAGGAACCCTCGTGCGCAATTCCAAACGCGTTGAAGTAGGTGTTCGTCTCATGCACGACCGCGTCTCTGTACTGCGCGTAATCCCAACCGTACAGGTTCGCGTAGTAGCTGTTCTGCGCCACCTTTCCGTTGTTGAAATTGATGAGCGCGCCGCCGCCCTCGGGCACCAGCATATAGCCCTCGTCTTCCGTGCTTCCGGCACCGAAGTAGGGAAGAACGGTCAGATAATAGATCGGGTAATTTTCCCGGTACTCGATCTCCTCCATCGGAACCTCTACCGTCAGCTTATTGCCGTCCAGACGGTAGACGACGTTTACGTTGAATACGGGAAGCTCGGAGGCTTCTCCCTCCTCCGACTCGCCCATGTCTGCAAGATAATCCTCGTAGGTATAACCCGCTTTTCCGAACTCCTCCGCGATCATGCGCTTTACGTTGTCGCTCGCCTTGTCGCGCAGGACATACAACGGCTCATCCGCAAGGCTCGGATACAGCTCAAGCAGCTCTTCCTTGTTGTCCCTTCTGCCGAGGTCGTTGATGTCGTACTTTTTATAGTAGCCCCGCACCTTTTTTGCCTTGCTCTTGTCCATATTGGCGGTCAGCTCATCCATCCGCTCTACGGACAGGGTCGTCGGGATCACAAACGTCTCCTCAAACTTGCCGATCGAGTAGCAGACCTTTATGTAATCCTCGCCCTGCTCGATCTCGTAGGTTCCCGCGTCGATGCTGTAGTCAAAATTGTTGAACAGGGTATCTACGCCCTCTCTCGTGCTGTAGGTGAGCAGCAGCGTGGATTTCAGTTGCGCTTTGTCCAGCTTGAGCGCCAGCGGATCCTTGTCGGCGTCCGGCGGATTGGAGTACCATACCTTGTCGTTCTTTTTGTCCGTCACGGTAAACTGCGTGGTATCCGGATCCATCTCAAAAAGAAGCTCGTCGTTCTCCAGAACGGCCGTCTTTCCGTCGCCCGAGTAGGTCTTCGTCTCGATCACCTGCGGCTCTTCCTCCGCCGGCTTGTAAAACTTCATACCCAAAAAGACCGCCAGAATGAGCGCCAGAATGATGACCGGCCCCGCCAATTTTTTGATTATCTTTCCTATCGAAGACTTCATATTCCGTATCTCCTATTTATTCAGCCTCTTCTTATATCCTGAACAAGATCTCTCTGCCGATCGAGATAAAATACGCGACGCCTTGGCTGATCATACTGAAGAACAGCAGGAGGATGAAGATCATCACAAGCATTCCGAAGCCTGTCGCGATGACCGCCACGATCGTCTGGCTCATCTTGTACTCGTGGATCTGCGACATGGCAGCCAAAATCAGCGCCGCCGCCCACACGAGAGAAAACGCGCTCAGGACCGTATAGAACTCCGCCTCGTCCATCGTCACAAAATGGCTGAAGATAATCAGCGGAAACTGGATCAGCGGGTACGGCGTCATCCCGTAGCAGGTCGCCATATACACCTGCGAGAGCCTTCCCTTGCCGTCGAACAGCGTAGTCAGTCCCCAGTTGCAGATGGTCCAAAGCCCAAGCGGAAAAACAACGCTCGCGATGTACAGGAAGATATTGATCTCCGGCCAGTACACCCTTATGAAGATGAAGCTCGTAAACTGAAGCTTCAGGATCCGCGCGAGCAGCGTGAGAATCAGGATTGTGTTCGCCGCCGCCATGGAACCCCGCTTTTCATGGGTCAGATCCCAGAAGCCGTCAAACGGATGCGTCACGCAGTAAAGGGAAAACTTCAGGGATTTTATGTAGTTGTCGAATTTTTCTTTTCTGCTGATTGAAGCTGTCATCGCTGCCTCCCATCCCCGGTTCCCTGATCCATGTTCATCCCGGGTTTGAAGATATCCGCCCGGTCGATCTCCTGTTTGATCTGCCGGATCCTGCCGACCAAAAGCAGCACGGCGAGCAGGAGCAACACGATCACTATGATCGGAATGATATGATCCTCGACCCATTCCTTTCGGTACTGTTTATACGCCTTGGAATAATTGTCCTCGTCGTATTTCAGGCGGAAATAATCCATCGCCTCATGGTATTTCTTCTGCCGCAGCAGCGCGCGGCCGATGCCGATGTACGCCATGTCATAATTGCCGTTCAGATCCATGACCGCCTGCCAGCTCTCGCCGGATTCTTCGTAAAAGCCGTCCTGAAACTGCTCGATCGCGTCAAAGATCAAACGGCCGTACTCGGTCGGCGTAAACAGCGTAATGCTGCAGTCCAGCGTATCGAGCACCAGCAGATCATGTCCCATGTGCTCGATGGCGGCGGGCTGCTTAAAATATCCGTTCATGCTTCCGTTGCCGCCGAAGCAGTACAGCATCCTGCCCTGATCGTCGTAGGCGAAAAGCCTGCCGCGCATCCGGTCAAGACCGATGTACACGTCGTTGTTCATCGCGGTAATATCGATAAAAAGCGAGGGGCCCGAGTAGCCGCCGCCCGATCCGATATAGAGATCGCCCGCCACCGGCCATTCGCCGTTGCGCACAAGAATGTCGCTCCCGAGCATGTTCAGCCGCCGGATCGGCGTGGCCGAACCCGCATCGACCTCCTCCTCGCTCACGTTCGAGGTGCAGGCGTAGATGAAGCCCTCGTAATCCATATAGATATTGTCGTACTCCGTGGGGACGAAGTTCTCCATCTTCGCCCTCTGCTCCTGCGTCGCCAGACGCTTCCAGATATAATCCATCCAGTCGTAGGTGACGGGCGTCGCGCCGATGTAGCCCGCGAACGTGCCGTCGCTCTCGTATTTAATCAGACCCTTGTTGACGTTGGTCGCGATGCAGTAGACTCTGCCCGCCGTGTCGATCGCCAGCTTCGTCGGGATGAAGCTGATCGACTGGTCGAAGGTCACGTCGTCCGGCTTCGTGAATTCCATGATATAGTTGGCGTCCATGTCCAGCTTCACCACACGGTTGTTGTTCATATCCGCCACGTACATATAACCGTCCTCGCCGATCGCCACATCGGTCGGGGCGTTGAAGGACTTCACGTCCGTATCGCCCTTGATGCTGTCAATCTGGCGCACAAACTGAATGGAATCCTTATCGTCCCTCGTAAATTCCAGAATGCGGTTGTTGCCCGTGTCGCACACATAGATGCTGTCTCCCGACACGAACATTCCCTGCGGCGAGCTCAGCTTCACATCCAGCCCAAGCTCCTCCGACGTAAACACATCCACCGTCTCGTAAGCGTCCGGCGAATACTGCACGTCGCCCCAGTAATCATAGCAGTAGGTATAGCCCTTTTCCGCGTGGGCCGTCATTCCCATTGCGCCGCCAAGCGCCGCCGCAAGCACAATGGCAGAAACTCTTTTCATCCTTCTTCTCATACGACACCTCGCCAAGTTAATCCTTCAAGCCGGAGCTTGCCATCGTCTCCAAGATCTGACTCTCGGAGAATATAAAGATCAGGATCGGAACGATCATAACGACCACGAGCACCGCCGCGGCCTGCCCTGTCCTCGCGATGCCGCCGCTCTGGATCTGCTGCAGCGCATACACGAGCGTCTTTCTCTCTTCCGAGTAGATAAAGGTCGCCGCCTTGTTGTTCCAAAGCGCCTGCACTTGGAAGATGATCAGCGTCATCCACGCAGGCTTTACGTTCGGCATCACAATGCCGGTGAACACCTTCCATTCGTTCGCCCCGTCGATCTTCGCCGCCTCTATAAGCGCCGTGGGCAGCCCCTCCATGAACTGTTTCATCAGGAACAGCCCGATCGGGGATGCGAATGCCGGGATGACGATCGCCCAGTACGTGTCGACCCAGCCAAGCGCGTTGATGATCAGATAGTTCGGGATCGCCGTGACGTATCCGCTGAACATGATCGCAACGGTAACCAGTTTGAAAAACGTATTGCCGCCGGGAAAATCATACTTCGCCAGCACAAACGCGCCCATCGACGCCACGAGCAGATGGCCCGCCGTGCCGACAAAGGTGATGAACACCGTGTTGAACAGGTAACGCGAGAATGTTACCCATGATTTTCCCATCGTCACGAACAGATCCGAGAAATTGTCGAGCGTCGGATTGATCGCGAAGATCTTCGGCGGGAACATGAACAGTTCGTCCAGAGGCTTCAAGGCGCTGTTCACGGCATATACGACCGGGAATATCATAAGTCCTCCCATGAACGCCAAGAACAGATACAGAGCCAGATCCCCGAAAATGGAACGGTTCGGCTTCCTCCGCCGGATCAGCTTCTTGCGGTATACGGTCTCTTTTTCTTTTTTCTTTACTTTGACTTTGCTCATATCAGGTCCCTACTCTTCTCAACATACTCTGGATCGCCTTGTTGCATAAGATCATGATCAGGAACAGCAAGGTCGCGATCGCCGACGCGTAGCCCATCTCAAATCTCGAATAACCGTAGTCGAACAGATGTGTCACGACCGTGCGGGCCGCGTAGTCCGTACTCGGATAACCGCAGAGCGCCATCGTGACGTCGCACACGCCGAACGCCTGCGTGATCGACATGACGGCTCCGAACATCAGCATCGGCTTCATGTTCGGGAGCGTGATATACCAGAGCTCCTGCCAGCGGTTCTTGACGCCGTCCATGTAGCCTGCCTCGAACTGCGTCCGGTCCACGCCCTGCAGACCTGCCACAAAGGACAGGAAGCCCGTGCCCAGACTCATCCACAAAATGACGAGCATACAGACCGGCAGCATGTATTTCGGATCGATAAACCACAGGATCGGCTCGTTGATGATGCCTGCGTTCATCAGAAACGCGTTCACATAGCCGTATGCGTCGCCCCGGAAGAACACCGAGAAGATCACGTACAGGTTGCCCGCGATCGAAGGAGCGTAAAAGATCACCACCACGACACTTCGGATCCAGCGCGGAAGCTCATTGATCAGCCACGCGAACAGGAAGGACATGATATAGCCCAGCGGTCCGGTAATGACGGCGATCAGGAACGTGTTCTTGATGCTGACCAAGAAGATATCGTCCTCCAAGATCAGGCTGATATAATTCTGGAGCCCGATGAACCTCGGACTTTCCAGAATGTTATAATAGGTAAAGCTGAAAAAGATCGAGGTGATCACCGGAAGTATGTAAAACATGGTGAACAGTATGGCATAGGGCGCCAAAAACAGATAGCACATCTTGCTGCGCTTCGCCTTTTTCCATGCCACGCCCGCTTTATATTTCTGCAGCGTGAAATACTTTTTTAAATACCCTTTCATTTTCTACCTGTTCCTTTCCCCGCCTACTGCGTCGGCAGTCCGAACTCAATGCGCTTCTTCGTAATCTCCTCGTCGATCGTAATCGAGTAGTCGATGATCGTCTCGCGCGGGTCGTCCTTCTCATTGATGACCTTGCGGATCGCGTTGGTGATATGGCGTCCCGTATAGTAGCCGCCGGGCACCTCGCGGATTCCCTTCGTCTGCTCCCACTGAGCCGTGAGCACCTCAATGTCGTCCGCGCTCCATGCAAGCTTTGAGAACGCGTCCTTGTTGGCCGTGGCGTAACGCGCGGAGGAGCCGAGCAGCGCCTCGATCTCGCGTCCGAAACGCACCTGCGTCTCCGTGTCCGCCCACCATTTCATGAACTCCCATGAATTATCCCGAAGCTTCTCATCTTCGGTCTTGATCATCATGGTCGCGCTTCCCGTGATCATATCCGAACGGTCGATATAGGTATTTCCGTCCTCGTCCGTCCGTTCCGTGCCCGGGATCAGTGTGAAATCCCACAGACCGCGAATCTCGGGAGCGGACACCATCAGCGTATTGTAGCTCGAATACGCCATGACGCCGATCGGCATCTCGCCGGAACGGAAGCGGCTCACGAAATCATAGATCGTCGGTATCCCGTAGTCGTTGAAATATCTCGTGTAATCGTCAAAGGCCTTCACGCCCGCCTCATCGTTCACAGTCGTCATCGTGCCGGCCTCGTTGTAGAGATCGCCGCCATACTGGAACAGCAGGGCAAAATACATCGAGAGATCCGGCGCGGTCGAAGCGACCGCCGTGCTCGGCGTGGCCGTAGTGCTGCTGCCCGCCGCCGTCGGGAGCGCCACCGACATGTTGCTGCCTTGGATCGTCGGAAGCATCTCGATCAGCTCTTTCCATGTGTTCGGCACCTCGAGTCCGAGATCCTCCAGTACGTCCTTCCGGTAGAACATGACGTTGAAGGTCTGCGTCTCCGGTATCGCGTAAATATGTTCGTCCAGACGGTACTGGTCGTAAGAGCTCTCCTCATAGTGCTTCAGCACCTCGTCAAGATCCTCAAACTGCGTCAGGTCCTCGACCGCGTTTCGCAGCGCATAGTTGACCGGCTGATCCGCGCCGACCGAAAGCACCACGTTCGGCCCTCTGCCCGCCACGACCGCATTCAGAAGCGCGTCGGGCGCCACGATCTCTACGTTCACCTTGATCCCGCTGTCCGGGGTGAAGGTATCGTCGACCATCGACTTGAGGATCGTGCCCTGATCGCGTCCCGTGAGCACCCACACCTTGACGACGTCGTCCGTGTCCTCGTAGACGTCGCCAACCGCGTCATAATCGACCACAAAGGACGCCACGAAGGACTTGACCTCATGCCATGCCTTCGCGAAGATCGTCTCCGTATCCTTCGGAGGCTTCGCATTTTCTCCCGTGATAACCAGATAATCGATATCGAGCATCGTCGTGCTCATATTCAGAGACGCCGTCCCAAGCGCCGTGATGTTGTCCCGGAATGTCGTAAATTCGAGCGTGATCTGCTGCGGCTTCTTCACAAAGCGCTCCAACTGCTGAGCCACCGTCTGGGCCGACGCGATGTTGTCCGCCTTCTGTCCGCTGTAAGCGACCATGTCATCCACGATCTTGTACAGACGCTTCGACTCAAGGTCCATCGCCTGCATGACCTCCGGATATACCTGATGGATGTTGTAATCCCTGTATTTGTCAGGCGTCGCGCCCGTATAGACAAGAATTTTCCTGTAGATTTGATTCAGCCGGAAAATCGAATCCTCCAGCTCCTCGAGGATCGCGCCCGCTCCGCCGAGCGTCGCCTCGAGCCGGATCGTATGCGTGCCGGCCGTGAGATAAAATTTGTACGGCTCGCCCTCCTCGTCGGCAAGGCGCATGCAGTTCCAACTGTTGCTGTAATCGAAGAAGATGCCCTTCATCTCCTCAAACGGGATCGCCCCGTCTATGTACACCGTTCTGCCGGACACGCTTCCGCGTGAATAGTTCTGACGGCCTTTCACCGTGATGCCGTAATAACCATCCTCCGGCACCTCGAATTCCCACTCGACCCACTGGCCCGGACTCCTCCACGCTTCGCCGCCCACATAGTTCAGGACGGTCTTCGTCACGCTGTTCGGCTGCGTCGACGGCGACGAGCGGTCGTACTTCGCGTAGAGCGACGATTCCGAGCGGTAGGTCGATTCCTCGCCCTGCACAACCTGAACGTAATTCAGCCCTTCATCCGTCGCCGCCGGAGCAGGCTGCGCCGCCAGATACTCCTCGTAGGAATCCATGCTCTTCACCGCCGTGAGCGCCAGACGCTTCAGCGCCGCCGGCTCGTTCTCGGCCTCGAGCGTAATCTCGTTTTTCCCTTTTTCCATGTAGAACAGGTACGGCTCCGTGATATAGCCCATATCGTCGCGGAAATACGCGCCCTGCCACTCATAGGACTCCACCTGCGTCGGACGGATCTGATTCCCCTGATTGTCCGTGCGCACCTCGCCGCCGTCGTGCCAGATCCGCGTGAAAGCGATATTCTTCGCATCCTCGAACGGCAGCTCGCCGTTCACATAGATCGCGCGCTCCACCGCGACGCCCCTCGACTCCGGCGCAAAATACTCCATGTACAGATTATAAAAACCGCTCTCCGGGACCTCCGCTTCCCACGTCACCGTGGAATCCGCGCCCGTATAAAGCGCCTTTTCGGCTCCTTCATAATCGTCGCGCTCCTCCACTTCTCCGTCCGACGCGCAGGAAAACAGATCGATCTCCACGTCCTCGTCCGGATAAGAGGCATCCGCATGCTGCGCCAGATATTTCGTGTAGGTGCCCTCTCTCTCCATTCCCTCAACATCGCTGGCAAGATCGTACCCTGCATACTTTTTGCTGAAATCGCTCGTCCTGTCCTGCAACAGCAAAAAGACAACTATCGCCGTTATTACCAGCAAAGCTGCGACACCCGCAAGTATTTTTTTAGCAGATTTTCCCATGTGGCTCCTCCAAATATCCAAGCACGCCCGCATTTTATACATACAAAGCGCCAAATTTCTCCCTTATAGAGTAATATTATACAATTTAAAAAGATTATTGTCAGTTCGATTATTGCTATTCTATGATTAAATATTGCGGTTGGAGAACAATTTCTGACATCCTGCGCAAAAAAAGAGCAGACCTCTTCGTGAGATCTGCTCCCGTATCTTTGCTTTTCTGTTCTGTTTTCGTTCAACGCATGCTTCTGTAGGCCGTCTGAGGACCAAAGTAAGACGGCTTCGGCTCCGCTCCCTCCTCAAAGATCACCAGACGCTCGAGCACCGGCCCCGCCTCCCTCGCGGATACCGCGATCCGATTGCATCCGGCGCGCAGAGCGATCGGAAGCCTTGCCGTATGCTTCTGCGCAAGCACCGCCTCAGACCACTCCCGGCAGGTGTTTTCTCCTCCCCGGTAGGTCGCTCCGGCGATCACCGCCGTCTGCGGCGCTTCCTCGTTGACCGACACATTCATGCGCAGCATTCCGCCGTAGATCAGCGGATTCGCCGGGGATGTGTGAAGCTCCAGAACCGCCTTGCATGGTTTTTCGCTCCATACCTCATAAAACAGACGCGGCGCATCCTCAGACCCGGAAAATGATGCCGTTGTCGGGAACACCTTCATCCCGGAACCGAATTTTCCGTAATCCGCAAGCTCCTCGAAGTCCGCTTGTTCTTCGCGGCACGTTCCCGGCGTTTTGCGGCAGTAATCCGCGGCGCCGATCACGCAAACTCCGCCCTGAAGCCGGAATACGCCGTCCGGAATCTCTGCGGGATCGTTTTTCCGTATCCGGATTTGCACCGGCACATACTCCTGTCCCGAGCGGATGTCAAAGGACGCTTCGGTCTCCTGTCCGTCCGGAATTATCTCCCAGCGCACCCGAACGTCAATCTCCTGCGCCAGCTCGACGCTTCCTGCCGAGGCGGAAAGCTCCAGACAGGACGGAACGTCGTCGATCTGCCATTGCAGGACGCCCTGTCCGCTGTTGGCGATCTGCAGCGTCACCGCCTCTGTACCCTCGCAGCAGAAATCCTCAATCACGAGAGGCACCGGGAAATATTGATTCGTATACGTTCTGCAGTCGTCCGTGCGCGACACGGTAAGGCGCGGCCCTTCGGGAAGCACAACCGTATGACGCACCGGATAGCGCCAGTCCTGCTCATTCCAGTTGACAAAGCCGATGTGCGCGGCGCGCTCCATGCCCCGCCATTTTCCGTCCCGGAACGAAGCCATCTGCTCTGCGAGCTCCTTGTCCCGGCGGATGCATTCCTCCAGCTTTTCCCCGTAAGTGTTTGCCAAGGCAATCCCCTGCGCGGCGCACAGGTGGTTGAAACCGGCATACAAATGCATCTTCAGAAGGTTCGCAATCCCGGCCGCCGGATACCAAATCATGCTGAAATAGGCGTCCGCACAGGGCGTGTCCCGAAGCCGCTTTCGCATACGCTCATTTTCCTGCTCCAGACGCTCCGCGCGCTGCAGCATAATCCGACCCTCATGATAGTGCGCCGGATGGTAGACCCGGTCGTTGAGCGCTTCGGCACGGCGCAGCCCGTGCAGGCGCACGGACTCCTCCTGAATCCGACTGATCTCCCGGCAGACATCCTCCGGCAGATAATGTCCGAACAACCGCCGGATCCATTCCTGCGTATAGGCCAGCGTCTGCGGATAATGTCCCGTCCCCAGACGCTCAAAATCATAGGCCAGCTCCATAAAATATCCCAGCGGATATTCTTGGAATTTCACGTCGCCCACATTCGCGATCCAGAGCTCGCGCACCCCGTATTCATACGCCTCCGTCATCTGTTCCCAGATATGCGTAATCGGCGTGGAGTTCACCCACTCGTAGGAGATCGGCGCGCCGTGATAATCGAGATGATAATACATCCCGCAGCCGCCCCGATGCTTTGTCTGCGGCAGGGCGCGCATGTGTCCGAAATTGTCATCGCTGAACAGAAGCGTCACACCGTCCAGCTCCGGAAAGCCCTGAAGTCCTTCCGACCGGCCGTCGCCGAAATAGTATTCCTCCACCTCTTTGTAGATCGCAAAAAGCTGAGGCACGGATCCTCTCTCCGATTCTACGCATTCCCGGATGATCCTGCGCTGCTGCGTAATGATCTCCTTGAGCTGGCGCACGTTCTCGTCGACCGTCGAGCCTTCCTCCAGCAGCTTGCTGTCCCGCTCCCCGCGCATGCCCACGGTCGGAAAAATGTTCTGATCCTTCACGCGCGTCAGACCGTCTTCCCAGAAACGCAGCAGGCCGTCCTTATTTTTCGCGTAATCCCAGTCCGTCCCGTAGGCGGAATCCTCGCCCTTGAACAGAGAAAATTCCTCACCGGAGCGCATACAGGGCTCATGGTGCGACATCCCGATGTAGATCCCGTACTCCGTCGCGAGCTCCATGGAAGCGAGCCCCGGACCGTCCAGCAAAAACGAGGAAGTCCACATCGCGGGCCACAGATAGTTGCCCTTCATGCGCAGAAGATACTCAAAGACCCGCTCGTACATTTCCGCCGTGAAGCCCCCGTAGTGCTCCGTCGTCCATGTCCCGAAGCACGGCCACTCATCGTTGATGAAAAACCCGCGGTATTTCACGGACGGCTCCTTCGAAACGCCGTTTTCGTCTTCCGTCAGCGTGAAGCTCTCGTAAGAAGGCGGCGCCACATCGCCCCAGAAGCCCCATGCGGTAACGCCGAGCAGCTCCGAGAGACGGAACATGCCGTAGATCGTCCCCAGCTTGTCGCTTCCCATGATGACAAGCCCCTCCTCCACCTGCGGAAGCGGACGGCTGACGACATAAAATCCGTACGCCTCCCATTTTCCCGCGAGAATCTCAAGCTGCGGGGTGTGCCCGGAAAGCTCTTCCGAGAACGCCCCGCTTCCGTAGGTGCCGATCAGGATCGCCTGTTTGCATACTTCCCCGGAAGCTGCCGGGACACAGTGCGCGCCTGTCGTATCACGAATATCTTTTTCTACTTTTTCCCAGATCCTGCGGATGCCGTTGTCCGCGCGCGGATCCATGATCACATGAATTGTCTCATCCTTTGAAAATCTCAAAGCCATGCCTCTTTCTTATTCCTTCACGCCGCCGATCGTCAGGCCCGTCACGAAATATCTCTGCAGGAACGGGTACAGGCAGATGATCGGAAGCATGGTAACTACCGTCGCCGCCGCGCGCACAGACACCGGCGTGACCGTAGCCGCCTGACCGGCGCTCGCCATATTGGTAGCGCTGCCGCTCTGCTGCATGACCGACGAGAGCAGTTTCATCAGCTCGTACTGAAGCGTGGTGTACTCCGGCTTCATGCGGTTGTAGATCATCGCGTCGAACCAAGAGTTCCACTGACCGACCGCCACAAACAGCGCGACCGTCGCGTACACCGGCTTACACAGCGGAGAGATGATCCTGCTGAATATCGTAAAGTCCCCCGCGCCGTCGATCTGCGCGGATTCCGCCAGCGAGTCGGGCAGGCCCTCCATGTACGTTCGCAAAACCAGCATATTGAACGCACTGATCATTCCCGGGATGACGTACACCCAGAAAGAGTTCGTCAGTCCGAGGCTGCGGTACACGAGCAGCACAGGGATCAGACCGCCGTTCACATACATGGTGAGTACCCAGAACAGCGAGAGCTGCGAGCGGAACAGGAAGCGCTTCCGGCTGACGATGTACGCGAGCAACGCGTTCGCCACCAGAGCCAGCAGCGTTCCGATCACGGTACGCGCCACGCTGATGTATGCGCCGGTGAGCATGTTCTGCTGATGCAGCACTGTGTCGTAGTTCTTCAGCACGAATTTACGCGGCCACAGATGGATTCCGCCGCGCACAGCGTCCACGCCGTCGTTGAAGGAGATTGCAACGGTATTTAACACCGGATACAGCGTGATGACCACAAACGCGATCATGAACAGCGTATTGCAGACCACGAACAGTTTATCCGGCCATTTTGTTTTCATTTTTGTCTTCTTCATACCGACACCCCCTTAGAACAGACGCTGCTCGCCGGATCGCTTCGCGACCTGATTGGCTATCACGATAAGGATAATTGCAACAACGCTCTTGAAGATACCTGCCGCCGTACCAAGTGAGTAGTCGTTCTGGCTGATACCCCATGTCAGCACGTAGATATCGATCGTCTCCGAAACCTTCTTCACAAGTCCGTTACCCAGCAGGTACTGAACCTCGAAGCCTGCGTTCAGCACGTTTCCGATGTTCATCAGAAGCAGGATCATGATCGTCGGCTTGATGCTCGGCAGCGTGATGCTCTTGATCTTCGCCCAGCGTCCCGCGCCGTCGATGGCCGCCGCCTCATACAGACTCGGGTCAATCGACGTGATGGCCGCCAGATAGATGATCGCGTTCCATCCTGTCTCCTTCCAGACATTGGCAAACGCCACGATCGGCCAGAAGAAGGATTTGTTAGCAAAGAAATTGACCGCCTTGTCCACAAGGCCGAAATTCATCAACAATTCGTTCACGACGCCGGAATTCGAGAGCGCGTCGTGCAGAATACCGGTAACGATGATCCACGAAAGGAAATGCGGAAGGTAAGAAATCGTCTGGACGAGCTTCTTGCCGAACCCGAAACGGATCTCATTCAGCAAAATCGCAAACAGGATCGCCATCACAAACGTCGCGACCAGATTTATGACTCCCATCGCAAGCGTGTTCCGGATGACACGAAGGAACGTGGCGTCCGAAAACAGGAATTTGAACTTGTCAAGTCCCACAAATTTGGACCCGAGCAAGCCGGTCCTCGGCTTGTAGTTCTGGAAGGCCATCAGCCATCCGCCGAGAGGAACATAATAAAAGATAATTCCGTAAATTACAAATATAAGAGAACAGATGATAAGAAACTTCTGCCGTTTCACCTCTTTCCAAGTGATCGGCACTCTCGCCGCTTTTGTCTTCGCTTTGCGCTTCATAACCGGCCTCCTCCCAACAATCGCATACTTGAATCTCGTTCTTGACGGCCCGGCGGCAAACGCCCCGGCCTGCGCCAAACAGAACAGTTACGTTTCTTTTCATAAAGAGCAGCCATAGTCACTTTTCAGCAACCATGGCTGCTTTTTACATCTTCACTGTATCAGTCAAATCGGCAAATATTACTCGATACCGGCTCTCCTGTTCAGCTCTTCCTGCATCTCATCCAAGAAATCCTGCGGGTTGGTGTCGTTGTAAGCTTCCATGTACTGCTCCCAAGTGCCCTCAAAATCATCGGACATAACTACCTGCGGCAGCCACTCGTGCTTCACTTCGCCCATCTTCGTCCATGCAACGCCGCCCGGAGTCTCGGTCGTCATCGCGTTGGAGAAGGAGTACATCGGGAACCACGGCTCGTTGTGCTCAACGATGGAACCGATCATATCCGGATAGTTCTCAGCGCCGTATGCCTCGAAACAATTCTTCAGCGGCTCAGCAAGACCGGAGAAGAACTCAGAGGTCTGCTCGGTCGGCTGCATCGCGTTCTTGCCGTCTCTGCTGGTGCCCAGCCACTGCGGCATGTAGGAGTACTGGCAGAAATGGGAAGCCTGATATGCGGTATCCGCAGCCTGCATTCTCATCTCCTCGGTCCTGTAGTACAGGCCGTCGTCGTCTACCAAGTAGTCAACACCCTCGATGCCCCAGAAACGAAGGTCATGGATCTCCTGATCCAGAATGTCGTTCAGGAACTGGAACGCGCGGTCCGGATCCTCACAGCTCGTGGTAACCGCACATCCGCTGGAATTGTTCAGCGTGTCGTCGTATGTATGCCATCTGTTGTCCATGCCTTCCTCGATCGTCAGACCAAGCGGAACATAGTTGCAGCCCTGAAGGTCAAGACCCTGCTGCTTGAACACATCGTTTACCGTGTAAGCGAAATCCCACCACTGATCGCACATGCCGAGCACTGCGCCCGTGGAAAGCTTTGCGATGTACTCATCGTAGATCTGCGTAGCGAACTCGCCGTCGATCATGCCCTTGTTGTACTCTTCGTTCAGCTTCTGGAAGTACTTCTTCGCTGTCTCGGTCGTGTTGTAGTCCACGATCTTCGGAGCGTTCGGATCGGACTTGTCAACGATAACGGAGCCGTCGTTCGGATAGCCGTCCAAGAACTCCGGCGCGTTCTCGATGCAGAAGTATCTCCAGTCGTCGCAGAGGATCGTGTACGGGATGTTCGGCGTGCCGTCTTCCATCGTCGGGTTCGCCTCGTAGTAGCTCTCAAGAAGATCGAAGTACTGATCCAGCGTCTTGATCTCCGGATAGCCTGCCCACTCAAGGACTCTCGCCTGTACCCAGAAAGCCTCGTCATTGTGCGTCGTGCTTCTGTTCTCGCCGTAGCTGTTCTGGAATACGTTTGCCCAATAGATGTGGCCGTCGTCCTGACGGAACATATCCCACTCCTCGTCGGTGTACATTTCCTTCAGGTTCGGATACTGCTCAAGATAGTCATCCCACGCTACCAGCGCGCCCTCGTCGTACAGAGCCATCATACCGTCGCCGCCGTCGATGAAATCCGGAAGGTCGCCGCTCGCGATGATCGTACCAACTGCCTCAGCAGCCGTCTGACCGGTCAGCCATGTCTCTTTTACCTTCGCACCCACCTTGTGTGCGATGATGTCCATAATCTCGTTGTCGTCGTTGATCTCGGAGCCCGGCATCGCGGAGAACATCGTAAAGCTGACGATCTCGTCATCCGAGTACTCGCCTTCCTCTGCAGAAGCCGTGAATCCGCTCATCATCGTAGCTGCCATTGCTGCGCTCAGGAAAAGAGCTGCCATTTTTCTCAGTTTCATTGTCTACCTCCTTATAAAATGTTTTCTACGATCCTAAAACCTGACAATATTATAAATTTTTTATAAAAATTATACAACCTGAAAAAGTCGAGAAAAAAACCTGAAAAAGTCTAGGCATCCTTGCGGTAGCGCGAGGGTGTACAGCCCTTCAACTCAATAAATTTTCTGATAAAATAATCGCCGTCCCGGTAGCCGACGTTCTCTGCGATCTCGCTGATGCGTTTGTCCGTGTTCCGGAGCTGCTTTGCCGCCTCGTTGATCCGATAACCGGTCAGGTAATCCTTGAAGGACTGTCCGTATTTCTTGCGGAAGATCTGTCCCAGATAGGAGCTGTTGATGTAGTATTTCTTCCCGAGATCGCGCAGGGTCAGATTTTCCGCGTAGTTCCTGCGGATGTCCTTCTCGATCTCCGCGAGGATACCGCTCGAAACATTCTTGCGCAACTGCATGAGATAGTCGGCGTAAGCGCAGGCGAACCTCGTCAGGTGTAGCTTGCTGCCGCGGCCGACCCCATCCCCGAACGCGCCGCTGCTGATGAAGCGCAGGATTTCCTCCTGATCCGCGTCGCTGTCGAGCTCTGAGGCCAGATGGACCAGACGGAACAGCAGGTAGTTGATGTTCAGATTCACGCTGTCGCTCTCCATGCCGTTTTGCTGCATTTCCAGAAACAGCCGATCCACGCCTTTTTGTATCTCATCCTGCTCGTTCTGCTCGATCGCGGAAAACAGCGCGTCCAGACTCTCCTTACACAGCACGATCCCGCCCTGCTTCACCTGCGCCTCATCCTCGTAGATATAGACCGGCTTTCTGCTGTGAAAAGCCTCCAGCGGGCGAAGAATGCAGGCCGTACCGTAGGAGACCGAGACCTGATGGATGTCGGCGACCTTCTTGCCGACCAGCAGGCGGATCTCCTGCTGCATGAGCACCTCCAGCTTTCGGTGGAACTCATCCAGATACTCCCGCTCCGTACAGTCCAATCTGGCAGCCATATAATCGCAGTAAATGAAGCCGACGCCGTAGCTGACCCGATCCTGAGAAACGTCGAACACGCAGTGCGTGCTGTCCTCTCTCAGCAGAGAACGGCAGCTCTGATAGAGCTTGCGCTGAAGCGCGCGAAGCTCGCCCTCCTCCGCCTCCACATACTGCGCATCGCAGAATTCGATCTCGATATAACGGACGCCCTCGGACAACTGCATATGCTTCTTCACATAATCCAGATTGAAATCGTCATGCTTTCCGAACAGAAGGGAGATAACATTCCGCGCCAGATAAGCCTCCTCGTAGCGCTCCTGATCCTGCTGCTCCTGTCTCGCGTGCTCCGAAAGATTATTGAATTTGCGCAGGATACGCTGCAGCTCCTCCCGTTCCACCGGCTTGAGCAGATAGTCCATGCAGCCGTCGCGTATCGCCTGCTGCGCGTAGGAGAAATCGCTGTAGCCGCTCAGGATCACAAAGGCGGCCTCCGAAATATGCTCTCTTCGCACGGTCTCCAAAAGCTCCAGTCCGCTCATGATCGGCATCGCGATGTCGGTGATCACGAGGTCCACCTTGTTTTCCTTCAGATAGTCCAGCGCTTCCCGGCCGTTCGCCGCGGTCGCCGCGACCTCATACCCTTCCGCCTTCCAGTCAATCAGGACTAGGAGGCCCTGCACGATGAAGTATTCGTCGTCTACGAGCAGTACCTTGAGCATGTATATCTCCTCCCTGACGCCGCAAACTGACAGGAACATCTTCGGGTGGACGCCCCTATAGGTCCTTCCCGAAGATATCCTGCCCCGTTTGCGGCTGTTCGTGTGATTTATATTCTATCTCTATCTCTTACTCACTGCTGGCCCCTGAAAACGGGATCCGAATTGATACTGTGGTGCCGATTCCCTTTTCGCTCTCTACCGTGAACTTGGCGCGGTCATTCGTCATCATACGGAGGCGCAGGCACACGTTCACGATGCCTACATGTCCTTTTTCCTTCAGCATATCGATGCTCGCGTGATCCATCCGGTATTGGAGGGTCTGAAGCTCTTCTTCCTCCATGCCCCCGCCGGTGTCCTCCACCTCGATACACAGCTCCTGCCCTTCCCGGTAGACGCGGATGAAGATCCAGCCCGGCGTCGTCTTGCTCTCGATCCCATGCACGCAGGCATTCTCCGCCAGCGTTGTGACCGTGAGCCGTGGAATCTCCTGTTCCCTGCACTCCTCCGACACCTCCAGCCGATAGGAAAGCCGATCGCCGAAGCGGTATTTCTGCAACTCCAGATACGCCTCGACAAACTCCATCTCACGGCTGACCGTGCCGGTATCCGACGTCCAGTCTACGGTCTGGCGCTCCATGACCGTCAGCTTCTCCACCATGCCGGCCGTCTCGAATTCTTCCTTCAGGATGCTGTGCATGCGGATGCTCTCCAGCGCGTTGAACAGGAAATGCGGGTTGATCTGGCTGTGAAGCGCGCGAAGCTCCGCGCTCTGACGCGCGATATTGATCTCCTGCTCCCGCAGCCTGTCCTTGTATACGGTCTGGATCAGTCCGTTCATACGGTCTGCCATACGGTTGTAATTCTCCATCAGACTGCCGATCTCGTCCTGCCCGTCCACGTGTGCGATCCTTGCCAGCGTGTCGTGATCCACCTGCTCGAACACCCGGCTGAGCCTGCCGATGCGCTGCGTGATCGACTTTCCGATCTGCCGCATCAGCGTCCACGGCAGGATGATGTTGATCAGCAAAAGCAGTACAAGCATCGGGATATGCTCCCTGAGCACTTCAAAAAGATTAAATTCTCCGCGCAGGATACGGATACTCAGCGTCTCGCCGTAGATCGTAAAATCCTTCTGATATCCGACTTGATCCGCCAGCGTGAACGCCTCGAACGGCTGCCCGACATTGTTCGCTCCGGCATTGGAGAACAGCAACTCGTCTCCCCTGCAGACGTAGATGGAATTTTCGTAGTTCATATTCTGGATGTCCCGTTCCAGATCCCCGTAGTCGATCTCGATCTTCAGCAGCTTCTCCGTGTCGTCGCGCAGGAAACGGTTCAGCTTCTGCAAAAACATTACCTTCCGCTCTGCCTTTTCGTACGGCACGTTCAGGTCATCGTAAAAAAAGAACAAGACAGCGTTCAGCGGGCTTTCCTTCAAATGCAGATACCATGGCGTGTCCGAAATCTCAGACAGCCGCAGGAAGCCGCCGCCGTTGACGATCGTCGCGTTGTCCGCGCAGATCGTGATCTTTGTATTGTCTACCCCGAGGTTGGTTCCGAGCAGAGAGTTCCGCATGAATTTCTGGTATTCGACCACATAGTCAAGGTCGTCCTTATAACGCGTATCCAGAAAATCCCGTACGTAGTCGTTCATGTAGAAGCTCTTCGCCACGGTAGCCGAATTCTCCACGAAACGCGAAATGCTGTACTGTACCGAGCTGGCCTGACTCTCCATCTCGTGCTGCTGTTCGGCCTGCTCTGTCCGGATCAGGCTGTAGAGGATCACGCCGTCCGTCACGATAAGAGGCACGAGAACGCAGAAAATGTAGAGCCCGTAGAGCTTTTTTCTCAGGCTGATATCGTTTATCCGATTCCGCTGTTTTCTCATCCATGCCGATAATTTCTTCATCGCAGGCCCGCTTCCCCCCCCCCCCAAAATACTCCGCGCCCTCCACACCTCTCGCGTGCAGGTCCGCGGCGCTTCTATGTAAGCAAATTATAAAAAATTCTGTCCAAAAAATCAATATTCGCACGATGTGAACCGGCAGAATGCACAACTACGGGAGCTGTTTTTTCAGGCAAAGCCGAAATGGACCGACACAGAATCCGTTCTCCCCGTACAAAAGCGTTGCGCCCGGCGCCCGGGACCACGCGTACCGCACATACTCGGGATCCGTCGTCCCTTCCGCCTGCAAGAGCACGTACTCTCCCTCCACACGCGCAGAGGCGGGACGGTAGACTCCGTCCCCGGAGGCGAGCTCAAACAGGTGCGGATTGTCCGGAGCATCCTGCGCCTCCGGCCGCAGGCGCAGCGCTACACGGCCGTCGAAGCGCAACCGTACACAGCACGCTCCGCTGCCTTGGCCTTGCATTCCCTTTGCGCCGCGTGTCTTTTGTATCTCCCAGCCGCAGACCTCCGGCGCCTTCCATGCTATGTCCTCTTTGTAGATCATCGCGCGCACAGCGCAGGCGGCGCGCTCCGCCACCGTCTTCTTGTCGCGCGGATGAAGATCGTTGTCCTCTCCAACATCCAGATTCACCGTGACGGCCACATCCTGCAGTTCACCCGCCAGACGCTGCGCCTCCCGGACCTGCGGCCACGCGTCGTCCGGCGCAACGTCCACGCCGCAGTTCGGCAACTGTATCACAACGAACGGCAGCCTCTCCTGCTGCCAGCAGCTTCTCCAATCGCGGATCAAATCCCGCAAAACGGCGGCATAGGTCTGCGGACGGCTGTCGTTGGACTCTCCCTGATACCAGATCACGCCCCGCACCCGATAAGGCAGACAGGGCGCGGCCATTCCGTGAAACAGGCCGGTCGGCATCCAACTGACGAACGTCTGCGCCGGCGCCGTCTTGCAGACCGCGCGCACCTGATACTCCCACGCGCCCGCGAGCGATACGCGCCTCATGCCTTTCGTCTCGTCCTCCCAGACGATCTCCGTCGGCTGTCCGGCCGTACTGCGGCCTTCACCGGTCCTGCATACCAGACGGATCAAAATCTCATTCTCCCCCTCGTGCAGAAGTCCGGCCGGGACACGGTATCTCCGGGGCGGATAGCGATAAGTCGTCTCTCCCACGCAGGTTCCGTTGATGTAGATCGTATCGCTGTCCACCAGCGTCCCGAACCGAAGCAGGCCGTCACATTGCAGACAATCCTCCGGCGCCTCAAATGTCCGCCGCAGATAAATGCAGCCGCAGAAATCCTCAAGCCCCCAGTCCTTCAGTTGCCCCGGAAGCGTTGCCGCCCGCCACGGCGCAGAAATGCTCTTTTCCTCCATGCGGACGATCTCGCGCTGCCAGTTTTCTTCCTCGCGCGCCTCGCGCTCTGCCAGATCGCGGCAAAAATCGCCGTCCCGGTATCTTTCGGCGCACTCGATCGCCTCTGGCCACTCGTGCAGTCCCTCGCGGCTCATCCACGCCTCCGCGGGCGATCCGCCAAGGCTCAGATTCAGGATTCCCACCGGCGTCTTTTTTGCTTTGACAAGCGCCTTGCCGAAAAAATACGCAAAAGCGGAGACCTCCGGGAGCTTTTCCCCCGCGCAGGCTCTCCACTCCGCCTGCACATGGTCCTCGAGCGGTCCGTCAAAATCGTAATGCTCCGTCACCTTGTATTCGTGTACATCCGGCGCGCCGCCGTTTTGGAATTCCTCGGGAAAGCGTTCGCGTACCCTGCTCATCGGCAGCTCCATGTTGGACTGTCCGGCGCAGACAAACACCTCGCCCACATACACCTCGTCCAACACCGCCTCGTCTCCGCCTGAGTTTTTCACCCGCATTCGATACGGGCCTCCCGCCGACGGCGTCTCTAACGTAAGCGCGAATAATCCGTTCGCATCCGCGGTTACCTGCGCCCGACAGCAAACGCTCCCCATTTTGTTTTTTTCCTGATCCGGCTCCTGCAAAGCCTCCACAGACAGCCGCACCTCTTCCAGCGGGTCGCTCCAGCCCCATATCCTGCATTGGCTGCCCTGCTGCAGCACGCATCCGTTTTGAAACAATTTGTGAAGTCTGAGCATCCGTCGCTCCTCCTGTTTCCCGTTTTTCGCTCTATTTCTCAGGAAAGCGGAAATACCTGACCGCGTTCCGATAAGAGACGTCCTGCACGATCGCGGCCAGCGCTGCCTCGTCGTTCGGGTACTCGCCGTTCTCCACCCATCCGCCGATCAGGTCACAGAGAATTCTCCGGAAATATTCGTGTCTTGTGTAGGACAAAAAGCTTCTGGAATCGGTGAGCATGCCAACGAAGTTCCCGAGCAGTCCAAGATTCGCGAGCGAGGTCAACTGCGCGGTGATCCCCTGCTTATGATCGTTGAACCACCATGCGCTGCCTTGCTGCAGCTTTCCGGCGCACTCCCCGTCCTGAAAGCACCCAATCACAGTCCCGATTGCCGCGTTATCAGACGGATCCAGACTGTAAAGTATCGTCCTCGGCAGTGCGTCCCGCTTGTTCAGCGCATTCAAAAAATCCGCAAGAGGGGCCGACGGAGTGTAGTCATTGATACAGTCCGCGCCAGCGTCGGCGCCCACCGCGCGATAAAGCTTCGCATTGTTGTTGCGCTTCACGCCGTAGTGAAGCTGCATCACCCATCCGAGCCGGCTGTATTCCTCCCCCGCAAACAGAAGAAACGCCGTCTTATACTTCAGTTCCTCCTCATATGAGACCGCTTCTCCCCGGAGAGCTTTCGCAAAGACGGCCTCCACGTCCGCGTCCGCCGCGGCCTCATACATCACATAATCCAAGCTGTGATCCGACTCCCGGCAACCCATCTCATGGAAAAACGCCATCCGCCGTCTCAGCGCGGTCTTCATGTCCGCAAAGCTGCGTATCTCCACATCCGCCGTCTGTCCCAGCTTCTTTGCATACTCCGCAAAGCCCGGCGCGGCGATATTCATCGCCTTTTCCGGCCGGAACGCCGGGAGAACCTGAACGTCAAAGCTTTTATCCTCCCGCAAAACCTTATGCCAGCGCAGGTCATCCGCCGGATCATCGGTGGTGCACAGCAGCCGGACGCCCGACGACCGAATCAGCCCTCTTGCGCCAAACTCCTCTCCGTGAAGCTTCTCATTGCACAGATCCCATACCTCCTGCGCCGTCCCGGCGTTCAGCGCACCGTGATATCCGAAGTACCTCTGAAGCTCCAGATGGCTCCAGTGATACAGGGGATTCCCGATCGCCCGCTCCAGCGTTTCCGCCCATTTCTGAAATTTCTCCCGATCGGGCGCGCCGCCTGTAATATAGCGTTCCTCCACTCCGTTGGCGCGCATCAGACGCCATTTGTAGTGATCGCCGCCCAGCCATACCTGCGCGAGATTGTCAAACCTTCTGTCCTGCGCAATCTCCTCCGCCCCGATATGACAATGATAGTCCAGAATCGGCATCTTTTCCGCATACTCGTGGTACAGCCTGCGCGCGGTCTCGTTCGACAACAAAAAATCCCTGTCCATAAATTCTTTCACAGCACTCAACGCCTTCCTTTCCTTCCTCCTATAGCGTCCGTCTCATCTACGTTTTATTTTATCAAATCAACCAAATAAAGTAAATTATATTCCGAATTTCTGCAAAATGTACGCAGATACCGTTTCCTGTCCGTATTAACTCAGATCAAATCAACTGCCCGTCCTTTCCTCAATGCAAAGCTGTCCATAAGTGTCGTCAATATAGTTGAAATAGTCCGAAGCAAGAAAATTTCCGTCGCCCCTTTCAACCAAACCGTAGCAACGCACGTATGCATCAAACTGCCTTCCCTGTTCGTCCGGAAGCTGATAAGTCCATATATGCACGTACCTTGCTCCTCCTGTCTCGGTTTCTTTTGTCTCAAATTCCGTCGACAACAGCTCAAATTCCTGATCGTACCTTTCGCTTAGCGTTTCCAGTACCGCTCTGCGGGCATGTACGTTATATTTATTGTAGAAAAAATTCCTGAACAGGAAAAAAACGATCCCGCCAAAACAAATTGCAATTCCGACCACAATCAGAACCAGCTTCTTTCTTCTGCTCTTCAAACGCATCCCTCCTTATACCTTATGAAACTTCTTATCCTGCAGGGATTTGAATTACGGGATGCCCTAGGGGTATGCATTTTGCGACAACCCCCGACTCTTCAAATCGAAGTTCACGTATACCTTATTCCGAAACTCGCCCGTCCCAATTCCTTCATCACATTGATTTCCCAACCAGTCTAGCCCCGCGTGAAGTGTGTGTCAATATTAATGTTTATTTGAACATTTTTCTGTACTAAAAAATGTATTTTTCTACATTTTTTCTAATTACCAAGAGCAGATTTTTCTCATAAAATCAAAAGACCCCGGAGGATGACGTTTTGCCATCGCTCCAAGGTCTTTGTGCTGTTTATTGATGCACTGTTTTATTTTGTCCTTTTTCGGTGATTCATGCTTGCCCCGAAATATAGTACAAAAATCTCAAGAGTATTCTATCGCATCCACGGGCGATGCACAAGGGTTATTTCCCCTCATATATGAGCTAATTGGGGAAATCGTGAAAAAATGGGGAAAGCTCCCGCCCTCCCCATATCAGTATATGCGTATGTGGATGTTAAAGGGTCTGCCGCACTGCAGACATAGATCCTCCTGTCCAACTATGGGAACCTGTTTGTGCAGGTCCTGTCCACCGGAATCATCATGCGGAAGTGCTCAGCCTGCCCTCGCGGTCCACACGGTAGACATGCATGGACAGGCGGTGCTCCTAGTCGCAGCGGACAGGGAACATTGCCAGCAGCCAATGTTATCTCATCATTGCAAGCAATTCCTCCGGCAGGACAGCGGGAACTTTTGAATTCGCAAAATCTTCCTTATTCCGCGTAACGATATACTCAGCCCCGGCATTTTCAGCACACCTGTCTTGCAGGCAATCTTCAAAGTCTTTGAAACTGTCCATTTGAATTGCTTTCAGCACTTCGTCATGACTAGCTCCAGCCACATGTAAAATACTACATAAATCCGTCAGCCATTCCCGCCGTTTCAGCTCAGGAACCTTCCTGAATATATACCACAGGTTTGGCACCGAGTGAAAGGCAATATATCCTTTCAGTTCTCCGCTCGCGCACCTCTGCATAAGCTTTGCCGAGTTCTCATAGAACGGTTCCCTCGTTGCCATGAAGTCCGCAACGATATTCGTATCAACTAAAACTTTCATAATGTTCTGCCAGTGCCTCCTCCAGCTCCCTGTCCGGGTCAAAGTCTTCCGGCAAATACTGCCTGATCTCCATGCGCGCCTCATTCAGCCTGTCAAACGCCCGCATACTTTCTGCCGGAGGCATGAATAGCTTGTCATTCACAGGTGCCTTTTGAAGCATAAGCCTTTGAATGATTTCTATTAAAAAACTCACATTGTCATCCGACAAACGCCCTATCATCTGAACAGCCTGTTCCTGCAGTACAGACATAATCTCGGCACCACCTTTCTGACACTTTCTGCATATATTAATCCTGTGCGTTTTTATGAAACCACTATAAAATATTATAAACGCTTTTCCCAGATTTGTACATAATTATTTGTAGGAAAAGGATGTCACAAAACCATTGCGACAACCCTGCAGGGCATAGCCAGAGCTCATGCTGTCATACTGTCGTACCACTGCCAGAACTGTTTAGTCGGAATCTGCATCAGCTTCCCGATCCTGAGCACCTGAACCATTATTTTCCTCGTATTATAAAGTAGTAGTGTTTATAGACCCTCTCCAAGGTCTGTGTGCTATACTGTTTAAGATACTGTGGA
>CANQVH010000007.1 GCA_947627245.1 uncultured Lachnospiraceae bacterium | reverse complement strand
CCAAAGATCATTATACCTCAGGGGACCAATACTCTTTTATTTATTTTTTATCAACTGACAATATCTTTACTCCAACCTGCCTCGGGGCCGGCAAAGAAAACCGTCCCCTCCTCTTGACCCCCCCCCCGAAACTATGCTATAGTTTTTTGAGGATAGCGATACCCAAAAAATCAAAGGAGGATCATATGATGAAGATCACGAAAAAAAGAATTGTTTCACTTTTGCTTGCCTCGCTCATGCTCATGAGCGTTTTCGGCACACTCACAGCGAACGCCGCGTCCAAGGTCGAATTTGAGTCTAAATCAGGCATTCAATATTTGAAAAGCAATGGCAAGGCATCTACATCCTATCTATTCATATATGGCGCTGATCTTGCAACGCAGGTTCAAAATGTAAGAAGCAGCAATCCCAAGGTCGCGACAGCCACTGTGAAAGATATTTCCGGCGTGTGTCTTTACATCAAGGCAATAAAGACAGGAACGACTACAATAAGCTGCACCGTCAAAGGGAAAGCGCTCAAATACAAATTAACCGTATGCAAATACGTGAACCCATTCAAGCAGCTTATGATCGGCGATCAGGATTATGCTTCCAAATTCAATAAACAGAGAGATGAACTTATAGTCAAGAGCTCGGGCGCCCCGGTAACGCTGACCGTAACGCCAAAGGCCGGCTGGAAGCTGAAAAAGATCATGGGAGACGTAGTAGGTAAGAAAAAAGATGTAAAAATCAAAAACGGAGAGACGATCGATCCGAACAAATATATTGAAATCAAATTTACCTTCCAAAAAAAGAAGGTCACAGAAGAACTTGCTCTGATGTTTGATACTGAAGATATAGAGTAATCACATCAGCACGCGGCTGTCTCTCTGTACGAGACAGCCGCTTTGTTTTCTCAGAGTATCCCGTAATTCTTCATCGCCGTCTCCAGCCGCTTCGCGTTCGCTTCCTCCATCTCGGAGAGCGGGCCGCGCAGCGGGCCGGCCTTCCTGCCCTGCAGATTCAGCGCCTTCTTCACCGGGATCGGGTTGACCTCGCAGAACAGTGCGTCCACCAGCTCGATCGCCGCCAACTGCAGCTCGCAGCTCTTCTTCACATCACCCGCCAGATAAGACGCCACGATCTCGTGCGTCTGCCTCGGCGCAACATTCGAAAGCACCGAGATCACGCCCACGCCGCCGAGGGACAGGATCGGCACGATCTGGTCATCGTTTCCGGAGTACAGTTCGATCTCATCTCCTGCGAGGCTCATCAGCTTCGCCACCTGCGAGATGTTGCCGGACGCTTCCTTCACGCCCACGATATTCTTTACATTCTTCACAAGCCACGCCGCCGTCTCCGGCAGGATGTTGCAGCCGGTCCTGCTCGGCACATTGTACAGGATGATCGGCAGGCTCACCGACTCCGCGATCTTCGTGTAGTGCTGCTTCAGGCCGTTCTGCGTCGCCTTGTTGTAGTACGGCGTCACGAGCAGCAGCGCATCCGCGCCGTCCTTTTCCGCCTCCTGTGAGAGCTGGATCGCGGTCTGCGTGCAGTTCGAGCCTGTCCCCGCGATCACCGGAATGCGCTTCGCCACCTTCTCGATCGCGAAACGGATCACCGCCGAGTGCTCCTCCATCGTCAGCGTCGCCGACTCGCCCGTCGTCCCGCAGATGATGATCGCATCCGTCCCCTCCGCGATCTGGTATTCCAGAAGCTCCGCCAGCGCGTCGTAATTTACCTCTCCGTTTTCATACATCGGCGTGACGATCGCCACGCCCGCCCCCTTAAAAATAGCCATGTTTCAAATCCTCCTTATAAAAGCTTTTCTTTCCGCGTCTACGAGTTGCATAAAAAGGGACTGTCGACAGACAGCCCCAAAGAATACATAGAATTTCTTTCTTCAGATAGCTCTCCATCGCATCCCGATGACAGTCATACGGTTCTTCACCGCACACCCAAGAAAGCAGTCTCGGAAGCTGCTCCCTTTCGGCGTTCTCCCCTTTCCACGGCTTTCCTCTGCGCCCGAACACATCCGGCCGTGTACTTATGAATCACGCAACCTCTATCATTTCAAGATTTCTTCCACTATACCATCATACTGTTGTGTTGTCAACGGTTTCCGCTCGATACGAGGTCGAAAGCTCCGTCACCTCGTCGACATACGGCCAGAGCTCCCGGCACTCGCTGGTCCCGGTCAGGTACAGCTCCGTGCCCTCTCCCACCGCGTCGATCAGCCCGCGCAGCTCCTCAATCGTCACGATCCCCTTGTCAGTCAGGCCCAAAATCTCGTCGAGGATCAGCACGTCCGCCTCCTCCGTCACCAGAACCTTCTTGGCAAAGTTGAGTCCGTTCTTGATATTATGGATCTCGTCCTCCTTCTCCCGCTCGGTCAGATTCTCATAGTTGGCCGGGAATCTCTGAAAACGAAACAGCTTGATCTCCGGCTCGAGCCGTTTGAAAAACTCCTGACTCCCGCCGGACTGCTGCTCCTTCAGAAACTGGATCAGCACAACCTCTTTTCCCTCCGCGGCGGCTCGGACTCCCTTGCCAAGCGCAGCGGAAGTCTTTCCCACGCCCGTCCCGCAGAAAATGTGTATATATCGTCCGCTCATTGTCCACCTCATCACTGCCACATCCGGACTGCTCCTGCTTCCGAGCAAGGACCGCGCGCCTGCCGTGTCCCGCCCGATTGTGGTACTGTATTCTCAAGCGCCTCTCTCATATTACTATATTTTTCCTGAGAATGCAAACACTATTGCGAATATCGGCTTCTTCACTCCAAATATTCCAGCTTGCTTACGGATACCTCGTACGCGATGCGCTTCTCCGTGGTCTCGTCGTCCAGCCGCTTCACATACTCCCTGCTCTGGATGCGCCCCCACACCTGCACATGTCCGCCTACCTCGAAGCTCGACGTGAAGCGGGCGTTCCTCCCCCAGCAGATGCACGGGATATAGTCTGATTTCCCATACGGCCGGTTGACCGCCAGCAGCATATCCGCGATCTCCCGCCCGAGCGGAGTCCTGCGGTATACCGGCGTCTTGCAGATATAGCCGTCCAAGAAGATCTGGTTGCTTTTTACCTTGTCTCCGTCCTCCTCCACAAAGCTGATCTCGCGCGCAAACACCGAGAGCACCAGCTTATTCTTCTTTTCCTCGTGCCTGTTGTACGAGCGGAACTGCCCGAAAACCTGTATGTATTCACCCTCGTAGTCCTGCGTGACGTCGATCAGCCGTTCCGAAATCATCACCGGGATAATGTCGGAGGAATCGCTCAGTCTCTGAACGGAAATATCCACCATGTAAAACCCTTCCCCGAACACCTCATGGCTGAAGCCGAAGCCGGAAACGATCTTTCCCATGATGGACACCTGATTGTTCTCAATAATCTTATCTGTCATAAAGCATTGTTCTCCCTTCTTCGCGCGAAGTATCTCTTCTCGTATTTCTACTACAGAAATTTTATGCGGGAGAAATCTCAAATATGTCATCTTTTTTCAAAAAAATAAAAAAATGCACGGCGGCACTTGTAATCTCCCCAAATTGTGATAAACTGAACGAGGTTTGAACATAATAAAAGGAAAGAGTGAATTTATGATCAGAGAAGACGTAAGAAATATTGCGATCATCGCGCATGTAGATCACGGAAAGACGACGCTCGTGGACGAGCTGCTGAAGCAGAGCGGCGTGTTCCGCGAGAATCAGGAGGTCGCCGAGCGCGTCATGGACTCCAACGATTTGGAGCGGGAGCGCGGCATCACGATATTATCCAAAAATACCGCAGTATTTTATAAGAATACAAAGATCAACATCATCGATACCCCGGGCCACGCCGATTTCGGCGGCGAGGTGGAGCGCGTGCTCAAGATGGTAAACGGCGTAATCCTTGTCGTGGACGCGTTCGAGGGCGCGATGCCCCAGACGAAGTTCGTGCTGCGCAAGGCGCTCGAGCTCGACCTGCCGGTCATCGTCTGCATCAACAAGATCGACCGCCCGGAAGCACGTCCGAACGAGGTCATTGACGAAGTGCTTGAGCTCTTCCTCGAGCTGGACGCCTCCGACGATCAGCTTGACTGCCCGTTCGTCTACGCCTCCGCGAAAGCGGGTTACGCGGTGCTCGACCCGAAGGACGAACCGAAAAACATGGCTCCGCTCTTCGACACGATCCTGAACTATATTCCGGCGCCGCAGGGCGATGAGAACGGCCCGACGCAGGTGCTCATCAGCACGATTGACTACAATGAATACGTCGGCCGCATCGGTGTCGGCAAGGTAGACCGCGGCACGATCTCCGTCAATCAGGAGGCCGTCCTCGTCAACCATCACGATCCGGACAAGAAGCAGAAAGTCAAGATCAGCAAGCTCTACGAGTTCGACGGGTTGAATAAGGTAGATGTGAACTCGGCGACGATCGGTTCCATCGTCGCGATCTCCGGCATCGCGGATCTGCACATCGGCGATACGATCTGCGCCGCGGACGCGCCGGATCCGATCCCGTTCCAGAAAATTTCCGAGCCGACGATCTCCATGAATTTCATCGTCAACGACAGTCCGCTCGCCGGGCAGGAGGGCAAATACGTGACCTCCCGCCACATTCGCGACCGTCTGATGCGCGAGCTGAACACGGACGTCAGCCTGCGCGTCGAGGACACCGAAGACACAGACACATTCAAGGTCTCCGGGCGCGGCGAACTGCACCTGTCCATCCTGATCGAGACCATGCGCCGCGAAGGCTATGAATTCGCGGTCAGCAAGGCCGAGGTCATCTACAAGACTGACGAACGCGGCAAGAAGCTCGAACCGATGGAGCTGGCCTATATCGACGTGCCCGAAGAATTTTCCGGCAGCGTCATCCAGAAGCTGAGTCTCCGCAAGGGCGAGCTGCAGGGCATGAGCGTCGGACAGGGCGGCTATTCCCGCCTCGAGTTCTCGATCCCGTCCCGCGGCCTGATCGGCTACCGCGGCGAGTTTTTGACCGACACGAAGGGCAACGGCATCATGAACACGATCTTCGACGGCTACGGCCCCTACAAGGGCGATCTGCAGTACCGCAGCCAAGGCTCGCTGATCGCATTTGAGTCCGGAGAATCCGTCGCCTACGGATTGTTCAACGCGCAGGACCGCGGCACGCTCTTCATCGGCCCGGGCGAGAAGGTCTACTCCGGCATGGTGATCGGCCAGAGCGCAAAGCCTGAGGACATCGAGCTGAACGTCTGTAAGACAAAGCACCTGACGAACACGCGCGCCTCCGGCTCCGACGAGGCCCTGAAGCTGACCCCGCCGAAGATCCTGAGTCTGGAGCAGGCACTTGAATTCATCGACACGGACGAGCTGCTTGAGGTCACGCCGAAAAGCCTGCGCATCCGCAAGAAGATCCTCGACCCGACGCTGCGCAAGAGGGCATCCTTCAAAAATAAATAAAACAGAAAAGAAACAGGGGACGGCGCGATAACCGTTCCCTGTTTTTTCAATAAATAAAAAGCAAATTGCCTTAAACGCTTTCTGTTTGTGAGTTCGGAACAATATTTCCTTAAAAGCTGGAAATTCTATTGATATTATTCCGATTATGTGCTATTCTATAATCAAGTTTATAATAGGCGGTGATATCTTGGAATATATGAAAGTGGCACAAGCAGCACAATTGTGGGGAATTTCTGATCGCCGCGTCCGCATTTTGTGCCAGCAGGGAAAAATCGAGGGTGTTATTAAAAATGGGCGGTCCTATCTTATTCCTGCGGATGCGATAAAACCAGTTGACGGTCGTAGACTGCGGCATAAAGAAGTTTCGGAACAATATCTTGCCTTCTTCTCTCGTATTGACGCCTTAAAGGAACAATTGGATAAGCGGCGCCCTTTGACTGACGGAGAACTCAAGCGGCTGCAAGATGAATTTCTTGTGGAGTACACCTATAACTCCAATGCTATCGAGGGCAATACCCTGACTTTACAGGAGACAGCCCTTGTGCTGGAAGGTCTTACAATTGACCAAAAGCCCCTCAAAGATCATCTGGAAGCTGTCGGCCATAAGGATGCTTTCTTGTATGTACAGGAACTGGTGCGTGATAAAGTCCCCTTTTCAGAAGTCATCATTAAACAGATTCACACTCTGGTGCTCATGGATAGACCGGAAGATCGCGGTATCTATCGCCATATCCCGGTGCGGATCATGGGGGCTTATCATACACCACCGGACCCAATCATAGTCCCGGAATTGATGGAAAAGTTGGTCAAAGAATTTCAGACCAGCAAACTGCACCCGATTGAAAAAGCGGCGCTGTTCCACCTAAAGTTTGAGGGAGTTCACCCGTTTGTTGACGGCAACGGCCGCACAGGACGGCTAATTCTAAATCTCTTCCTGATGCAAAATGGATACCCGCCTGTCAATGTAAAGTTCACAGATCGGAAGCGATACTATGATGCGTTTGATAGCTATTACAGAGACAGCGACGCAAGTGCAATGGTGGAAATGGTAGCGGAATACGCAGAAGAACGATTATCGGCGTATAACGCTCTATAAGAGGGCTGATTCAGGCTTTCTTTTTCTTCGTCTGCACGCCCTTTTTATTGAAGAAGTATTTGTACTTCCCTATCTTCACCCATTTGTTTTTCTGCATGACGCCTTTCTTGTTGAAGTAATACTTTTTCTTTTTTATGGTCATGCGCCTGTTCTTAACCATCCTGCCCTTTGAGTAGTAATACTTCTTACCGCCCTTCTTGAGCCATCCGGTATATTTCACGCCGTCCTTATAATAATAGGTTCCCTTTGTGCCGGTGAACTTTTCTCCGTTTTTGAAATAATAGATCGTTCCGCCGACCTCGCGCTCCCCTGTTACCTTTTTCCGGTTTTCGATGTACAGCTTTTTGCCGCCGACAACCGCTTCTCCCTTATACGATTTCGGAAGATCCTTGAGGCTCTTGACGGAGGGAACATCTGCCGCAGTATCTTCACCCTCTTCTCCTGTTACGGTGACGCTATAGGTCACAGTCTGCCCGTACAGGCTTCCGGTAAATGTAGTCGTTCCTGATTTCAAGCCAGTTACTCTAACGCCTTCTGGGGTCGGAATTACCGAAGCTATTGTTGGGTCTTTGATAAACCAAGCTATCTGGGTACCTTCGAGGGCCATATGACTAGTATCAGATGAATGCTGAAATATACTTATTGTAAAAGTCTCATTACCTTTAAAAGTTATTTTATCGCTAGCACCCCCTACAGAAAAAACTCTTTCTCCACCATTACAGAGTTTAAAATACGATGGCAGTGTATTTATGGTTCGGGTCTCATTTAACACAGTGCTTTTATAGCTACCTTTATTAATATTTCCATTTCCCAATAAAATGACACCATATGTTGTGCCCCACGCATCTGACTTATCCTTATAAATGCCAATGCCTATACTGGTATAGTCACGGCTGGTTGTAATCTCTGTTTTATCATAAGTATACATCCGACTCATACCGACTTTAACAGTTTCATCATTTGTGGTAGCCTGAAGACGTCCTGGCACTATAGCCATATCAGCAACGGGTTTCGTAAACAATGAACTGTTTGCATAAGTTCCGTTTGGTCTAAGTGATGAACCAGCAATTGGGGTATAAAACAACGCTTCTGCCGACATCTGCATAGCCCATTCCTGCAAATCTGCATCCAGCGTTAGCGCAGGCACTCCGTTCTGTGCACGGAGCTGGTTGATTTCTTCAATCATAAGTTTTTCCGTGCCATAAAATGCGTCTCCTCTTACTTTAACGCTTATCGTCTCAGTCTCCGCATGACTCACAAGCCTTGGACAATTCAGTGCTGCAAACAACATTACGATTCCAATCATCATGCGCAGGAAACCTCGCGCTGCTCTGCTTTTTCTTTCTCTCATAACTTGATCCCTCTCACTTAATCCGTTTCTCAGGCTTTCTTTTTCTCCGTCTGCACGCCCTTTTTATTGAAGAAGTATTTGTACTTCCCTATCTTCACCCATTTGTTTTTCTGCATGACGCCTTTCTTGTTGAAGTAATACTTTTTCTTTTTTATGGTCATGCGCCTGTTCTTAACCATCCTGCCCTTTGCGTAGTAATACTTCTTACCGCCCTTCTTGAGCCATCCGGTATATTTCACACCGTCCTTATAATAATAGGTTCCCTTTGTGCCGGTGAACTTTTCTCCGTTTTTGAAATAATAGGTCGTTCCGCCGACCTCGCGCTCCCCTGTTACCTTTTTCCGGTTTTCGACGTACAGCTTTTTGCCACCGACAACCGCTTCCCCCTTATATGACTTCGGAAGATCCTTGAGACTCTTGACGGAGGGCGTCTTTGCTGCCGTCTCCTGATCGTTCTTTTTGCCTTCTACAATCACATGATAGGTCACCTTCTGTCCGTACATGCTTGCGGTGAAAGTAGTCTTTCCTTCTTTCAACCCCGTGACTTTGATCCCGTTAACGGTCGGCTCTACGGATGCGATCGACGGGTCTTTTACATGATAGACAGCCTGCGTACCGTCAAGCGAAAAATGTCTGCCATCCGATGCATGCTGAAGCAGGATTGCCAGTCTGGACTCATTTTCCTCTAATGTGATCCTATCGACTCGGAGATTTACCCCCGATACGTCCACCCGTTCTTTGCCGTTGCAGAGTTTAAAATTTGACGGTATCGTACTTATCGTTCGAACCTCAGATTCTACCGTGCTTTTCGCTTCGCCCTGATTCACAGCGTCTTTTCCGAGCAAAAATACCAGATGCAATCTTCCTGATGACGAACTTTTATCCTGATACAAGCCAATCCCGATCTTCGTAGTAAAAATATCACCAAGAATATTGGGATTAAGGCTAACCACTCTGTCGAACAGACCGTCCATAAACATTTCATCTGTCGCAGAACCTGTGTCACCATCTATTATAAATATTTTTATCATAGGGTCTGTGATTAACGTGTCTTTTACGGAGGTTCCATCCGGCCTTATTTTAGATTCCCCCATGCCCGGGCAAAAAGACAACTCCGCCGACATCTGTGTTGCCCACTCCTGTAAACCCGCATCCAAAGCAATAGACGGAGCTTTATATTGGTTTCGAATCTCATTAATCTTTTCGACCATCAGATTCGCGACCCCGTACCATGAGCGTCCCACCACTCTGACATCAATCGTCTCTGCATGAGTCTCATATTTACAGCAATTCAGTGCTGCGCATAAAATAATAAGGCCGACCGTCATGCGCAGGAAACCTCGCGCTGTCCTTTCCTTCTTCCTTTTCATTTCGGATCCCCCTTTGCCCTGACAGATTTCATTCGCCTATCGATAATCTGCTTCGTCAGCAATATATGCTTATGTTTTATTATACCCTTACCTTGCTTCCGCGTCAACGCGCCGCGGCAAAGACCTCTCCCCTGCCGATAAAATTTCCCGCGCTCAGAACCACCGAAACGCGATCTTCCACTTTTTCGGCTTGCGAAGCAGGCTTTCATACTCCTCCGCGGTCAGGATCTCCCTGAGGTCCGCGAGCCCACCGTCGTCCACGACCGCATGCAGGCAGTCGGAAAAACAGAGCCCCGGATAGAGCACGCACCACCAGTTATGGCCTTTTGCCTCGCCGAGACGGATGCGCAGCGCGTCGTACCATCCCGCAGGAAAGGTGCAGTCCCCGTAGGTACGCTCCGGGAAGTAGCAATTCTCGACAGAAACCGCAGCCTGATAAGGCAGATTCTGTTCTGCCAGCACCCGGTTCGCAACCTGCTCGATTTCTCCAAGATGTTCAGAGAGGAAACGGAGCTCGGATTCTTTTTCGCTGTCTGTATCCTTTCGCTCAGCTTGTTCTTCCTTTGGTTTCGCAGTTGTTTTCCCTGTATTATCTGTTTCACAGACGGCTGTTTCGCTCATCTCGTTCGTCTGTTCCGCACCGTTTTCCGGGACATCCGGCAGATCGTTCTCATCGCTTCGTTCTGTGGAAATCCACTCCAGCACCGCATCGCGCACCAGCAGCTTGACCTCCTGATCCTCCTCGCTGTCGCTGTTTGCCAGCACATGGAAGCGCAGCACTTCCTCCGCGATCCCACGCTGCAGAATCGCGCGGTGCGCCGCGGACACGCCGATATGCAGCACAAGCGCGGCGGCCAGCGCCCCGATCACCGTCGTTCTCCATTTTCCAATCTTCCGCGACATAAAAGGCAACCCTCCTTTGCATCAGGAGTGTTGCCTTATTTTTCCGTTTGTAATCATGATTCTCGCATAACAAGCCGCACCAGTCAACTTTTGCGGGTTATGCCTGCAAGGGCAGTCGTTTTGTGCGCTAACGCACATCCAGCACCCGCAAAGCCTGCACCGCCTTGTCCAGATGCGGATTCTTCACCTCGTCAAACGCGCCCGCGTCCGCCGCCTGCGCGACCTTCGGATCGATCGGAACCTTGCCGAGCACAAGCGCTCCGAGCTCCTCTGCCACCGCGTCGATCTTGCTCTCGCCGAACACCGGGATCTCCTTTCCGCAGTCCGGGCACTTGAGATAGCTGTAGTTCTCGATCATGCCGAGCACCGGGATCTTCATCGTCGCCGCCATATTGTAGGCCTTCTTCACGATCAGCTTCACGAGATCCTGCGGCGAGGTCACGATCACGATGCCGTCCACCGGGATCGACTGGAACACCGTGAGCGGCACGTCGCCCGTTCCCGGCGGCAGATCCACGAGCAGATAATCCAGCTCGCCCCAGATCACATCCGTCCAGAACTGCTTCACCACGCCGGCGAGCACCGGCCCGCGCCAGATCACCGGAGCCTCCGGATCCGGCATCAGCAGATTGATCGACATCACCTTGATATCGTTCTTTGTCAGCACCGGGTACATGCCCTGATCATCCGCCATCGCGGGACCGTTCAGCCCGTACATGCGCGGGATCGACGGTCCGGTGATGTCCGCGTCCATGATCCCGACGCGGTATCCCTGCGCCGCCAGAAGATTCGCCAGCGACGCGGTCACCATGGATTTCCCCACACCGCCTTTTCCGCTGACGACGCCGATCACATGTCCGATCTCCGAGTAGATATTAAGCTCCTCGAGAAAGCTCTGCGGATTATTGTTGTTTGCGCTCGGACAGCCCTCGCAGCTCTCCTTACTACAGCTCGACGCGCTGCTGCATGACTTTTCTGCCATATGATTCCCTCCTCTATTTCAAAGACTATCTGCTTGCCCGCACTATTCCTGTGCCGCGGCGCGAAGCCTGCTCATGGCCAGCGTATATTCCGCCGAATATCTGTTTGCGTACATCGGGAAGCTCTTTTTTCGGTAATTGTACAGCTTCTTCAGAAACTTCTCATCGGTCATCGTGGTTCTCAGCTTGCACGCCTTCACCGCGCTGATTGCCGCCGTCTGTCCGTGCTGGATCGAATAGCTGTACACCGCGCCCTTCACGATGTCCGGACGGCTTGCGAGATCGATGCCCGCCAGAGCGAGCGTCCGCTCTACCGGATCGTAGTATTCCTGCTTCGCGTAGGTGTCCTGCAGCTCCGCAAAGAGATACGGGTTGCGCGTATAGACCTTGTGCCACGCTTTGTAGAATTTCTGATTGCTCTTGAGCTTCGTGCCGTCTGTGTACTTGGCGTATTTTTTGAATTCCTTGCAGAGCGTCGGATCCTTGGAGTACGCATACTTGACAAACGGAAGCAGCGAATAGCGGTTGTCGAACTGATACGCGCCGCACGCGTTTCCGTAGTCGCCTCCGGTCTGGTTATACGCATCAGAGCCGGACTCGAACGTCAGGAAAAACAGCAGATCCTCGCTGGGCGTACCGCCGTCGGCCACGGGAGTGCACAGCCCCTGCTCGTCGATGACATAGCGCCTGCCGTTGTATGTAATCTCTTTGCTTTTCTGCATCACGCCGCCGGAAGAAAAATAATACAGCTTCCCGCCGATGCCGAAAAGTCCCTTTACCCGCGTCTTGGTCGAGCGGTCCACGTAATACATCTTATTGCCGCTCTTGATCCACCCGGTCACCATCTTGCCGGCGTCCGTATAAAAGTAATACTTTCCGTTTATCTTCTGCCAGCCCGTTTGCAGATCCTTGACCCACCTGCCGTCATTCCTGACGAAGACGCTGGTCATGACGCCGTTTACCTTCTTATCGACCCAAGTGTCTCGGTCCATGTAGCCGTCCTCGTTCAGATGCCGGTCGTCGACCCATTTATTCGTCACGAGCTTTGTGCCCCTGTAGCACTGCATGTCCCCGTTGCTTCCGACTGACTTCCATGTATACGTGGCCGCGTTTGCGGTGCACGGAATTGACAACAGCAAAAACAGCGCAAAAAGAAGCAATCCCTTTGGTATTCTCTTTTTCTTCATCCTTCTTATCCCCTGTCCCCTTTGTTTTTTGGTTATATTCTATTTTATAGCATACGAAGCATTTCTGCAAGAAGAAGAAGTGAAACATATTGTTTCCACATTTACAAAAATATGGTAAAATATTCACAAAAACAACGGATCGCGCCTGTTTTCGCGGTTCGGAAAGGACATTTCCCGCTATGGACAAAAAGGCTTCCGGCAAAAAAATCTGGAGGAACATCTTCGACCTGCTTCCCGCAAAACAAAAGCTCCGCTTCCTCTTGATCCTAGTGATCCTAGTCGTCTCCGCGGTGTTAAGCCAGCTCACGCCTCTGGCTGTCGGCTATCTGACCGACCACGTCCTCGACAGTCAGGACATTGCGTTTCCGTCGGTGCTCCCGGTGCTCCTCGTGATCCTTCTGGTAAATATTGTCAATGAGGTCATCAAGGTCGCGCGCCGTCTGATCGTCGAGGATACAGCGACACAGGCGGAGAAAACCGCCCGCCAGAAGGCCGCCGCGTCCCTGCTGACGGCGCCGCTGTCCTATTTCCGCGGCAACATGACCGGAAACATTCACGGACGTCTGAATCGCAGTCTCGAAGGAACGGTCAAATTAGTCAAACTTCTGTTCATGGATTTTGCTCCCGCCGTGACGACAGGACTCGCCGCGGTCGTGACGATCTTCTGGCGTCTCCCGGTTCCGGTCGCCTGCCTCGTCATCCTCGTGATCCCGGTCGGCACCTTTCTCGTGTTCCGCCAGATCAGCACCCAGAAGGGAATCCGCGTCGGCCTCATGGAGACGCGCGCAGACATGGACGGCACGATGGTCGAGCTACTGGGCGGGATCGAGACGATCCGTGCGCTGGACAGCGCGCAGACCGAAGAAGACCGCATCCTCGACCGCTCCGAACAGCTCCGCCGAAAGGAAATGCGCCACCACAACGCGATGGCGTTCTACGACTGCCTGAAATTTATCAACGAGGCCGTTTTCAGCGTCCTCGTCATCGGCGTCTCCGTCCTTCTGGCGTCCCGCGGGATCATCTCGGTCGGCACGGTGCTCACGGCCTACCTCTGCTTCACACAGTTGACCGGGCCGCTACGCGAGCTGCACCGGATTCTGGACGAGTTCTCAGAGTGCATCGTACTGGCAAACGACTATTTCCGGCTGCTGGATCTGCCGACGGATTTTTCCTATCTGCCCGCTCCGGCCGCCGACTCAGACCAAACCACTGAGCGAAACGCGTCCGAACAATCTATCCGGTCTTCAGTCTCCGCAACGTCCGCACGGAAGTCCGTTCCCGCCGCCAACGATATCCTCATTCGCGGGGTGAGTTTCGCCTACCCCGAAAAGCCGGATCAGTCGATCCTCAGCAATATTGATCTGGAAATCCCCGCCGGGGCGTTTGTCGGAATCGCTGGCCCGAGCGGCTGCGGCAAATCCACGCTTATCAAAATTCTCGACAAGCTGGAACAGGCGCAGGGCGAGATCTTCCTCGGCGGTCAGCCGCTGTCCGCTCTTTCAAGGACGGCCCTTGCCGAACATATTGCGCTCGTGCCGCAGACCCCATTTCTGATCGCAGACACGGTATACGGCAATATCTGTTACGGAATGAAGCGCGAAGTCTCTCTCGCAGAAGTGAAGGAAGCCGCGCAGAAAGCCAACATCGCCGCCGACATCGAGCGTTTCCCCGGCGGCTACGAGTTCCCGGTCGCGGAAGGCGGCGCCAACCTCTCGGGCGGTCAGAGGCAGCGCATCGCGCTCGCGCGGATCTTCCTGCGCAGACCCCGGATCCTGATCCTCGACGAAGCGACCTCCGCGCTGGACAATACGTCCGAGAAGCTGATCCAGCTCGAGATCGAGAAGCTGAAAGAAGAATGCGGGACGACCGTAATCTCGATCGCGCACCGCCTGACTACGCTGAAAAACTGTGATGAAATCATCGTCATGGAGAAAGGACGAATCGTCCAGAAGGGCAAATTTGACGAGCTCGAAGCCACGCCCGGCACCTTCCGGGACATGGCGCTGGGGATTCTGAAATGAAAGAATCCCCATACTGTAAATATATTCTTCTTCCGGCGCCTCTCTGAAAATATAACAAGTTTTTCTTGACATTCCTTTTTTACATAGCGTTCCATTTTCGACAAGCTTTTTCAAAATAATCTGTGCCCTTCGTTTTTTTACATTTAACAGCTCAGCCAACTGTTTTGAAGTAATCTTTCCGTTTTCTTCAATGTAGTATATAATCGCTCTTTCTTGTGCGCTCAAATTAGATTTAAGCGCACTTTGAGCGCACTTTGAGCGCATTTCATTGCTTTCACGCATTTTGAGCGCATTAATCGCTGGTCTTTTTGTTTCTTCATGCGCGCTTTGTTCCTCCCCAATTGAAAGAATCTCTGTCCGATTTAAAAGGATATTACGTGTCAAATTTCTGACAGATTGTCGCTACGCTTCATTTTGGCAATTAGCCAACGCCACTTGCTTCATATCTGCACACAATTGTTCTATATCGTCATCTGAAATTTGTACGTCTCTTCGAATCACTGTATCATAAGAACGACCTTCCGACTCATAATACATTTCCTGAGTCATTGCCCGGTCTGCTTTTCTGGTTGTACCAGACACTCGTATATAAACTCCATCTGTTATTCCAGCGGACTTAATGTAGTACGGTTTCTGTTTTCCGACATTTATTTCTGCTATAATCACGGTCTTGTCATTTATCGTCTGAAGATACACATCCGGAACGATGGTTGGCTCACAGCTATCGGATATTGCATTTGTGATGGCATCCATTTCCTGAAAAACGATATCCGCCGGAATCCCCTTAACCACTCTTGCATCATCAACACCAAAAACAATACGTCCGCCTTTCCCATTTGCAAAAGCAACAACTGTTTTCATATATTTACTGCTTTTTTCCGGTCTGCATACTTTAAATTCTACATTTTGGGATTCACCCGAAAGAATCTCATCAACAGTCATACTATCACCTTTAATTTCATTTACTGTTTACATGATCTAATGTAGCACAATTTCACAAAAAACTCTATGGTCTTCGAAACATTCCTCTCGCGCCTTTCACAACCTTTAGAAGTTCGCACTGTCGTCCTCGAGCAACTTTCGCAGATAGCGGCCTACGACGCGCGAAAAGCTCTCGATGCTGCGGATGTAGGCGAAATCCTTGCCAAAAATCTTCTTTTCTGCCATCAGCTCTTTCTCCCGACCGGTGAACACCCCGAGCACACAAACGCCCTTTCCGCGCAGCTTGCGTACCTCAAAGGCGGTGTCGGTCACCGCATAGTCCCCGTAGTACGGCCGCGGATTGCGGCTGTTCGGGCGATTCACAATGATGTCGTTCGGCTTTCCGTCGCTGAGCACGATCAATATCTTTCCTTCCTCCGGGCGCTGCAGCAGCCCGTCGCCTACAGCGCGGATTGCCAGCCCGTCCCGGTTGTTCGAGGAGGTCACATACTCCAGCACGCGCCGATTTTCCTCGCGCGGCGCGTCATATTCGCGGAAGCGCTGCAGGATCGTATAATCCCAAAAACTGCAAAAGCTCATGATCCGGTGCGGCACATGATTGTTTGACAGCGCCTCGCCGATAATATACGCCTGCAATGCCACCTGTCCCTGCCGGTCACGCTGGGAACCGCTCGCGTCGATCAGGATATCGACCGCGAACTCAGACACGTTTCGTTTCATCGTCTTTACAAAGAGGCGGCCCGGATCCTCCATCCTGCCCACCTTCCAGAGAAGCCGCGGAACGATCTGCCCCGACCACGCTACGCTCTCCTCCGGCTCGCTGCGACGATGCAGGGAACGCTTCAACTCATCGGTAAGCTGCTCGATGTTGCGTGCAAGCATATTTTTGCTGTTTCGAAACAGCGTCCGATTCTTCTCCGCATGACGTCTTGCGTTCACGAACTGCGCGTTCGCAAGCACAGGATTCCTGAGGACGCCGTCCGTGAAATAGAGGCTGCAGTCCGCATGCGCTCCGCGGCACAACCGCTGGTTCAGCCGTTTCTGCTCCAATTCCGAAAGATATGATCGCCCGTAATTCAGCTCAATGTACGAGTGCATCTTTGCCGCGGCCTCCGGAGAGATCAGCGTCACCTTGCGCTTACCCGAATCTCTCGGCGCGTCCTCTTTCTCATCCTGCTCTTCCTGCAGCGTCGTCACCTGACTATTGATCTTATTCATGTAGCGTTCGAGAAGATCCTCGCCCATCTCCTCCTCCAGAAAATCGCTCCAGTCAAACTCCTGCAGATCCTCCGGCGTCACGGCGAGTACATGCGCCAAGTCTCCGTGTTTGCGCACAAAGCTCTTGTCGATCAAGGTATTATACAACTCATCCGCCGCGCGGATCAGGTCCATCGTATCGCGCGCGTCCTCCAAAGACTGGACGATGCGCACCGCATCCCCGATCTGCTTTTCGCAATGCCAGTCATCTCTCAGGTATCCGCGGAGCAGTGCGATCTTGACCCTGCCCGGCAGTGATGCGCTCATCTTCCCTAACGACAGCTCCAACAGATCCGCAAACGCCCTCTGACGCAGTTCCGGCACGCCGGGCCGCTCCGCCGCAATCTTCCGATATACCGCCGCGTCCACGCAGAGCTGCGCAAGCTCCGTCAGCGGCTGCTCCTGCGCCCCGTAGTACACCTTTTTCACGAGATAAAGTCCCAGCTCGTCCCGGTCAAAAAAACGCGCAAAGGCCCCCTGCTTCACCGCGTCGTACATGGAAATGTACTTTGAGCGACGCCATGACTCTATGTCGATCTTCGTGTCCTGCCTGTAGTCTCCGCTGACCGTCCACATCAGATTCTTTATTCTATTCTCCGCCTCCGTCATGAGGTCGTCGAACTCGTACAGATCTGTCATTTTCCTCTCCATGCCGCTTATTTCCTTCTCAATCCGCTCCGAAAATTTCCGCCGCTGTCCAGCTCTCCGGAATGCGCGTCATCACGATATCCTCCACGATTTCACGCTCGAACAGATCAAAGCTCTTATTGACGATTCCCATGCGGATCGCGAGCCTCGGGGCAAGCCCGGCCCGCACCGTTTTCAATGCGCCGATCAAGCCACGCAGGTCGAGCGGCTTTGTCGAGATCTCATTATTGTTCGCCTTCGTCTGCAAATCAAGGAACAGCCCGCAGATCTGCTCCAACCCTTCTTTGCGGAAATCCGGGAAGATCTGCTTCAGAATATAATGCAGCGTGTCCTCCGTCGCCATCGGCATCTCGATCACTAGAAAACGGGACACCAGCGCCTCGTTGAGCTCGCGCGTGCCCGCATAGCCGTAGTTCATCGTACCGATAAAGCGGGCCGCATCGTGCAGGTTCACCTTCTCATAACCCGGAATGTCCAGAATCCGGCGATAGTCGAGCGTCGCATGAAGCACGGAGACCGCGTCGTTCTTCGCCATATTTACCTCGTCGAAGATTCCGAAACCCCCACCGACCGCGCAGTCGTAGACCGGGCCCGTGCGCAGTTGCACCTCGCCCGCGCGGAACGTGTCTGTACCGATCAGCGCACCGCTGTCCATGTTGACATGAAACGAAATGTTCCACGACGGCCTGCCGAACACGTAGGCAAGATTCTCCGCAAGGATGTTTTTCCCGGTCGCTTTCGTCCCGGTCAGAAGGATATTCTCGCCCTGCAGCAGCGCGGCCGCGGCCATCTCAAACGTCTCCCGTCCGTAATACGGCAACATTGGCCGGATGATCCTCGGACGCAGCTTCTCCTCCACCGGGTATTTCTCACGAAATTCCGCAATCGAGCGCAGAAGCTCCTTGCTCACCTGCTGCTCTTCCAGTGATTGAATGGTATAATCCATGCGATTACCTCTCCTGTCTTTCTCTATGTCTGTCCGTTTTTCTGAACCCATATAAATCTGTCCGCTCTTATAACCTGCTGCCCGACTTGTCCCGCAATGGGACTGTCGAAAGCCGTTTCCGCGGACTTCAAATCCCTGTGAACGAATACCGCTCTTTGATCCCCGAAGCGATGATATCATACACGATCGTTCCGTCCGGCTGGACGGTTTTGTCGAACGTGACTTCTTTTCCCTTGAATTTTTCCTGCAAAAACGCGTCGATGTCCTCTATCTCAAGCTCCTCGATAAACACGTCGCGCATCTGATTGTTCGCACATTTATTAAAAATTTCCCATACGGTCTCATAACACTTCATACGTTTCGGCACTCCTCTCTTTACTCAAACTTCTGTGCACTCCGCAATCTTTTTTTACTTCGATATTCTTTCCGCGCGAATTTTCAGCAGCTCGTCCGTCAGCTTCACGGCGACGTCCTCCTTGCTCATCAGCGCAAGCTCCTGCACGCCCTGCGCACCTATCAGCGTCACCACGTTCGTGTCGGTTCCGAAGCCCGCGCCCGCCACCTTGACGTTGTTCGCGGCGATCAGATCCAGATTCTTGCGCTCCAGCTTCTCCTGCGCGTGCTCGACCATATGCTCGGTCTCCATTGCGAAGCCGCAGAGAATCTGCCGCTCACCCTTGTGCGCTCCGAGCCACGCCAGAATATCCTGCGTCCGCTCAAGCTCAATATTCAGCTCGTCGTCGGACTTCTTCACCTTCTCATCCGCCACGACCGCAGGCCGGTAATCCGCCACAGCGGCCGCCTTGATAATCATGTCCTGCTGCCCGGCGCGCCCGGTCACGGCCTCAAACATCTCCTGCGCCGAATCCACGGGAACAACCGTCACTCCGACCGGGGCGTCAAGGCTCGTCCGCCCGCTCACGAGCGTCACCTCAGCCCCGCGCATCCGGCAGACATGCGCGATCGCGTAGCCCATCTTCCCGCTCGAATGGTTGGACAGGAAACGCACCGGATCAATCGGCTCAATCGTCGGCCCCGCCGTCACGAGCACGCGCAGACCCGCCATATCCTTCGCAAACGCGATCTCATTGAGCACATGCCCGACGATCAGGCTTTCTTCCGGGAATTTTCCTTTCCCGGTATCGCCGCAGGCCAGATGCCCGACCGCAGGCTGGATGACCTTCCAGCCGTATTTTTTCAGGATCAGCTCGTTGTCCCGCGTCGCCGGATTCTCATACATGCGCGTGTTCATCGCCGGGGCGATCAGCCGCGGGCAGTCGCACGCCAGCATCGTCGTCGTCAGCATATCGTCCGCCAGCCCGTGCGCCAGCTTCGCCATCACATTGGCCGTCGCCGGAGCCACAAGCGCCAGATCCGCGCGTTTTGCGAGTTCTACATGCTCTACCTCAAATGGATGGCTTCGGTCAAACGTGTCCGTCAGGCACTTATTCCCGGTCAGAGTCTCGAACGTCACCGGTCCGATGAACTGCATCGCATTTTTTGTCAGGATCACATGCACGTCCGCATGCTGCTTTTTCAAAAGACTTGCCAGATTCGCCGCCTTGTATGCGGCAATGCTCCCGGTCACTCCGAGGATTATGGTCTTTCCCTGTAACATCCTGTCGCCCTCTGCTTTCTGTAACTTTACCTCACACAGCCCTCCACAAAAGCTGTCCGTCCTCAAACACCGCCTCCAGACGTCCTGCATCCTTCAGCCACGCCAGATAGGAACGCACCGTGCTCCCGACCAGCGCATACTGCTCAAAATTCATTACGAGCCCGTAGTCCAAAAACAGACGCCGCAGCACCGCCTCAGACCCGATCGGCTCCCGGCCAAGCTCCACAATCTTGTCCGCGATCTCATGTACTTTGTCGATGTTGTACTGCGCGAGCGGCGCGATGTCCTCCGTCGGCTCCGCATGCGCCGGAACAAACCGGGCCGCCTGCATCTCCTTCACCTGCTCCAGCGTCGCCAGATATGCCGCCACGTCGTACACAAACCCGATCTGATATTTTTCAAGCGTTGCCTGACTGGACAGGCAGTCCGCCAGATAGACGACGTCGTCCCTCGTGCGGAATCCGACCATGTCAAAAAAGTGTCCCGGCAGCGCGATCAGCTCCAGTCCCTCCGGAAGAACATCCTGCGTAAGCGGCTTTGCCTGACTCTCCTGTGCCAATAAAAACTTGTGCCGCAGATCTTTCGGCGGAAATCCTCCGTACAGAAACGCGGGTTCGAGAATCGGGTGATTCGTGAAATCGCAGTCGATTCCCGGCGCATAAATCTCACAGCCCGTCTGCCCCTGCAGGTACTTGTTCCCGCCGATGTGGTCCGCGTTCGAATGCGTATTAAAGATCGCTTTCAGCTTCCAGTTATTCTTATCCAGAATCTGCCGAACCTTCCGTCCTGCCTCCTTGTCGCTTCCGCTGTCGACCAGGCACACGTCCGTCTCGTTCAGCCGAAACAGCCCGATTTTTGCCGGGCTCTGAATATAGTAGCTGTGCTGCCCTACCTGTTCCAATTCATACATAGATATTCACCTGTCCTTTTCCCTTTATTCTGTCGCTATCCGTCTATTCGCCAAATCGCGCAAGCAACGCCTGTTTTACCTCGTCGGGCGCGAACGAGACCTCGACGGCGTTTCGCATCATGCGCGTCACGTCCTCGTCCGTGATCCTGCAATGCTCCCGGACTGTCCGGATCTCGTTTTCGAGCGTCGTCCCGCTGATCGTGCGATTGTCCGTGTTGATCGTCGCGAGCAGGCCGTTGTCAAGAAACTCGCGCATCGGATATGCGGAATAATCCGCCACCGCTCTCGTCTGGATGTTGCTCGTCGGACACAGCTCGATCCCGATATGACGGTCGCGGCACAACTGCATCACATCCGCGCGGCCACTCATCGCGACTCCGTGTCCGATGCGGCTCGCCCCGCATTCCACGGCTTCTACGATATTCTCCGCGCTTCCGCACTCTCCGGCGTGCAAAGTAAACGGCATGTCCATCCGTTTCACCTCGCGGAAAAGCTCCCGGAACTGACTCATCGGATAAGAGGCTTCGTCGCCCGCCAGATCCGCCGCACAGACGCCCTCGCCCAGAAACTCCCGCGCCGCACGCAGCATGTCAAGATTCTGCTCCTCGCTGTGATTGCGCATCGCGCAGACGATTACACCGCAGGCAATCCCAAACTCTTCCTCCCCGCGCCGGATCCCTTCCAGCACCGACTCGATCACCGTCCGGACGTCCAGCCCTTCCATGCAGCTCGACACCGGGGCAAAACGAACCTCCACGTAGTCCAGCGCGTCGTCATACGCGCTCCTCATAAAATCATAACCGGCGTATTTCAGATGCTTCGCCGACTGGATGCACTCGAACGGCAGCGCAAATTTCGCCAGATATTCGGCGAGATTCCGGCAATCCGGCTCCACCTGCAGCTCCTCCATCGTCACCGCGCGGCCCAGCGTATCCTCGACAAACCTGCGGGAAAGCGATCCGTCCAGATGGCAGTGCAGATCCAGCCTTGGTATTTTGTTCCTATGTGCCGACGTACTATGCTCCATACCGTTCACCCCTTACGCGCATCCGCGTCACAGACGCTTTTGTTTCTTAGATTTTATCATAGAACGCCTTTTTGCTCAATAAATCTTTTTCAGCCGGATTCTTTTGTTGTACAAATCAAAAAAATGTGATATAGTGCTCCTGTAATTGTATTGTATCCCGTATCGGGGACAGGCAGATTCGCTGTACATAAGGGCTTTTTCCCGCGCCCACGGCACTGCACCTTTTCAGGGCAGTAACCGTCCGCGCCGCCCGCGTCCGGCCTTTGCATCCGTCGCCCGGGGAATAATAACAAGGAGGAATTTCATTATGAAAACAAAATTCACAGTTTCGCAGCTCGTCATTCTGGGTCTCATGACCGCCATCCTTCTTCTCATGGCGTACACCCCGCTCGGTTATCTGAATATCGGACCGCTTGCCATCACGTTCAACGTGATTCCGGTGGCGATCTCCGCGATTACGCTCGGCCCGGTCGGCGGCGCGATCGCAGGCGGCGTGTTCGGTCTCACCAGCTTTCTGCAGTGCATCGGCGTAGGCGGCACGAGCGCGATGGGCGCCGTCCTGTTCGGCATCAACCCGATTCTCGCGTTCATCCAGCGTTTTGTTCCGCGCGTGCTCGACGGCTTCCTGCTCGGCTTCATTTTCCGCGGCGCAAGAAAGCTCACGAACGTGTCCGTCGCCTGCCTTGTGACCGGCTTCTGCTCGGCGTTTTTAAACACGGTGTTCTTCATGAGCGCGCTCGTTCTTCTTTTCGGAAATACGGAGTATATGCAAGGATTGATCGGGGGAAAGAATGTGATCCTGTTTGTCTGCGGCTTCGTCGGCATCAACGCGGTGTTTGAAATGCTCGCGTCGACGATCATCACAGGCGCGGTCGGACTTGCCTTGTACAAGGCTCGTTTTGTGCCCGGTGCGACAACCATGGATGCGGTCGCCTGAGCCAAAAGGACTATGAATCATCCTGTTTGTCAGGCGGTTCATCCTGTACGATTGCGATGCCTGCAGGCTAATTAACTCATCCAACTAATATTGCCTGCATAACAAAAAATTCAGAAAGAGGAGAAGTTTGCCATGGTTCTGGCCGTTGACATCGGAAATTCAAATATCGTGCTGGGGTGCTTCGAGGACGAGAAGATTCATTTCATCGAACGTCTCTCGACGAATCAGGACTCGACGTCGCTCGAATACACGGTCCTCATCAAGACCATCCTTGAGCTCAACCACCTGAGTAATCTTTCGTTTCAGGGCGGTATCATCTCGTCGGTGGTACCCTCGGTGACGCAAACGATCAAGGACGCGATGATCCGTCTGACACAGGCTCCCGTCATGGTCGTGGGACCGGGCATCCGCACCGGTCTGAAAATCATGCTGGACAATCCGGCGCAGCTCGGCAGCGACCGGGTGGCGGACGCGATCGCGGCGATCCACGAGTATCCGTGTCCGCTCATCATCGTCGACATGGGGACGGCCACGACGATCTCCGTCATTGACCGGGAGAAAAATTTCCTCGGCGGCATGATCATTCCCGGACTCAGGGTCTCGCTCGACTCGCTTACGATGCGGACCTCGCAGCTCCCGAAGATCAGTCTGGATCCTCCGAAGAAGGTCATCGGCTCAAACACGGTCGACTGCATGCGCAGCGGCATCATCTACAGCACCGCGGCAAGCATCGACGGCTCCATCGCGCGCATCGAGGAGGAGCTCGGAGAGAAATGTACCGTCGTCTCCACAGGCGGCATGGCAAAAACAATCATTCCCTTCTGCAAACGCGAGATCATCATCGACGATCTTCTGCTGCTGAAGGGGCTCATGATCATCTACAATAAAAACAGGAAAGACTGACTGTCATTCTTTGGAAATCATATGCAGTGCAAAGAAAAAGTCCGGCAAACACCGGACTTTTTCGCGCAGGGGTTGAGAGAATCGAACTCCCACTAAGAGTTTTGGAGACTCCTGTCATACCACTTGACCAAACCCCTATGTGACAACTCACCAAATATTTATAGCATACAACAGGCAAGTTGTCAAATGAATTTTTACCCGGGCACGCTGGGGAAGCGCACCGTCACCTTGAACAGATCGCCATCGGTCGCGACTTCGAGCGTCCCGCCCATGTTGTGCACAAAGCTCGTGGAAATCGCCAGCCCGAGCCCGTGTCCTTCGGTCGTCCTCGCTTTGTCGCCGCGCACGAAGCGCTCCGTGATCTCTTCCGGGGAGAAATCCATCTCGTAGCAGGCGATGTTCTTCATCTGCATCTCGACCTGTCCGTCCGCGCGCGCCGTCTCGATGTAGATGCGCGTGCCGCGCAGCGAGTACTTGAGTGCGTTTTCCAGCAGGTTCTGCACGACCCGGTATACCTTGTTGTTGTCCCCGCAGAACAGCAGCGCGTCCTCCGCGAAATTTGTGCGGATTTCCCTGCCGCTTGCTTGGATCACATCCTCCATATCTCCCAGCGTCTGCTCCAAGAGCCTGCGCATGTCAAGAATCTCGATCGTCATCTGATCCGCCCCGCTTGTCGCCTTCGAGAGATCGAACAGATCCTGAATCATGTTCTTCAGTTGTTCCTGCTTTGTCGAGATGATCTCTACGTAGTCCCGTGCCTCCGCGCCCAGATCTTCTTTCTTGAGCAGGTCGGTGTAGCCGACCATCGAGGTCAGCGGCGTCTTCAGATCGTGCGAGACGTTTGTGATCAGGTCGATCTTCAGCCGTTCCGCCTGCACCTGCTTCTCCACGCTGTCATGCATCGCGCTGTCGATGTTTTTCAGTTGAAGCGACGGCTGATACAGCAGCGCTTTCTCCGACAGCGCATATTGCTCGGGAAGCGGCTTTCCCTCCGACATACAGCGAATCTGCTCCGCCAGCCGCCCGGTCTCCTGCGGCAGCTTTCCGAAAAAGCCTACCCTCAGAAACAGGACAAAAAGAGCAACGACACACAATCCGGTCGCGGCTCCCGCCTCTCCGATGTAGTCCATCGTCCACATCGACGCAATACAGCCGACCACCATGAAAAAGACGGCAAGCCAAATGCCGATCCTGTGACGATTCTGCAGACGCTTCTCGAGTGTCGTCCGCTCCTTGTAGCGCCGCGTCCACACCCGGATCAGAGAGGTCTCCGGCAGAATTCCCAGCGCCCACTGGCGAAGAAAAAGCGCAGCGCTTCCATAGAACACCACAAGCACAGGCAAAAGCGCCACCGCAAGGGAAAACCAGTCCCACAGACCGAGCAGCGTGCGTTTTGACACCTCGGATATCCTGACATCCTCTATGAAGATAAAGTCCCCGATCCCTATGTCAAGGTTAAACAACACATCCGCCCAAACCAGCCCGCTCCACAGCAGCACCAGCGCAATGAGCTCCGTCTTGATCCGATCGATCCGAAGCGGCCGGATGCTCTCCCTGAGAGGATGTCTTTTCAGAAATCCCGACAGACAGCGCGCAGAGTAGAGACCCAGCAGAACCGTCACAGGCAAAAAGACAGCGAACCTGATCTGATACGGCTTCGCGTATGTCGCCCGACTCCAGCTCGAGTAATAGCTGCGATAGTAGCGGAAAAAGATTAGGGCCAGCGTTAAGAAAACGGACTCCAGCAGGAGGAGAATCGCCAAGATAGCCGCCTGCTTTTTCATCGGCTTTTGCTCAAAGTCAATCAATTTTTTCAATCTTGTAACCAATGCCCCACACCACCTTCAGATATTTCGGATTCTTCGGCGTGATCTCGATTTTCTCACGGATGCGCCGGATATGGACCATCACCGTATTCTCCACGCCGTAGGCTTCCTCCTGCCAGATCCGGCTGTAGATTTCCTCCGCGGAAAACACGTAGCCCGGATGGCTCATCAAAAGCTCGACGATCTTGTACTCCGTCGCGGTCAGGCGAACCGGCGCCGAATCGACCGTCAGCTCCTTTGTATTGCGGTTCAGCACGAGGCCGCCGTTCTTCAGCAGATCCTCCCCGCTCTCCTGATCCGCCACCGCCCCGAGCGAAAAATACCGGCGCAACTGCGACTTCACACGGGCCATCAGCTCTGCTGTGTTGTACGGCTTCGTCACATAGTCGTCCGCGCCCATCGAAAGTCCCAGCACCTTGTCGCTCTCTTCGGTCTTCGCCGACAGCATGATGATCGGGATATTATTCTTCTCCCGGATCTTCATCAGCGCCGACAGGCCGTTGAGCTGCGGCATCATCACGTCCAGAATGATCAGGTGGATCGGATGCTGCGACAGGACGTCCAGCGCCTCGATCCCCTGATACGCCTTGTAGACCCGGTAGCCCTCCAGCTCCAGAAGCCGCGAGAGCGAGCACACGATCTCCCTGTCGTCATCCACCACCAGTATATTGTAATTGTCCATCTGTAAATTGCCTCCCCGTCCGATAAACCGCGATCGCGCCGACATGCCGCCGTCCGAATCCTGCCCTGCACATGTGTCGGATCACACCTGCCCTGCGTACCCGGCGTTTCTGAAAACAGTATAACAGACGGCGGCTATATTTTCTTTATGGAAATCTGACAATTTTCTTAAAAAAACAACGGGCCTCCGCGAAAACAAACCGCGGAAAAGCCCGTCTGTTTTTATGAAATCGCCCGGATCGCCTCGCGCACGTTTTTCACTCCGGTCAGTTGTATCCCCTCGACCTTCGACGCCTGTCTGCGGCAGGCTTCCGGCAGGATAACCGTATCGAAGCCGAGCCGCTTCGCCTCGCGCACGCGCTGCTCCGCCATACTGACGGAGCGCACCTCGCCGCTTAGTCCCACCTCTCCAAATGCGATCGTTTTCTCGTCGATCGGCTGATCCTTCATGCTCGACGCGATGGCAAGAATAATGCCGAGATCCAGCGCCGGTTCGTTCATGCGGATGCCTCCGGCGATGTTCACATAAGCGTCGCAGGAGGAAAGGCCGAGTCCCGCGCGCTTCTCGAGCACCGCCATCAGAAGGTTGACACGGTTCAGGTCCGTCCCGGCGGCGGTCCTGCGCGGAAACGCCAGATTTGTCTTGCAAACGAGCGCCTGCACCTCCAGAAGCACCGGCCGCGTCCCTTCCATCGTACAGGCCACGATCGATCCGGAAGCTCCCTCCGGCTTACCCTCCAGCATATATTCTGAGGGATTCGGCACCTCGACAAGTCCGATCTCGCGCATCTCAAACACGCCGATCTCGTTGGTCGAGCCGAAACGATTCTTCACCCCGCGCAGCACGCGGTACGCCGCATGGCGGTCTCCCTCGAAGTAGAGCACCGTATCCACCATGTGCTCGAGCACGCGCGGCCCCGCTACGACGCCCTCCTTCGTCACATGTCCGACGATAAAGATCGAGATATCCATTCCCTTCGCGATCTGCAAAAGAACGCCCGTGGACTCCCTCACCTGCGAGACGCTGCCCGGAGCTGAGGTGACGTTCTCGTTGTACATAGTCTGGATCGAGTCGATGATGACGACCTCCGGAGCCGTCTTCGTGATCGCCTCGCGGATGTTCTCCAGATCCGTCTCGCACAGGATCATCAACTGCTCCGTAAACTCTCCCATACGCTCTGCCCGCATCCGGATCTGCTGCAGGGATTCCTCCCCGGATATGTAGAGAACGCGCTTTCCCGCCTGCGAGAGATTGCGGCACACCTGCAAAAGCAGCGTAGATTTGCCGATGCCGGGATCGCCGCCTACCAGCACAAGCGAACCCTGCACGATGCCGCCGCCCAGCACCCGATCCAGCTCCCCGATCCCAGTCGTCATCCGCGTGGTTCGCCCCATCTCGATCTGCGACAGCGCAAGAGGCTGCGCAGCCTCACGCCGCGCAGCTCCCATATTTGTCTTTTTTGGAATTAATTTCGGCTCCTCCGCGAACGTATTCCACTCTTTGCAGCCGGGACACTGCCCCATCCACTTCGAAGATTCGAATCCGCAGTTCTGGCAGAAGAACACCGATTTCGCCTTTGCCATTTACAGCTTCACTACCTTTACCGGAATGCTTTCCGCCGCGCCTGCCTCCACGCTGAGCACCAGCTTTCCGCCCATATTTGTCTTCATCGTGCCAATGTTCGTGTCGTCGATATAGATCTTATACTCCGCGTCCTCCTCAAGCCCGAGAATGATCTGCGTGTCCTTTGTGCCCTCTACCTGAAACGAAATGCCGTTCTCCGTCTCACGGAAATTGTGTACGGCCGTTCCCGGAACAGACTCGTAGACAAACATGCCGTTGCGCTCCAGCTTCGTGATATCCGCGTAGGTCTTCACCTTGTACAGATCTCCGGCATGCTCGTAGTCCGAGCGCTTCTGCTTCTCTGAAAGCTCGTAGTCCCCGAAGCTCAGTGTCCCGTCCGTTTCTGTGCGTATAAGCTCTTTGATTCCTGACATTGTAATGCCCTCCTGATTTCTTCTATCGTATCTTTTTCTCCGATCCCTTGTATTTTATCATAACCGTATCGGAAATTCCATCCTTTCAGACAGAAAATGAAACCTTTCCGTTCCTGCACGAAACATGCACCGTATCTCCCGCATGCACCTTTCCACTCAGGATTTCCTCCGCCAGCAGATCCTCGACCTTGCTCTGGACCGCGCGCCGCAGGGGACGCGCCCCGTATTTCGGGTCGAAGCCCTCTTTCGCGATGTACTGCCGCAGCGCCGCGCTGAATTTCAGCGTGAGGTTCATCTGCTCCCTGCAGCGCTTCGCAAGCTCGTCGAGCAGCAGCCCTGCGATGTCGCGGATGTTTTCCTCCGTGAGCTGATGGAAGACGATCGTCTCATCGATGCGGTTCAGAAACTCCGGCCGGAAGATCCTGCGCACCTCCTCAAGCACGCTTGCTTTCATCGACTCGTAATTCTTCTTCTCGTCGCTCCCCGCTCCGAACCCGAGATGCTTCGGCGCCACGATCGACTGCGCGCCCGCGTTTGACGTCAGGATCAGGATCGTATTCTTGAAATCAATCTTGCGCCCCTGTCCATCCGTGATGTGTCCCTCGTCGAGCACCTGAAGCAGAATGTTGAACACGTCCGGATGCGCTTTCTCAATCTCGTCGAACAGAACGACCGAGTACGGATTCCTGCGCACCTTCTCGCTGAGCTGTCCGCCCTCGTCGTACCCTACATATCCGGGCGGCGAACCGACCAGCCGGGACACGCTGTGCTTCTCCATATATTCTGACATATCCACGCGGATCATCGACTGCTCGCTGCCGAACACCACGTCCGCAAGCGCCTTGGAGAGCTCCGTCTTACCGACGCCGGTCGGCCCCAAGAACAGGAATGACCCGATCGGACGGTTCGGGCTCTTCAGCCCGGCGCGGCTCCTGCGGATCGCCTTCGCGACCGCCTGCACCGCTTCCTCCTGCCCGATCACGCGGTGATGCAGGAGCTGATCCAGCTTCAGGAGCCTCTTCCCCTCGCGATCCGCCAGCTTCTGCACCGGAACCTTCGTCCAGATTGAGACGATCTGCTCAATGTCCTCAGCGGTCACGGCGGACTTGTGTCCCTGCTGTTTCCTGCGGATCCGCTTCTTTTCGCGCTCAAGCTTCGTCTGAAGCTCTTCCTTCTCTTCGTTGTATTTTTTTGCGTCCTCGATCCGACCCTCCCGCAGAGCCGTCTCCCGGTCGTCCAGCGTCGCGTCGTACTGCTCCTGCAGCTTTGTCAGACGCTCGGAAACATTGTAATAGCCGAGCTGTCTGCGCGCGGACGCCTCATCGATGAGGTCAATCGCCTTGTCCGGCAGGAAGCGGTCGTTGATGTAGCGTCTGGACAGCTTCACGGCAGCTTCAATGGCCTCGTCCGTGATCTGCACGCCGTGGTGCTTCTCGTAGACCGGGCGCAGGCCCTTCAGGATCTCCTGCGTCTCCTCCTCGGACGGCTCCTCCACATGCACCGGCTGGAACCTGCGCTCAAGCGCCGGATCTTTCTCGATGTATTTGCGGTATTCCTCGATCGTCGTCGCGCCGATCAACTGCAGCTCGCCGCGGGACAACGACGGCTTCAGGATATTGGATGCGTCGAGCGCGCCTTCCGCGCCGCCCGCGCCGATGATCGTATGCAGCTCGTCCACGAAGAGCAGCACGTCGCCGCTGTCTATCACCTCGCGGATGATCCGCTTGATCCGCTCCTCAAACTCGCCGCGGTATTTCGAACCCGCCACCATTCCGGCCATATCAAGCGTCACAACACGCTTGCCCCGCATCGGCTCCGGCACCTGATCCGCGGCGACACGCTGGGCGAGCCCTTCCACGATCGCGGTCTTACCGACCCCGGGCTCTCCGATCAGGCAGGGATTGTTCTTTGTCCTTCTGCTCAGGATCTGGATGATGCGCTCCGTCTCCTGCTGCCTGCCGACCGTCACGTCCAGCTTGTGCGCGGCCGCCAGCTCCGTCAGATCCCGGCTGTACTGGTCGAGCATCGGCGTATTCGTCGTGCCTCCGTCCGCGCGGGCTTCCCTCAGAAGATCCTTGTATTTTTCCTCCGGGATTCCCATCACAGTCGCAAGGTCGAGATAAAGCTTCTGAAGATTCACCCCGAGCGTGTGAAGCAGCCTTGCCGCCACGCACTCGACGTCCTGAAGGATCGCCAACAGAATATGCTCCGTCCCGGTCTGCTCGCTGCCGAGGAACTGAGCCGTCTCGACGCTCGCCTGCAGGATCTCCTGCGCGCGCGGGCTCCAGCCCTCCTCCTGCGCCGAGAGCACGCTGCTCTCCGGCGCGATCAGCCGGTCGATCAGCTCCCTGAGCTTCTCCTCCTCCACATGGTGCGCCCGCAGAACCGCTCCTGCCGCACCCTTCGTCTCCTGTATAAGACCGATCAGAAGGTGCTCAGAACCGATATAGCTGTGTCCGCAGCTCTTTGCCGCTTTCACCGCGAGGCTCTGCACCTGTACGGCGCTCTTTGTGAAATTACCCTGCATCAATCGTCCTCCTGTTTCCCATACTCGTCATATATCTCATCGATCATCCCGTACACTTCTTCGCGCGTGATGTTTTTACAGAATCCTTTCGCAAGGATCACGCGAAGCTCCTTCTTCATCTCCTCCGACGCCTGCAGCTTGTTGACGTCCACCGCGACGACCGCGCCCTTTCTCCGGTCGATCGTCACGAAGCCCTCCTGCCGCAGCACGGAGTAAGCCTTGTTCACCGTGTGCATATTAATCCCAATGTCGCCCGCGAGCTGCCTCACCGACGGCAGCGGGTCTCCCTCCCGGAGCATTGACGTGGCGATCCCAAGTATGATCTGGTTTCTAAGCTGCATGTAAAGCGCCTCTTCGCTCTGAAAGTCTATCTGTATCAACATCTGGTTTTTCCTCCTTTGTAATATGTACTGAAAACAGGGCGGGCAGGGACAGCTCCGGACGGACGCCTCTGCGAATCCTCCCCGGAGACGCCCTGCCCCTTGGCGACTGCCGACGCGAATTCGCGCCTTACAGATCGATCATGGTAATCTCCACCTTATCTGATTTCCCTTTTCTCTGCGGGTCCTGTCCGTTCTCCTTGCGGCTCTGCGCCGGTTGCTGCTGAGGCTGCTGATATTCCGGCATCTTCTTCGGGCGTTTTTTCGCCTTCTGCGGCTTCGGAACCGTAGCCGGATCATCCCGCTCGATCGGCGGCTCCGGCCGATACACCTGCAACTGAGGCTCCCTCTCCTGCGAGCCGGTACCCGTGTACTGCTGCGGCCTGCGCTCCTGCGCGCCATCGTCCATGTATCGCTGCGGCCTGCGCTCCTGCGCGCCGTCATCCATATATCGCTGCTGTCTGCGTCCCTGCGCGCCGTCGTCCATATATTGCTCCGGCATGCGGCTCATATCGTATCCCCGGTATCCCTGAAGCTCTTCCTTCAGATCCTTTTTCTTCAGGAGCAGATTGATCACAATGAAAAGAAGCACCACGCTGAACGCGATCATTCCGTACAGGATCCGCATCAGCATGGTCGATCTGTCGCGGTAGCTCCTCGTCTCATCCTTCAGCGCGTTGATCGTGTTCTCCGCCTCCTGAAGTGTCGTCCGGTCTACCTTGACGTACCGCGGATCCTCGGTCTCTGGTTCAGGCTCCGTCTCCGGTTCCGTCTCGGGCGCCGGCTCTGTCTCCGCTGCGGCTCCTGCGCCGGCCTCCGTCACATGCAGGTGATACGGATAACGCTCTCCGTTCTGTGCCTCCACGGTGATCTCGACCGTCGTCTCTCCGTCTACCAGCTCCGTCCCCGTGATATCCACGATCCAAGCGTTTCCGTTTGTCGGGATCGGATCAAGCTCGAGCTTCTGCGTCCCCGCGGGAACCCGCACCTCGTACTCGGTCACTCCGTACCCGAATTCCGGAAAGATCTCCGCTCCCTCGGTCAGAATTCCCAGATCGGCAAGCGAATTGTCGTTCGACCCTTCTCCCGCCGCCGCACTGAGCGCGCATATCCATGACAGCGCCATCGCCAGCATGAACAGTATCTTCCATTTGCTGCTTCTCTTCCTCATCGCAATTACACTCCTCACTGAAACCTTCTCTGTCATTCCGCCTCGTCGATCGCCTTACCGATATCGCTTCGGCAGTATTTATTTTCAAACGAGATCCAGCCTGTCGCCTCGTACGCATTCTTCCGGGCTTCCTTCAGGTCTGCCCCTGTCGCCGTCACGCCGAGCACGCGCCCGCCGTTCGTCACGATCTCGCCGCCGGATCTCGCGGTCCCCGCGTGGAACACGTAATAGCCTTCCTTATCCTTAAACGTATCCAGCCCTTTGATTGGGTAGCCCTTCTGATAGCTCACCGGATAACCCTTTGAAGCGAGCACGACGCAGACCGCCGCGTTATCCTCAAACTGCAGATCGATCCGATCCAGAGTGCCGTCAATACAGGCCTCGAACACGTCTATGATATCCGTCTTCATCCGCGGAAGCACGACCTGCGCCTCCGGATCTCCGAAGCGCGCGTTGTATTCGAGCACCTTCGGTCCGTCCGCCGTCAGCATCAGACCGAAGAAGATGATCCCCTTAAATGGCCGTCCCTCGGCAGCCATCGCGTCGACGGTCGGCTGATAGATGTATTTTCTGCAGTAGGCGTCTATCTCTTCGGTGTAGAACGGGCTCGGCGAAAAAGTTCCCATACCGCCCGTGTTCAGCCCGGTATCCCCGTCGCCGGCACGTTTGTGGTCCTGCGCGGAGGTCATCGGCTTGATCGTTTTTCCGTCCACATAGCTCAGCACGGACACCTCTCTGCCCGTCATGAATTCCTCGATCACCATGCAGTTCCCGGCGTCTCCGAACTTCTTGTCCGTCATGATCTCGCGGACTCCGGCCTCCGCCTCCTCGGGCGTATTGCAGATCAGCACGCCCTTGCCGAGCGCCAGCCCATCTGCCTTGAGCACGATCGGAAACTTCGCGGTCTTCAGATAATCCAGCGCCGCCTGCGCGTCCGTGAAATTCTCGTACGCGGCGGTCGGAATGTGATATTTCTTCATCAAATCCTTCGAGAACGCCTTCGAGCCCTCGAGGATCGCCGCATTCTTCCGCGGGCCGAACACCCGCAGTCCCTGCTCCTCAAATACGTCGACAATGCCGCCCACAAGCGGATCGTCCATACCGACGACCGTGAGATCAATCGCCTGCTCCTTTGCGAACGCGGCAAGCTTATCAAACTCCATCGCCTTGATATCCACGCACTCGGCGTACTCCGCGATCCCCGCGTTGCCCGGCGCGCAGTAGATCTTGTCCACCTTTGGACTCTGCGCCACCTTCCACGCGATCGCGTGCTCGCGCCCGCCGCTGCCTACGATCAACACCTTCATAAATATTTCCTCCGTATTTATTACGATATGTGTACTTTCCCATCTACAACCTTCACATGTCCGTTCGCGATCAGGTCAATCGCCCTCGGCAGGATCACCCACTCGGCCCGCTCCATGACCCTGCGTTGCAGGATCTCCGGGGTATCGCCCTCACAGACCTCGACCGCCTTCTGCAGAATGATCGGCCCTGTGTCCGTGCCGCCGTCCGCGAAATGCACCGTCGCCCCGGTCAGCTTCACGCCGCGCGCGAGCGCCGCCTCATGGACCGCCAGTCCGTAATATCCTTTTCCGCAGAATGCCGGGATCAGCGCCGGATGAATGTTGATGATGCGATTCGGGAATGCGTCGATGACGATCTGCGGAAGCACGACCAGACAGCCTGCCAGAACGACGAGATCCGCCCCGGACTCCTGAAGCGCCGCAAGCAGCGCGCGGTCGAACTCTTCCGGATCCGGATAAGCCTTGCGCATCACGCACACCGTCCCGATCCCTGCCTTCTTCGCGCGTTCGAGCGCGTAGGCTTTGCTGCTGTTGCTGACAACGCGGACAATCTGCGCGTTCGTAACGCTCCCATCCGCAATCGCGTCGATGATCGCCTGAAGGTTCGTGCCGCCGCCCGACACCATCACCACGAGCTTCAGCATAGCACCACTCCCTTTTTCCCGGCCTCGATGCCGCCGATCTGGTACACCGTATCGCCCGCCGATTCGATTGCCGCGACCGCTGCCGTGACGTCCTCGGGTGCGACCGCGACTACCATGCCGATGCCCATATTGTAGGTATTGTACATCATCTCCTCGGCGATGTCTCCGCGCTGCGCGAGCATACGGAAGATCGCCGGTACCGGATAGCTGTCCTTCTTAATCACGGCGCGCACGCCGTCCGGGAGCATCCGCGGCACATTCTCATAGAAACCGCCGCCTGTGATGTGGCTGCACGCCTTGACACGCACGCCCGCCTCCCTGACGCTGCGAAGCGCCTTCACATAGATTCTTGTCGGAGTCAGAAGCGCCTCGCCGAGCGTCGCCCCAAGCTCCTCATAGTATTCGTTCAAGGCTTCCCGCTCCATCGGGAACACCTTGCGGATGAGGGAAAAACCGTTGCTGTGCACGCCCGTGGACGCGATCCCCAGAAGCACATCGCCCGGCTTCAGATCCTTGCCTGTGATCAGATCCTTCTCGTCCACGACCCCGACCGCAAATCCGGCCAGATCGTACTCGTCCTCCGGCATCATACCCGGATGCTCCGCCGTCTCGCCGCCGATCAGCGCCGCTCCCGCCTGTACGCAGCCCTCCGCTACGCCGCCGACGATCGACGCGATCTTCTCCGGATAGTTCTTCCCGCAGGCAATATAGTCGAGGAAAAACAGCGGTTCGCCGCCCGCGCACGCGATGTCGTTCACGCACATCGCCACACAGTCGATGCCGATTGTATCATGCTTGTCCAGCAGAAACGCGAGCTTCAACTTCGTCCCGACGCCGTCCGTCCCGGACACGAGCGTCGGCTTCTCCATATTTTTGAACGCTTCCATCGAGAATGCCCCGGAAAATCCGCCGATACCTGTAAGCATCTCCGGGCGCATCGTCCGCTTCACATGCTCCTTCATGAGCTCCACGGACTTGTAACCTGCCTCAATATCTACTCCTGCCTTCTTGTAGTCCATACGTTCCTCCCGATCTGCATGTTATTGTCTTCTCTACTCCTGAGCCTTGTCCACCCTCAGAAAACCTGCGGTTTTCTCACTTCGAGTATGGCACTAAACTCGAAAAAGCCGCCTTCTGATATCTCTATACAGTCTATTAGCTTTGCGAATAGTTCTTGTACCCGGCCTGCTGCAGCTTTTCGTCCTTCGCCTCGACCTGTGCCTTCAGCTTGGCCGCGTATGCCTTCACCTTCGCAAGAAGCTCCGGGTCCGAGGTGGCGAGGATCTTCGCCGCAAGGAGACCGGCGTTCGCTCCGCCATTGATCGCTACCGTAGCGACCGGAATACCGCTCGGCATCTGCACGATCGAGTACAGAGAATCCCTGCCGCCGAGCGACGTCGTGTGCATCGGAATCCCGATGACCGGCATCGGAAAGATCGCCGCGCACATGCCCGGCAGATGCGCAGCCATACCCGCCCCCGCGATGATCACCTTGAAACCCTTCTCCTCCGCGGTCTTCGCGTACTCGAAGAACACGTCCGGCTCCCGGTGCGCCGAGATGATCCGCATCTCATATTCTATTCCGAGCTCCTCCAGTATATCCGCCGCCTTGCTCATCACGGGCATATCGGAATCACTGCCCATCACAATGCCTACCTTCGCCATCGTATCTGCTCCTCTTCTTATAGTTATAGTATCACGCATATAAATTTAACCCATTCTGCCGCGCCTTGTCAATGCTCCTTTTGTTTTTTATGGAAACATTACGAGGCAAACGGCTCGTTCAGTTTTTCGGTCCCCGGCAGCACGAAGCGTCCGTCCCGCAAAAGCGTGATCCTGCGGCCGTCCGCGCAGACCACCTCGATATATCCGATCTCCTCATACGGGATCGTGATATCGGTGTGACAGTTGAAATACGCTTTCGACGGGTCCTCTTTCCGAAGAAGCGAGACCTCGTTGTCGTGGGCGATGATCCGCTTTCCGTCCGGATTGTACGTCGGCGTGTCCTCCTCCCGGCCGTAGCAGGTATCTCCGAGCGCGAAGTGCGGCCCCATCTTCTCTGCAATCAGGATCGGCAGTTTGTCCGCGATCTGATATTTCTCCGCCATCATGTAGGCCGTCGTGTTCGTGCCGATCGCAAACTCGCCGATCGGAAGCGTCTCATGGTGGAACAGGACGTTCTCCTTGAAGTAACTGCGATTCTCCTCCTCGGTCGGGAAGTTAGCGCAACTGTAGTCCTTCACCATGCCGTCTTTGAATTTCACTTCGAGATCCACGTATTTCAGCTCGTTCAGATAGACCTGCTTCACATGCAGCGTTCCGTTCGTCCCCGCCAGTCTCGGAGATGTGAAGACTTCCCCGACCGGAATGTTCACATCGGCCACGCAGTTCTCGAACAGAGACTCCCGCTTCGGATCGGACAGCGTCGTCAGAGCCACCATGAGATCGGTGCGATTGCCGTCCCGTCCCTTGATGTGAACCGCCTCGCCCTGATCCAGCGCGTCGATCAGCGTCTGCTGGATCTCCTGATAGAGCTTGTAGTCCAGCGTATTGATCCGCACGGTCTCGCGGAAAATCTCCTCATAATTCGGGCCGATCTCCGGCAGCGGGAACGCGATGATCGTAAAGCTGCGCTCCGTTTCCGGAATGTATTGGTTGGAGAGCTGCGCCAGCTCATTCTGCATCCACGCCATGAGCTTCTGCTGTTTTTCCGAGAGCTGGTACGCCTCCGGCTTTGTCTCCGGGACGAAGGGCGTCTCGCCAAACACCTCGAGCACCGCCGGGCCCGCGTGTTCCTTCGCAAGCGTCCGGTTCGCCTCATAAATCCCGCGCAGCGCACTGAGCTTCCGCTCAAGGAAGCGTTTGTCCAGATAGATCGCGTTGTCCGCCCGGTGGTCATAATCGTACTGCAAATTGGCCGCGGCTCCGGTATAGCCGATGCGGCGGTGTCCGGATTTGTTGATCGTGCTGACCGCCGCCCGGTAGATGACCGGACTGAGCCCCATCTTTTCGAAGTTCTTTATCGCCGCGCGGATCATGCGCTCAAATCCGAGGTGATAGTGAATGTTGACCGTCTTTTTGATCGAGAGATCCTTTCCCGCCACGGCAAAACCGATCCGGTACCCTTCGGTGAACGTGCTCGCCATCGCCTCGATCTCCTGCTCGGAGAGGCGATTCAGATACTCTGCGGTCTTCCGCTCATTCTCCGACACGTACTCTCCGTAGCGGTACAGATACCGCGGATCGCTCAGATCAGAATCCATGATGATCCGCGTCGCGAAATCGAAGCTCGGGTCGATCGCGGAACGCGTCCGGTACGCCGCAAACAGCTCGCTGTAATCGCTGACGAACCAGTATATGATCTGCCGGATATCCTCGCCGGACGGCAGCTCCTCCTGTTCGAAGCTGTTGTAGATCTCGATGAACAGCTCGCAAAGCACTACCGTCTCTTCCATCCGATGCTCGAACGCGTACACAATGATCCCTCGCAGCTCCGTGTAGAGGAAGCTCAGAAGCCGCCCGTGCGTCTCGCCGAGCGTTCCGACCGCGTATGCCGGATTCGCGTAGCTCATGCCGTACTGCTCCGGCAGAATGTCGTAGTACAGCGCATTGTTCAACTGCTCCCACTGCCGCAGCGTGTAGTCCTGCGCCGCGCCGGAGTCCAGACAGTTCTTCAGATCCTCCATCTGCACGAGGAACCGCGCCGTCTTCTGGAAAAAATCACAAAAAGGAGCGGGAACCGTCCCCTCCGAGCAAATCTCATGGATCCTCCCCGTCGCAAGACTGTACCGCTCCTGCAAATTCATTTCGTTCAAATTATCCTGTTCCATACTGTGCCTCTCTGTCTTCTTTTCTCTCTATTTTTCTATCGGATCCCTTTCGCGCAGACGCGCTCTTCTCATGCCAGCCCGAGACAGACGATGAAGAACCATCCGACGAGCGAGACCATGCCCGTGACCGTCCCCAGCTTGCTGCAGAAATACGACCTGCATTCATCCTTAAATCCGGCAAATCCGTACCGCAGGCCGCAGCACGCCGTCACAATCCCGGTAAAGCCGAGCGCGCCGATCCATGCGTTCGCCCTTCCTTTCATCAGAAAGGAGATAAGCAGCAGCCCGACCAGCAGGACGATCGATATGAGGCTGAGCGCCGCCGACGCGATCCCGTTCACCGAATACTTTTTCTCCGCAAATGAATAGACCTGCTTTTTTGCCATCGTATTATTCTCCTTTGTCTTTGCGCCAGCGCAGATACAGCCTGTCCGCCGCGTGGTACGCCGCATAGCCGAGCAGTCCGCCGAGCGTGTTCAATATCACGTCGTCCACGTCGCAGCAGCCCACGCAAAACAAAAGCTGCGACACCTCGATCAGCACGCTGACCTCCATGCTCAGCAGTCCGATCTTCCATGCCCTGCGCACGCTTCTCGCCAAGAGCGGGACAAGCGCGCCGAACGGCAGGAAGCCCACCACGTTTCCGACGAGATTCAGCACGACCGGGCGCATGCCCAGCAGCTCCCGGTAGCGCAGATAGCGCCCGATCTCGCGAAACGGAAGCAGATTGTAATCATAGAGCGCGTCCGCCATCCCTCTGCCGTAGCTCTCGGCGAAAAACAGAAAATAGATCAGCCCCGTCAGGTACACCAAAAACAGACACAGCCCCGACACCCGGACACCTCTGCGGATCGCCGTCTCCATCAAATGATAACGTCCTTTTTGCTCTTCAGAAGCTTACCGCCGCTGACGAGCAGGAGAATGCCCCACGCGACCGCCGACACGAGGATCGTAACCCCGAGTACCAGATTCAGAACGCCTGTAAAGGATGCTGCCTTGAACATTTTTTCTTCCATAATGATGATATCCTCCTGAAATGTTATGCGCCGTATTGCTCATAGTATGCGTCGATTGCCGTTTTTATTGCATCGTCGATCACGATTTTTCCCTTGTATTCTCTTCCATACAGATGCTCCACGACCTCGGCCATCGTGACGATCGCCGTCGTCTTCATCCCGTATTTCTCTTCGATCTCCATAAGCGCGCTCTTCGCGCCCTGTCCGCGCTCCATGCGGTCTACCGACACCGCCAGACCAATCACCTCGACGTCGCCCTGCGCCTTGATGATCGGAAGCGTCTCCGCGATGGAAGTCCCCGCCGTCGTGACGTCCTCGATGATGACGACCCTGTCTCCGTCCGTGATCGGACTTCCCAGCAGAATGCCTTTATCGCCGTGATCCTTGACCTCCTTGCGGTTCGAACAATAGCGGATGTCCTTATCGTAGAGCTCGCTGATCGCCGTCGTCGCCGCGACCGTCAGCGGAATTCCCTTGTACGCCGGGCCGAACAGCACGTCAAAATCCAGACCGAACTTCTCCTTGATCGCCCGCGCATAGTATCCGCCGAGCCTGTGAAGCTGCGCCCCCGTGCGGTAAAAGCCCGTGTTCACGAAAAACGGCGTCTTCCGCCCGCTCTTTGTCACGAAATCCCCGAATTTCAGGACACCGCAATCCACCATAAACTCGATAAATTCTTGCTTGTACTGTTCCATATGCCGTGTATCTCCTTATTATGTGCAGATTTTTTGTTTTTATCGCTCCGCTTTTCAGGCAATACCGGTTCAGTATACCATCAAACCCGTTTCCTTTCAAGCGGCCTTGCTTTTCTTATGACACCGCCCCGATCAGCTCACGGATGTCGTCCACCTTCTGCCGTTCCATGTAATCGGCAATACCGTCGATGACTTCAAGCGTGGCCGTCGGACTGCGGAAGTTTGCCGTGCCGACCGCGACCGCCGTCGCCCCCGCAAGAATGAATTCCAGAGCATCCTCCGCCGTCGCGATCCCGCCCATCCCGATGATCGGCACCGACACTGCCTGCGCGGTCTGATATACCATTCTCACTGCGATCGGATGAATGGCCGGGCCGGATACGCCTCCGGTCCTGTTGGCGAGCGCGAACGTGCGCCTGTTCACGTCGATCTTCATCCCGGTCAGTGTGTTGATCATAGAGACCGCGTCCGCTCCGCCTGCCTCCGCCGCCCGTGCGATCTCCGTGATATCCGTGACGTTCGGGCTAAGCTTCATGATCACGGGCTGCTTCGCGCGGCGCTTGATCTCGCGCGTAATGCTCTCCACCGCTTTCGGGTCCTGCCCGAACGAAATACCGCCGCACTTGACGTTCGGACAGGAGATGTTGATCTCCAGAAGTCCGATCGTCGGCTCCTGTCCAAGCCGCTCGACTACCTCACAATAATCCTCCGTCGTCCGACCGCAGACGTTTGCGATCACGACCGTATCATACTGTGCCAGAAACGGCAGATCCCGCGCGCAGAACGTATCGATCCCCGGATTCTGCAGCCCGATCGCATTCATCATGCCGCCGCGTATCTCCGCGACGCGCGGCGTCGGATTACCGGGCCACGGCACATTCGCAACGCCCTTCGTCACCACGGCGCCCAACCGCGAGAGGTCAACAAATTCACTGTATTCCATACCGGAGCCGAATGTTCCGGACGCCGTCATGACCGGATTCTTCAGCTCGACACCGGCGATATTTACTGTCATATTATGCATAATCGATTCCTCTCCACATGATATCTCGTGGCTATTCCCCTCATCCAAAACTTTCCTCACCTGAGTTCACGCAACAAGCACTGCACATAGTTTTCTCTATCTGACGTCTCACAGGGTCATGCCTCTTAAAGCTCCACTTCCTCGGCCCGAAACACCGGCCCCTCCTTGCAGATACGCTTGTTGTGTACCTGCGAATGCTCGTCAATCTCCTTCGACCGGCACACGCAGGCAAGGCACGCGCCGATCCCGCACGCCATCCGCTCTTCCAGAGAAATCCAGCACTCGATTCCCTGCTCCTGCGCATATGCCTTGACCGCGCGCAGCATCGGCGTCGGCCCACAGGCATAGATCACATCCGCATCCAGATCGTTTTCGCGAATGCAGTCGAGCACATTTCCTTTCGTCCCCGCGCTTCCGTCCTCGGTCGCCACATACAGCTTCCCGTTCGCGGAAAGCTCGTCCGTCAGAAAAAGCTCGTCCCGGTATCCTGCGATCACCTGCACCTCTCCCTCAAGCGACCGCGCGAGCCGGACCATCGGCGGGATTCCGATGCCGCCGCCGATCAGGAACGCCTTTTTGCCCTGCGGACAGCGCTCCGTCGGAAAGCCGTTTCCGAGCGGTCCCAAAACGTCAAACGCGTCTCCCGGACACGCACGGCTGAACTCTTCCGTGCCTTTTCCGGCCACACGGTACACGATGCGCACCGCCTGTCCTTCGGGATCAACGTCACAGATGCTGATCGGCCTCGGAAGCATCCGACCCGAATCATTGCTGTATATAGAAATAAACTGTCCCGGCCGCGCCGAACGCGCAATCGCTCCGGCCTCCAGCCACATGCTGAAAATCCCGGAAGCAATCTGTTCCTGCGAGCGCACGACCGCCTGTCCCCTGTATTTCTCCGTCATCTTCTCACCTATATCATTCATATTTCTTCAATTTCATGATTCATTCAGTACAGCCCGAACAGGGAATTGCGATAGCGCGTCCGGGTTATCGTGCTGCGAGCGCCCCATTGATATCCGAGATCATGTCCAGAACCGCCTGCCGGCTCGCGTCCGCGAAATGCTCCGCGCCGAACGCGGCGTACTTCTCCTGCCTGTAGGCCGCAATGATACCGCGTGAGGAATTCACGATCGCTCCGAGTCCGTCCTCGTTGAAGTAATGCACCAGATCCGCCGCCTTGCCGCCCTGCGCGCCGTAGCCCGGCACCAAGATATATGACTTCGGCATGATCCTGCGCAGCACCTTCCCCATCTCCGGGTAGGTCGCGCCCACGACCGCGCCGACATAGCTGTAGCCGTCTCCCATGCAGGAGTCCGCCCACTCGGCCACCTTCTCGCCCACCAGCTCGTACAGCGGTCTTCCGTCGACCGCTCTGTCCTGAAACTCTCCGCTCGACGGATTGGACGTCTTCACCAGAATGAAAATGCCCTTTTTCTCTTCCCGGCATACGTCGAGGAAGGGCTTGATGCCGTCGATTCCGAAATACGGGTTGACCGTCGCAAAATCCTCGCCGAACGGCGTGAAGGTCTTCTGTCCGACCCCGATCCTTCCGAGATGCGCCGTCGCGTATGCCGCCGACGTTGACCCGATATCGCCGCGCTTCACATCCCCGATCACGACCAATCCTTTGCTCCTGCAGTATTCGACGGTCCGCGCAAACGCCTGAAGTCCGGGGATCCCAAACTGCTCATACATCGCGATCTGCGGCTTCACCGCCGGGATCAGGTCGCACGTCGCATCCACGATCGCCTTGTTGTACTGCCAGACCGCCTCCGCGGCGCCCTCCAATGTCTCCCCGAGCTGTGCAAACGCTTTTTTTGTGATCTGCTCCGGGATATAACTCAGCATCGGGTCCAGCCCGACCACGATCGGCGCGTTTGTCTTCTTAATATTGTCAATCAGTCTGTTGATCATTGAGGTGTCCTCCGTATTCTACTTGTATGAATTCGAATTCTGTTTTTTTGAATTTTATGCTTTTTCAGCTTTCTGCTTTCCGAATTTTATACTTCCTGAATCTTACGCTTTTCAAATTTTATGCCCTCTGCCTCTCATGCTTCCCGCCCAGATAGGCCCGCGCGTACTTAAACACTCCGTTTACCGCATACGCGCAAAACAGTCCGACCGCAGGCAACGCGCCGAATCCGGCATAGCGGTATGCCCGGTACGTCATCCGCGCAGACTTGAGCTTGTTCCCGGACTTCCCCTCGAAGCTCAGACGATACTTCAAAAGGGGTTCGTCGATCGCCGCCGCCTGCCCGTACTTTTTCAAAATACCGAGCCACGCAATATAATCCTCATGGCTGTCCTCGTGCTGCATCGGAAACTCGCGCGCGACCTCCGTGCGCAGAAGGACCGACGAACAGTTGATACAGTTGTGAAGAAGCAGGGACCGATACGTGATCCGCTCCCGCACGCCGATCACGCGGCCGGTGAGTTGTCCGTCCGGCGTCACCAGCTCTCTCCCCGTGGAGCACAGCACTGCGCCGGTTCGCTCCAGCAGCGCCAGTTGCCTCGCAAGCTTTCCCTCCGCCCACCAGTCATCCGCGTCCAGAAACGCGACGTATCTGCCGCGCGCAAGACTTACGCCGCGGTTCCGGGAAGCCGCCGCGCCGAGATTTTCCGGGTTCCTGACATAGCGCACCCGCGCGTCGTCCGCGTAGCGTTCCATCACGGCGTCCAGCGCATCCGGCGATTGGTCGTTCAGTACGATCACTTCAAGCGGCACTTCCTGCGCCAGCGCCGAGTCGACCGCCTGTCCGATTGTCCTTTCACACCGGTACGCCGGCATGATCACCGATACCGTCACTTTTTTTTCCATGACTTCTCCTGCCCTGCCGCCGCCGTCACCTGCCACTGCTCGACGCCCTCCGTATTCTCCTTCTGGAAGAGGATCTTGATCGTCGTGGCGATCAACTGCAGGTCAAGCACAAACGAATAATTCTCGATATAGGTCAGATCCAGCTTCAGCTTGTCGTACGGCGTGGTATTGTACTTTCCGTATACCTGCGCGTAGCCCGTAAGCCCAGCCTTCACCTTCAGCCGATAATCAAATTCCGGCAGATCCTTCCTGTACTGCGCGGCGATCTCAGGGCGCTCCGGACGCGGCCCGACCAGAGACATATCGCCTATGATGATGTTGAACAACTGCGGAAGCTCGTCAAAATGGATGTTGCGGAGCACCTTCCCGATCGGCGTGACACGGCTGTCGCCCTTCATCGCAAGGCGGGCGCCGTTCTTCTCCGAGTCCACGCTCATACTACGGAACTTGTATACTTGAAACACCTTCCCGTCCTTCGTCAGCCGCGGCTGCTTGTACAAAATCGGGCCGCCGTCATAGCACTTCACGAGAATAGCGATCACCAAAAGGATCGGCGAGAAAACGATCAGCATCAGGCTGGCGCTCACAATGTCAAATATGCGCTTAATCACCTGCTGCTCCACGGTCAGTCCGCGATTGCGGAACAGCAGAAGCGGCGTGTCGAACAGGTGGATCTTCTCGGAGCTCATGATCATGATATCCGAAATCTTCGGCTGGCAATAGCAGCGCATGTTGTTCTCAAAACAAAACTTCAGGATCAGATTCCGCTCGTGGGACGGGATGTCCCCGATCACGACGGCCTGATAGTTCGGGATCTGCTGCCTGATATAATCAATCCCCTTGTCCAAAGATACCGTCCCGCTTATGATATACTTATCCCTGCGGCCCTCCATCTTTTTCATCAGAGCCTTGGGATTGACCTTTCCGTAGATCAGCAGAACCTCGTGCGGGGGATAGATCGTCGTGTATACCACGCGCATGAACAGCACCCACAGGATTACCGCCACCAGATTGACCGCCGTCACGCGCAGCATCGGCCCGATAAATTGCAGGAAACGCCAGCGTCCGATCAGGGCAAGCTGCAGATACGCGACCGCGTTTACCAGAAGAACGGAAAAGATCTGCGAGAGGATGACGTCCAGCACCCTCTGATAGCCCACCTTGAAGGCAGAGAAAAGCCTGGACACCAGAACCACCATCATCGCGTACAGTGCGATCAGGGCCCAATGTCCCCAGTAACCGTATCTTCTTCCTATGACCGCGCTCACATGATATTCCTTGAACCATGCGTACGCAAACACGCCTGTCTGGATCGCGACGATCAGAACGGATGCCAAAAACATAATCAGACGTTTGTATTGTTCTCGCTTTCTCACCTTTCCCACTCCTCGTTGATTTCAATTATTATAGAACAATTCCGCCCGATTGACAACCTAAAAGGAAATAGCTGTTAAAAAAATATTAAGAATTTTACCCGTTCCTTCCCTTGCATTCCCATCTTTCCCTTTATATAATAGATTATTATCAGGGGGGGGGGATTCTTACTATGAAGAGACTGTTTTTATCATGTTGTCTGGCTGCCGGGCTCGCGCTCGCATCTCCGGCTGCCACGGCTTTTTGGGGAGCAGGCGGCGCCGTCGTATCGGCCGCTGAGACGACTCCTTCCACAGAAACTCCGGCAACAGAGGCGGCGACTCCGTCCACCGAGGCTCCGGCCGTTTCCGGATGGCAGCAGGATGCCACCGGCTGGTTCTACCTGCAGAACGGCGCGAAGGTCACGGGCTGGCAGGATCTCGGCGGTAATCGCTACTACTTCGACGCATCCGGCTATCGGGTCTCCGGAAGCTATCGGGTCGACGGGACCTACTATCTGTTCCGTCCCGAGACGGAGACGGAATATCCGGGCGCTCTGTACACCGGCGCATCCGGGCTTGTCAGCTTCGGGAGCGCTCCGGACGTCCTTTATTATCTTACCTCCGCCGTGGACGGGAGCCTCACGACCGGCAAATGGATAAAAAATGAGGACGGATATTATTACTCCAACAAAAAGGGCCAGATCAAGCTCGGCACGATCCGGGTCAAGAAAAAGTACTACCACATCACGCAGAACGGCCGCATGACCTTCTACGGAAAGTCTACCTACGACAACAGCTATTATTACGCCGGAAAGAACGGCGTTCTGAAGACCGGCTTCCAGACGATCGGCGGACTACGGTACTATTTCGATCCCGTGACCGGAAAGCGCGCGTCGGGCGTCACAAAGATTGGAGACGATACCTACTATTTCCGCAAGAACGGCGCTATCCGGACCGGCTGGGTCAAAAAGCAGGGCGGCACAAGATATTACTACGACAGCTTAGGACGCCGCGTCTCGGGATGGTGCACGGTCAAGGGCAGAAAATACTACCTCGATCCTCAGAATGACGACACGCGCGTGGAGAACTGCTGGAAGGTGATCAACGGAAAGACCTACTATTTCAATGCCTCCGGTGTTCTTCAGACCGGTTTCTTCACCGTCGACGGCAATCGCTACTTTGCCAACGCAAACGGCGTCCGCAAGAGCGGCTGGAAAAAGATCAATGGCAGGAAATACTACATAGATCCGACGACCTACATCGTGAAGACAGGCTGGTTCACGTACAAAAGCAAGACATACTACCTGAATCCGAACCCGACGGCAAGCTACTACGGAGCCGCCACAACGGGCTTTGTAAACATCCTCACCAAGAACGGCAAGAAGAAATTCTGGTACTACTTCAACAATGACGGTTCCATGTACACCGGATGGCTCTCCATGAACGGCAGCCGCTACTATTTCAATCCCGCCAACGGACGGATGTTTACCGGAAAGCACACGATCGGCGGACAGGAGTACGACTTCGGCAAAAACGGCGCCTGCGCCTCTTCGACGCCTGTCGGTCCGTGGCGCATTGAGGTCAACCGCAGAGGCTGCTTCATCGTCGTTTACCGCGGCAACACGCCGGTGAGAGCGTTCGTCTGCTCCACCGCCGCAGACGGGGTCAGCACACCGACCGGTACCTTCTATATCATGGATAAGCTGCGCTGGCACGAGCTGCAGGGTCCTTCGTGGGGACAGTTCTGCTCGCACCTCACCCCGGATATCCTGTTCCATTCCGTGCCGAACTATCAGCAGGACAACCACACGCTTGAGACCGCTCAGTACAACAAGCTCGGCTCTCCGGCATCGGCAGGCTGTATCCGGCTCACCGTGAAGCACGCAAAATACCTGTACGACAACTGTCCGATCGGCACACCGGTCACCATCAGCGATTCCGTTGCGCGGCCGACCGGCATCGTGATCGAGACAGCGCCGAAGATCCCGTTGACGCAGAATTACGATCCGACGGACCCGTACGCCTGACGGAGCATGGATCAGCGCTCTGCGCGAGGATCCTTCCGTATATTTTCAGTGTGCTTATAAGCAAAAGATAAGGGCTGACATGGAGGCAACTCCATATCGGCCCTTTGCTATGCGTTTCGACCGTATCCTAAGCTCATGTCTGGCTCTCGATAAAAGCCGCAAGCGTCTCACACGCTTCTTTCTCGTCCTCCCCGCTGCAGACAAGCGTAATCTCGTCGTCCTGCTGTACGCAGGCGCTCAGGATGCCCAGAATACTCTTTGCGCTGAATTCCTTATTGCGGAAACAGATCTTTATTTCCGACTTGTATTCCGTCGCCATCCTGCACAGCTCTCCGGCCGGCCTGAGATGGAGGCCAAGCCGATTCCTTACCGTCAGTCTTCTCTCGATCACTGTCATCCCTCCACATTCTGTCCGTCGTCGTCCGGAAGCCGTTCCTGCTCTTCCGCGTTCACCACAAGCTTCACCTCGGAGGTCAGCGTATAGCCCTCCGGAAGCTCGATCTGCACCGGTATCTCGTAATTGCCCGGCTCCGTACACGCATCCAGATCGATGCTTGCCTTGATGTCCCGCACCGTAATGGCGCTTTCCTTGTCATCCGAGTGTACCTGCACGGAGATCTCATCCGCCGGTGAAAACGTGAGATTCATTTCCTCCGGACGATTCCGTACCTCCAAGTTCGACAGCGGAATCGTCAGCGTGTGATCTCCGCTCTGCTCGATCTGAATCGACACGGTCACGGCAGGATCCGCCTCCGACACGAGACGAAGCTCATCGTAGTCCGCAAGCGTCTCCGTGATGTCCATATCCCGGATGAAGCTCTCCGAAACATTGTCTACCGAAATCTTGTCCTTCAGAACGAGCTTTCCGCCGAGCGCGTCAAGCGCCTCCTTCGTGCCGACAAGGCTCACGGTCTCGGGCATCACCGACACGCCGGTCAGCCGATATCCTTCCACCGGAGTCCCGGTGACCTCGACATCCAGATCGATGTCGTTTCGAACCTCCCACAGCGTCACGTCGACCATGACCGTATTCTCCGCCAGCAGCACGCCGGTCGAATCCTTTACCTGAAGGCGATTCATCTGCATCGCGTCGCCGTTTTTGTCGTAGACGTTGAGCGTCGCGCTGAGTCTCTGATCGTTGCTGATGCGCGTCACATTGACTGACGCCACCACCTGCCCGATCCGGTTGAGCATGCTCTCCGGCCCTGCGATCTGCACGGTCTTGCCCTGCACGATCTCGGTCCGGCCTACTTCATAGCCCTTCTCCGGCTGTCCCGTCACCGAGATGTTGACGACGAACTCACTCTGCTTCCTCTGCTCAAGCTGCACCTTCATCGACGAGGGAACGACCTCTATCTCGTCCCAGCTCACCGACGGATTGGCGCAGGTCACCGAGAGCGGCACGGTATTCATCTCATTCAGGTTCTCCAGATCCGCCGTCACGGTAAAGTCGTTCTGCGTGAGCCGGTCCAGAACACTGCTGCGCTCCGTCACCTTGAGGATGACCGACTCATCCGAGATGATGTCATACACCTTGTCGATCTCCGTCACGCTCTCTCCGTTGATGACTTGGATCGGTACCTCCCGAAACAGCCTTGACCGCGTCGGATTGTCTATATTGTCGATCAAAATCCAGATCAGGAAAGCCACGACGAGCGACAACAGCTTGAGGCTCAGGTTACGCGTCCATTTATGCTTCATTTTTGCTCCAGCCTTTCCAGAATTTGAATTTCTTAGGCGCCACCGTCTTGTTCTGAAGGACGACCAGCCGCTCCTTCAACGTCTCCTGAGAAACATTTCTGGTGAGGGCGCCCTTGTATGCGACAGACACCCAGCCGGTCTCCTCGGAAACGATCACGGTCAGGGAATCCGTCACCTCGCTGATGCCGACGCCCGCTCTGTGTCTTGTCCCAAGCTCCTTGCTGAGCATCATGTTGTCCGAAAGCGGCAGATAGCATGTCGCCGCCGTGATGCGATTGCCCTTGACGATAACCGCCCCGTCATGCAGCGGCGTGTTGTGCTCGAAAATATTGATCAAAAGCTGGCTTGTCACAACGGAATCCAGAACGATCCCGGTCCGCTCGTATTCATCCAGACGGATATTCTGCTCGATTACCATCAGCGCGCCGGTCTTGGCCTTCGCCATCTCAAACGACGCCTTGACAATCTCGTTTACCGTCTTGTCGCTGAAGCGCTCCGAGGTTTCCTTCGTGTCCAGCATCGGAAACAGTGAGGTAAAGATCTGCTGCTCGCCAATCCGCTCCAGCGCCCGGCGCAGCTCCGGCTGAAAGATAACCACGGCAGCGATGATCGCAATGTCGATCGCCCTGTTGACGATGTAGATCAAGGTGTCCATCTGGAACAGATATACAATGGAAACGCAGACGACAAGAACCATAATGCCCTTGAGCAAGGTCCACGCCTTTGTATTCTTGATCCAGAGCAGAATACTGTACACAAGAAAAGCCAGAATGATGATCTCCAGCACGTTTGTAAACGTGATGGTCGAGATCGGATCTGTGAACCATGTCAGATAATTTCGGAACCACATTCTGATCGTACTCATCCCGGCTCCTCCTTTCTTCATTCCTGCAATCAGTATAATCAGTATATCACACTTTTTTTGCCGTGCATACCGCCTTTTTTCCTTTTCCTGTACATAAAACGACAAAAAATACGGATTCCACGCCCGTTTCTCTCAGGACGCGGCTGATTTCATCCATCGTGCTCCCCGTCGTGTACACATCGTCTACCAGAAGCACTCGTTGAAACGCCGGCGCGCCCCTGCGCACGGCAAAGCTTCCGCGCAGGTTGAGCAGCCGCTCTCTCCTGCCAAGCGTCTTCTGGGAAGGCACCGCGCGCGTACAGTACAAAAGCTCTTTTTCTACCGGAAGGCCGGTCCGTCTGCCGATCTCCTGCGCAAGAAGCTCCGACTGGTTGTATCCGCGTCTGCGCTTTTTTCCGGGGTGCATCGGAACGGGAAGGATCACCTCCGGCTCCCAGCGCGGAAGATATCGCGCAAGCGCCGTCGTCATCGTTTTCGCGAAAAACGGCACGTAATCCCGACGGTTTTCGGATTTCATCCGGTATACGGAATGCCTCAGCGCTCCTGTGTATGTGAACGCCGCCGTCCCGCGGTCGAAGGCATGCGCCTGCTTCCTGCAGTCCTCACAGTACTCCTGCCCCTCTTCTCCGACCGGCTTGCCGCATTTCATACATGCCGGTTCTCGGACCCACGGAAGCGTCTCCATGCACGCGGGGCAGCATCCCCTCTCCGCGGAGTCCGAAAGCCGCAGGATCCTGTCGCAGATCGGACAGCGCGGCGGGTACAGAAGATTCGAAAGAAAATTGATTTTCTTGTGCTCGATGTTCTTTTTATATTGCTCAATCTTCCTATGCAATCGGTTTCCCTGTTCTCTCCCCCACGGCTCCCGATTTTATCATTTGATCCTTATTCCTTTTCTGTCAGCTCGCAAATCCGTTCTGCAAGCGAGGTGTAGCGCTTCTGTTCCATCGCGTTGTCGATCATCTGCGCAAACGTCTCCGGATCTCCCACGATCGTCACGCACTTGCGCGCCCTCGTCACGGCCGTGTACAGAAGATTGCGGTTCATCAGCATGCGCGGACCGCCAAGAAGCGGCATCACGACCGCCGGATATTCGCTTCCCTGCGACTTATGGATCGTCACCGCGTAGGCAAGCTCAAGCTCCTCCAGACCGGAATACGGATATTCCACCATGCGCTGCTCGTCGAACTCAACGGTCACACGCTCCGTATGCCGATTGATCTCGCGAATGACGCCCATATCCCCGTTGAAGATTCCCTCGCCCGTCTCGACCGGTATCCCGTAACGACCGCGAATCTCCCAACCGATCTTATAATTGTTTTTCACCTGCATGACCTTGTCGCCCTCGCGGAAGAGCCGATCGCCCTGCTCATACTCGCGCTTGCTTTGATCCCGAGGGTTCAGATACTGCTGCAGGATACGGTTCAGCCGTTCCACCCCGAGCAGTCCTTTCCGCATCGGCGTCAGCACCTGAATATCAAACGGCTCCGCGTTCACATAGCGCGGCAGTCTCTCCCGAACCAGTTGGATCACGACGCTCAGAATGATGTCGGCGTCGTACCGTTTCAGAAAAAAGAAGTCCCGACTCTTGTTGTCGAGCGTTACCTGTTCTCCCCGGTTGATCCTGTGCGCGTTCACAACAATGTCGCTCTCGGACGCCTGACGGAAAATCTTTGTCAGGCGTACCACCGGCACCTTTCCCGAATCGATGATATCCTTCAGCACGCTTCCGGGTCCCACGGACGGCAGTTGGTTCCGGTCGCCGACCATGATCAGCCGCGTTCCGACCGTGATCGCATCCAGCAGCGCATGCATCAGGTATATATCCACCATTGACATCTCGTCGATGATCACGACATCCGCATCCAGCGGGTTCTGCGCATTTTTTGAAAAGTCGTCTGCGCTCCCCTCCTGCGCGCCCGAGACCTCCAGCATACGGTGGATCGTTCTCGCTTCATATCCGGTCGCCTCCGTCATGCGCTTCGCGGCGCGTCCCGTCGGGGCGGCCAGAAGGATCTGCATGCCCTCCGACTCAAAATAAGAGATCAGCGTATTGATCGTCGTCGTTTTTCCCGTCCCGGGACCTCCCGTGATCACGAGCAGACCGCAGCGCACGGCCTCCGACACCGCTTTTTTCTGCATCTCGTCCAGATATGTGCCTGTCTCCTCCTCGATCGCCGCTATTTTCCGCAAAATCGTCGGTTCATCGATCTCCCCGGCGATATTGAGGTCGCACAGCATGCGCGCCGTGTTCAATTCCGTGAAATACATGGACGCACTGTACACGCGCTCCTGCGCCTCGCGCTTTATGACAATCCTCCGCTCGATCGACAGATCCAGCAGGTATTGGTCGATGTCCGCGATCGGTATGCCAAGGAGCTCCACAGCTCTCTCCGTGAGCTGTTCCTTCGGCAGAAAACAATGTCCTTCCCCGCCCGCCTGCTGCAGAATGTAAAAGATCGCGCACTTCACGCGGTACTCGGAATCCGCCCGGACTCCTCCGCGCATCGCGATTCCGTCCGCGATGCGGAAGCCCACGCCCTCTATGTCCTCCGCAAGACGATACGGATTCTCCTGCATCACCTGATACAGATTTTGTCCGTACTGCCGATAGATCTTGACCGCCAGATTCATCGTGATCCCGTACTGCTGCAGGAAGATCATCGCTTTGCGCATGTCGCGTTTCTCATACACCTGCTGCGCGATCTCGCGCGCCTTTTTGTCGCTGATGCCCTTGATCTCTGCCAGACGCTCCGGTTCCTCTTCGATGATCCGAAACGTGTCCCCACAGAAATGGCGCACGATCCTCGCCGCAAGAGCCGCCCCGACGCCTTTGATCGCGCCGGAACCCAGATAACGCTCTACCGATTCCTCATCCTCCGGCGGTTTGATCTCGCAGGCTTCGATCTTAAATTGTCTTCCGTACGACTGATGCGATATGTACTGCCCGGTCAGCTCGACCTTCTCCCCCTCCCCGGCGTAAGGGAGCACGCCGGTACAGGTGATCTCTTCGCCGTCGACGGACAGATCCATGACCGTGTAGCCGTTGTCTTCATTGCGGAAAATGATGTGTTCAATGTATCCTTCCAGCTTCTCCATGTCTCTCCATTTATGTATGTCCGGATAAATGTCCTGTGATGAGCGCAACGGATCAGGGAAGCCTGTCCGCGGTCTGTATATCCGGACAAAATGTTCGGTAATGACAGTTAAGGGACGCTGCCCGCCGGGCCTCGCCCCTTTCGCTTTCTGTATATCTCTCTTGCAGTTATTCCACGACTTTGCCGTCCGACGCCGTCAGCTCCACAAAACGCCCGGTCCCGACCGCTACGACCGTCATCGGATCCTCCGCCGTCATCGTATTGATGCCGGTCCGCGCCTCGATCAGCTCCTCGAGTCCGGAGAGCAGCGCCCCGCCACCCGTCAGAACAATCCCGCGGTCAACCACATCCGCCGCCAGCTCCGGCGGCGTGCGCTCCAGCACACTGTGTACCGCGTCGACAATCTGGCCCGTCACTTCCTTGAGCGCGTCCCGCGTGTCCTCCGAGGTGACGCGAATCGTCTTCGGCAGTCCGGTCACGATATCGCGGCCCTTGACCTCCATCACCTTAGGCTCCGGCTTTTCGAACGCGGTCCCGATCGAGATCTTGATCTCCTCGGCCGTCTGCTCACCGATCATCAGCCCGTATTTCTTGCGGACATATTTCACGATCGCGTCATCAAAATCGTCGCCCGCAACCTTGAGGGATGCGCTGACTACGATGCCGTCCAGCGAAATCACCGCCACATCGCAGGTGCCGCCGCCGATGTCGACGATCATGTTTCCGCAGGGACGTGAAATATCAATCCCTGCCCCAATCGCCGCCGCGATCGGCTCCTCGATGATATGCACCTCTCGGGCGCCCGCCTGATAGGTCGCATCCTCCACGGCCTTCTTCTCCACCTCGGTGACGCTGCTCGGTACACAGATGCTGACCCGCGGCTTGCGGAACGACATTCTGCCGATCGCCTTCTGGATAAAATGCTTCAGCATCTGCTCCGTCACCGTGTAGTCTGAGATCACGCCCTTGCGCATTGGACGAACGGCCACGATATTTCCGGGCGTCCGGCCGAGCATCAGACGTGCCTCCTCGCCGATCGCCTTGATCTTATTCGTGTCTCTGTCGTACGCGACCACCGACGGCTCCTTCAGCACGACTCCTTTTCCTCTGACATATACTAAAATACTGGCTGTACCCAGATCAATTCCGACATCCGTAGCTGGCATCGTTCCCTGCCCCTTTCGATTTCTTCAATTTATAGTAGTATAATACAAATTTCCGGAAATGGAAATTCTTTTTTCATTCGCAAGGATTTCTTAATTAATTTTCCTCTTTTTTTATAAAGTGGACATAATTTGAACACATTTATTTTTTACACTATACACGTATCAACGAGGAGTTGATATATTTCATAACTCACACTTGGCAGCTCCCACACGCTGCCAAGTACTCCCTCAAACATTTTCAACCCAAATTTTTCTCTTTCCGGGAAAGGTCTGACTTCGGTCAGACTTTTTCCTTGTGTTTCAATTTCACTCTGCTGCAATTACAAAGCGCATGAACTGTTTCCTGCTTCGCGCTCACTGCAGATATTTCTTTACATACTGGCCCGTGTAGGACTTCGGGTTCTTCGCGACCTCCTCCGGCGTACCCTCGGCGATCACGGTGCCGCCGCGGTCTCCGCCCTCCGGTCCCATGTCGACGATGTAATCTGCCGTCTTGATCACGTCGAGATTGTGCTCGATCACGATCACAGTGTTGCCGCCCTCGGCCAGCCTGTGCAGAATGTCGACCAGCTTGTGTACATCCGCAAAATGCAGTCCGGTCGTCGGCTCGTCCAGAATGTAGATCGTCCGCCCGGTGCTGCGCCGGCTCAGCTCGGTCGCGAGCTTGATCCGCTGCGCCTCTCCGCCCGAGAGCGTCGTGGACGGCTGTCCGAGCTTGATATAGGAAAGCCCGACGTCGTTCAGCGTCTCGATCTTTCGATAGATCGACGGAATATGCTCGAAAAATTTCAGCGCCTCCTCGACCGTCATATCAAGGACGTCATAAATGCTCTTGCCCTTGTATTTCACATCCAACGTCTCGCGGTTGTAACGCTTGCCGTGGCAGACCTCGCACGGCACGTACACATCCGGCAGGAAATGCATCTCGATCTTCAGGATGCCGTCGCCGGAGCACGCCTCACAGCGGCCGCCCTTGACATTGAAGCTGAAGCGTCCTTTCTTGTAACCGCGCGCCTTCGCATCCGCCGTGGCCGCAAAGAGATCGCGGATCTGGTCGAACACACCCGTGTATGTGGCCGGATTCGAACGCGGCGTCCGTCCGATCGGCGACTGATCGATGTTGATAACCTTGTCAAGCTGCTCTTTCCCGATCATATCCGTGTGTTTGCCCGGGATCGTCCTCGCGCGATTCAGATCCCGCGCCAGACGCTTGTAGATGATCTCGTTCACGAGAGAGCTCTTGCCGGAGCCGGACACGCCGGTCACGCAGGTCATGACGCCCAACGGAAAACGAACGCTGATCTTCTTGAGATTGTTTTCCTGCGCCCCGCGCACTTCCAGCCAGCCGCTCGGCTTCCTGCGAACCTTCGGCACTGGGATCGAAAGTCGTTTCCCGAGATAGGCTCCCGTGATCGATTCCTCACAGTTGATGAGGTCCTGCGCCGTACCGATCGCGACCACCTCTCCGCCGTGCTCTCCGGCGCCCGGACCGATATCCACGATATAATCCGCCGCATACATGGTGTCCTCATCGTGCTCTACTACGATGAGAGTATTTCCCAAATCACGCAGATTATTCAAGGTAGCGAGCAGCTTGTCGTTGTCCCTCTGATGCAGACCGATGCTCGGCTCGTCAAGAATATATGCGACTCCGACAAGACCGGAACCGATCTGCGTCGCGAGACGGATCCGCTGCGCTTCCCCGCCCGAGAGCGTCCCGGTCGCGCGCGCCAGACTCAGATACTCCAGCCCGACGTCCACAAGGAAACGGATGCGTGCGCGGATCTCCTTCAGAATCTGATGTCCGATCAGCTCCTGCTGTTTCGTCAGCTTCATATGTTCCAAAAACACCTGCAAATCGCCGACCGACATCGACGTGATCTCGTGAATATTTTTCTCGTTTACCGTCACCGCAAGCGCGGACGCTTTCAGCCTCTGGCCCTTGCAGGTCTTGCACGGCGTGATCTGCATGAAGCTCTCGTATTCCTGCTTCATGATCTCGGACGCGGTCTCGCGATACCTGCGCTCCACATTTTTAATCAGTCCCTCGAACGCCACATCGTAGACGCCGACGCCGCGTTGTCCCCGGTAATGAACCTTGACCTCGCGGCCGTTCGTCCCGTATACCAGCATATCCTGAATCTCCTGCGGCAGTTGCTCGAACGGAGTCCCCAAATCAAACTCGTATTCTTTCGCAAGCGCGTCCAACACGGCTCGTGTGAAGCTCCCCTTGTCTGTGCAGGACTGCCAGCCCGTCACGACGATCGCCCCATCGAGGATGCTTAAAGATCTGTCCGGGATCATCAGGTCGATGTCAAACTCCATCTTATACCCCAGACCGAAGCAGTCCGGGCAAGCCCCGAACGGATTGTTGAACGAGAAGCTCCTCGGCTCGATCTCGTCAATGCTGATTCCGCAATCCGGGCAGGAAAAACTCTGGCTGAAGCTCAGAGTCTCCCCGTCCTGAATATCAACAAGCGCCAGCCCGTCCGCGAGCTGCATCACATTCTCCAGCGAATCTGTCAGACGTTTCTCGATCCCCGCTTTGACGACAAGACGGTCCACGACGATCTCAATGTTGTGCTTGATATTTTTTTCCAGCTTAATCTCCTCGGAGAGCTCGTACATGTTGCCGTCGATGCGCACGCGCACATAACCGCTGCGCCTCGCCTGCTCGAGCAGCTTCGCATGCTCGCCCTTTCGTCCGCGCACCACAGGCGCAAGCACTTGAATTCTCGTGCGCTCCGGCAGCTCCATGATCTGATCCACCATCTGATCGATGCTCTGCCGCTTAATCTCTCTGCCGCACTTCGGGCAGTGCGGAACGCCGATGCGCGCATAAAGCAGACGGAAATAGTCATAAATCTCCGTCACTGTGCCGACCGTCGAGCGCGGGTTGCGGTTCGTCGATTTCTGGTCGATCGAGATCGCGGGCGGCAATCCTTCGATGCTCTCCACGTCCGGCTTCTCCATCTGCCCGAGGAACTGCCGCGCATAGGAGGACAAAGACTCCATATACCGGCGCTGTCCTTCGGCATAGATCGTATCAAACGCAAGCGACGACTTGCCGGAGCCGGAAAGCCCCGTCAGCACTACGAATTTATTTCTCGGAATATCCAGACTGATATTTTTCAGATTGTGTTCATTCGCCCCGCGGATGCGGATGTATTGCTTCTTGTCAACATAAGTGTCCATATGCTTCCCATTCTTTCTTCTGTTTTATTATTTTAGTTTGTCGTTCTGTTTTATTGTTTTATTGCTTTATCTTTATTGTCCTGTTTTATTGCTTTGTCTTTATTGTTTTATCTTTATTGTTTTGCTTTTTGTGTCTTCCTTTTTGATCGCTTGCTTTTTATCTATTTTCGGCTGTTCCGCAGTCACTGCTTTTTCCGGTACCTTCCTGCTGCTTTTTTCGGTACTTTCTGCTGATCCCCAGCTCGTATATGACAAACGACAGAATCTCCAAGGGAAGGACGCCGCATATAGGAATGAGAATACGCGCAGAACCCTTCCCGACCAGCCATGGAATCCCCAGCAGAATAAAGAGAATCCCAAACACGCACCACAGCTTCCCCGTCGCACGGTTGTAGCTCCGGACATCCGTCACTTCAAACATGTGGAAGATCTGCCGCTTCCTGTTCGCGAAGTATCCGATTGGTTCCTTGCTGAAAAAACAGCGTATCCCGTCTCCGATTTCCAGACATCCTGCCAGCGTCCATATAAGAAAGGCGACCCTATTATCCATGTTTTATGTCCCCCCCCTCATGCAGTTTTCACCCCGCTGCCCTATACGGCAAATGCTTTTCGTTCCTTACCCGTCACAACGAACAAACACACAGACACTTCGACTTACTCGATACTGTTCAGGTGCTTTTTAAGCTCAATCATCCGGTCACGCAGCTCGGCCGCCGCCTCAAAGTTCAGCTCAGCCGCCGCCTTCTTCATCTGCTTCTGCACGTCGGCAATCAGCTTCTCCAGCTCCTCGCGGCTCATCGACTCCGGATCCTTCTCCATCTGCAGCTCTTCCTTCGCGATCGACTTCGAGATGCTGATGAGATCGCGCACCGCCTTTTTGATCGTCTGCGGCGTGATGCCGTGCTCCTTGTTGTACTGCTCCTGCATCTCGCGGCGACGCTGCGTCTCATCCAAGGCGATCTGCATCGAATCCGTGACCACATCCGCGTACATAATGACATGACCCTGCGCGTTTCTGGCCGCGCGCCCGATCGTCTGAATCAGTGAGACGGACGAACGAAGAAAACCTTCCTTGTCCGCGTCGAGGATTGCCACCAGCGAAATCTCCGGAATGTCCAGACCCTCGCGCAGAAGGTTGATGCCGACCAGCACGTCGAACACGTCCAGACGCATATCACGGATGATCTCCGTGCGCTCCAGCGCGTCAATATCTGAATGCAGGTAGCGCACGCGGATGCCGACCTCCTTCATATAATCCGTCAGATCCTCCGCCATGCGCTTCGTCAGCGTCGTCACAAGTACCTTGTTCCCCTCGGCGGTTTCCTTATTGATCTCCCCAATCAGATCATCGATCTGCCCCTCGACCGGACGCACCTCGACATACGGGTCCAGCAATCCCGTCGGACGGATGATCTGCTCCGCCCGCAGCAGCTCGTGCTCCTCCTCATACTCGCCCGGCGTCGCCGAGACGAACATCACCTGATCGATCTTGCTCTCAAACTCCTCAAAATTCAGCGGCCGGTTGTCCTTCGCAGACGGCAACCGGAAGCCGTAATCCACCAGCGTCGTCTTGCGCGACTGATCGCCTGCGAACATGCCTCGCACCTGCGGAATCGTCTTGTGCGATTCGTCAATGATCAGCAGAAAATCGTCCCCGAAATAATCAATCAGCGTGTGCGGCGTCGCTCCGGCCGGAAGCCCCGCCAGATGCCGCGAGTAATTCTCGATACCGGAACAGAAACCGGTCTCCCTCAGCATCTCGATGTCGAAATTCGTCCGCTCTGCGATCCTCTGCGCCTCCAACAGCTTGTCCTCGCTCTTAAAATACGCGACGCGCTCCGCCAGCTCCTCCTCGATCGCCTTCGCCGCCGCAAGAATCTTCTCCATCGGCACGACATAATGCGACGCCGGGAACACCGCGATAAAATCAAGTCCTCTGCGGATTTCTCCGGTCAACACATCAATCTCGGTGATGCGGTCGATCTCGTCTCCAAAAAACTCGATCCGGTACGCATAGTCATCCGAATCCGCCGGAAAGATCTCCAACACATCCCCATGCACCCGGAACGTGCCGCGGTGGAAATCCATCTCATTCCGGTCATACTGAATATCGATCAGCTTCCGCAGCACCTCGTCCCGGTCGCGCTCCTGTCCCTGCCGCAGATACAGCACAAGATCCTTATAATCCTCCGGACTGCCGATGCCGTAGATACAGGACACACTCGACACGATGATGACATCTTTTCGCTCCACAAGAGACGCCGTCGCCGAGAGCCGCAGCTTGTCGATCTCGTCATTGATCGAGGAATCCTTCGCAATATAGGTATCTGAAGACGGCACATACGCCTCCGGCTGATAATAATCATAGTAGCTCACAAAATACTCCACCGCGTTCTCCGGGAAGAACTCCTTGAACTCCCCGTAGAGCTGCGCCGCGAGCGTCTTATTGTGCGCAAGTACCAAAGTCGGTTTGTTCAGCGCCTGAATCACATTCGCCATCGTGAACGTCTTGCCGGAGCCCGTCACGCCCAGCAAGGTCTGGCATTGATTGCCTTCTTTGAAACCCTGAACCAGCTTTTCGATGGCCTGCGGCTGGTCACCGGTGGGAGCGTATTCGCTGTGTAGTTTGAATTCCATAACAATATCCTCTTTCATGAGAACTATGGATGTTTCGCTTCAAAAAGTATCCATTTACTTCTTTCCCACAGAGTATAACATAAAAAAAATAAAAAGTATAGACCTTTCCAGAACATTTGTTCTTTTTCGTTTGTCTATACTTTTTATACTGTTTTCTTCCACTATACGCATGCAAAACAAAGCAGCTCAGGACTTCAATCCTACATCTTTTTCCGGATCGTCAGGATATTCTGCCCGTCCTTATACTCATAGGAAATATCGTCCATGCTCTTCTTCACCATATAGATGCCCAGACCTCCGATGGGGCGCTCATCTGCGGAGAGCGTGATATCCGGATCCTTTTTCTTGAGCGGATCGTAGGGGATCCCATGATCAATGAATGTGAGGACTACGGCCAGCGGATCTTCCTCTATCTCCACGCGCACCGTCGCCGAACCCGAGCCCGGATAATAGGCGTAATTCGCAATATTGGCAAGCACCTCGTCGATCGCAATGTCAATCTGCATCTGCGTCTTCAAGGGACAGTCGTGGGCTTCTAGTTCTTTGTCCACGAACTCTATCACCCCCGGTATGCTCTCGATTTTCGCCTCGATCGTAAGCTCCTTCATCTTCTCTCCTCCTTCATCTTTCCACGCCTTTCGCAGCAACCCGCGCCGCATAATCGTCATCGAGTCCTGCCTTCATGCTCCCCGTCCATCGAACTTATTTCTATTATATCGCATTTTCCTGTGATTTCCCACACTATATTCCAAAACTTTAAAAAAAAATTATCGCTACTCGTTCGAAGTCCGCCGGAATAACAAAACCGGACCGCAGCCATACTTCGCCATTTGATATCGGCAAAATAATGCTTCTATCAAACGTCCTTCCTGCATGCGGTCCGCGCCTGTCTTTTATTTCATTATTGCTGTTCTTTCAGAAAGCCTCGGAACCATCCCGAAACTCAAAGAGATAGAACTTACTCCGCAGCTACAGCCTCCGTAGCAGCCTCAGCCATATCAGCATCTGCCATCATCTCAGACATCATCGGCGCAAGCACCGTGCTCACCACATCGATTCCCCATGTGCTGAATGCATTGGAAAGCTCTTCGGCCACCGCGTCATCCTCCATATCGGTCAACGTGATCGCGCTATCCATGTCAACGGAATCAATCGTAAATGCTTCACCCGTGTGCATGCCCTCTGCTGCGCTCACGCTAAAGCCAAACGACTGGCCCTTGTCGTTCACGACGAGAGCAACATCAACGGTCTGGCCGTTCTCGCCAAGGCCCTTGTTCGCAGCAATACGCACGTCACCGGCCTCTCCCTTGCCGTCGTCGAATTTCACATTGACGTCAGCCAGTCTGTTCAGATCGTCCGTCGCGCCTTTCGTAACGCTTCCGGAAATCTGAAGGTCTGCAATCTCTGCACGCACTTCATCGCTCATGCCTGCCGGCTCGCCGTCTACATAAATCATATCCAGAATCTTGCAAAGCGTATCCAGACCGAAGCTGAACTCTGTCTTGTTATAAGTGCCGTCTGCAACGCTGATCTCCTCGCCGTTTATGCCGGTCTGCGTTCCGCCCAGCTCAACGGTCTCCGGTCCGGTGATGCACTCCTCAATCACAGCGGCGATGTCGCCCTCTACGGTAACCTCCGGCATCTCCTCCGCGACTACCAGCTCCGTCTCCGGTGCTTCCGCAACCAGCTCCGTCTCCGGCATATCCGGCATTTCGCCGATCGCATTCATGCCTTCTATGATGCCGTCCGCAACCGCCTTCGTATCAATGCTCTGAAGCATCCCAACGAGCGACTGGATCCCTTCATCCATATAACGGGACAGAACAACCGACGCATCGATCACATAATCCTTGACACCCAAGGTCGGGCTCTCAAGATGCAGAACCGCAAGCTTATCCGTACCGGTAAAACCGATCTCGACTAACTTCTCGCCATCCATATCCATATGCAGACTGAAAGCCTCCGGCTCATCCGTGCCGGTGACGTCCACATCCAAGCTGAGACCCTTGAGGTCGATCACCTGCTCGCCGCTCACGATGCGCAGATTAGACAACTGGATACTTTCTGTTTTGACCGCGGCAGCAGTATCAGTCTCCTCCGCGAAAGCGCAGGTGCAGCTTCCTACCGTCATAGCTGCGCCCAACAGCACAGCAAGCAGTCTCTTCCCTAGGTGGTTTCTCTTCTTTGATTGCAGCATGTTTTTTCTCTCCTTTTCATTTCCATTCCTATTTATTTGAAACGCGCAAGCGTCGCTTCCCAAACCCTGCATTTTTATGTACGTCCCGGTTCTGTCCCTGACATGGCCGGTTCTATTACAGCCCGAACGGAATCAGCGTTCTCAGAATATCAGGTCCATACCGCTTTGCCAAGTCTGCGATATCTCCCCAGCTTATTCCTCCTGCAACGCCTTCCAAGTCGTCATCGCCGAGCTCTCCATCCGTGTTCGTACCGTTAAACAGCTCCCTTGCCTTCTTCTCAGTCATTTCTACGCCGTACTCACGGTAAAGGGCGAGCAGCTCCTCCGCCGATTTTACCTCTTTTAACTTTTCTGCTATTTCGCTCAGTTTCGCTTTATCCATAACAATTCCTCCTAATTTTATCACAAATCGATCGGAGCGGCTTTGACGTTCCTGTAATCAAACATGACTTTTACGAAATGAATTTCATTCAATCGAGCAGGCGAACAATCGCCTGCTCTTTCTTACCTGTCGTTTTTCGGCACGGTGAGATTCTGTCCGGCGGTAAACGAAAGCCCGCCTGACACCGCATCCAGATCATCCTCGGAAAGCTCGCCCGAAAATCCGTTCTCCTGCTCCCTCTCCTCTGCCTTTGCCTCTGCCGCCTTTTTAATCTTCTCTTCGCTCATAATGATTCCTCCTTTTTATTGATAAAATTTTTTTGTCTCAATACTCCTCAGAGTTTTCTCAGGCATATCCCGCCTCACTCAGATAACTCCGCATTTTCCTCAGCGCATTGTGCTGCAGAACTCGGACGTTGGCGTAACTGACGCCGATCCGCACTGCAGTCTCCTGCGCGGAAAGCCCGTGGTAAAATCGAAAAATCACGATGTCCCGCTCCCGCTCGGGAAGCCGCTCCAGCGCGTCGGCCAGCGCCTCCAGCGTCTCTTCCGTCAACAGAGCGTCGTCCGTCTCCCCGGCAAACGGAATGGTCTCGTCCAGTTCCACCCGGACCGGCTCGCGGCCCCTTCTGCGGTAATAATCGGTCACCGCATTGCGGGTAATGGCGTAAAGCCACGTCCCCGGCGCGCTGCGCGCAGGGTCGTAGCCGTCCATCGCCGCGATCGCATTCAGGAAGACCTGTTGCTGCAGATCCGCCCTGTCGTGCGCGTTCGGCACATGGGAGCTTATGTACCGCGCTACCTTCTCATGGTAGTCCCGGTAGAGTTCCTCGGGTGTAATCGCTGTACTCATGGCTTCTCCTCGTCTTCCTTCCGAAGCTGCCACGCGTCCGCATCACCCGCGGCGTTAAGCTCCAGCTCACTATCGTCCAGCAACACGCCGACTTCCGATTCCTCGGCATCCCGAATCAGACGATCCAGCCGTTTGTTCCCGGTGAAACGCTGAAAATCAAATAATTTTTGTAATACCCGTTCCGTCCTGTCCATAGAAACGGCTCCTCCTGTACCAAGAAACATCGCTTTTGTCAGGAAAAACATCACTTTTGTTTGTTTACTTCACAGTACATCCAACCATCGTGGTGCGTATGCGAGTAACCGCAGAGCGTACACCAGTTCAGGGCGTTGGTGCATTTGTTGCAGCCGTAAAACGGCGACACGATCAGATAACCGTCGTCGGTATACTTGCCGCCGCCCGCGACCGCGCCCAGCTCCTCATCCGCGAGCTCTCCGGCGGCATGCGCCGCCTCATAAAGATTCTTTGCCTCTTCCTGCGTGAGCTTCTGCCCCTGAGCCTGAAAGATTTCTGTGATCTCCTCCGCGGACTTTGCCGCCTTTGCCTTTTCCAAAAGTTCTTTCTGATTCATACTGTAACCTCCTTGTTCTTTAAAATATGTTTTTTACTGCCTGCATCTCTTTATACGTCAGACGCGGCTCTGTGTTAGGAAAATCTCTGAAAAAATTTTACGCTGTCGTCCGTTCCTCCCCGTCCGGGGAGTCCAGCCTCTGACGCGCCACGAGCTCGGCGAATTTCCCGTTCTTCGCGATCAGCTCCTCGTAGGTGCCGTCCTCGACGATCCTGCCTTTCTCGAGGTAAACGATGCGGTCACAGTGCCGGATCGTGGAGAGGCGGTGCGCGATGACGATCCTCGTGCACTTCAATCTGTCTAAGGACTCGGACACCTTCTTCTGCGTGAGGTTGTCGAGCGCACTCGTGGCCTCGTCGAACATCAGGATCTTCGGCTTCGGCGCGATGGCCCGCGCGATCATCAGCCGCTGGCGCTGTCCGCCGGACACGCCGCCGCTGCCCTCGGAGATCATCGTGTTCATCCCCATCGGCATCCTGCGGATGTCGTCCGCGATGTCGGCCAGCTCCGCCGCCTCCCATGCGTCGTCGAGCGTCAGCCACGGCGCGGAGATCGTGATATTGGAGAAAATGTCGCCCTGAAACAGCTTGCCCGCCTGCATCACGGTGCCGATCCTGCGGCGCAGCGATTTCAGGTCGATGCCGGAGAGATCTTTGCCGTCGTAGTAGACCGCGCCCTTCTGCGGCGTCTCAAAGCCCAGCATGATGCGCATAAGCGTGGACTTGCCGCAGCCCGTCGCGCCGACGATCGCCACGTACTGGCCGGGACGGATCTTCAGGGAAAGGTCATCCACCACGTTCGGCATGTTGTCGTTGTAGCGGAACGAAATATTGTTGAGCTCTATTCCTCCGGACAGCCGCGTGATCACCTGCTTGCCCTCGGATACCTCGGGCACGGTTTCCATGATCGGCTTCGCCATATCGAGGATCGGCTTGATATTCGCCGCGCTGAGCGCGAGTCCCGCGAGAGCCAAAAATGCCCCGCTCACCATACCGTACGCCGCATTGAACGCGTAGTAGTCCGCCACGGCGACGTTGCTTACGATTGCCATATAGTACATGACGAAGGTGCCCGTCAGCGTGATCAGCGTGGTGACCACTGCGTTGTAGCGGATAATCGCGGGCGGATTGTAGAGCAGCTTCGCCTGCTTCGCGTAGAGATTGCCCCAGCGGGCGAACGCACGCTTCTCCGCGCCGGAGAGCTTGATCTTCTGCACGCCCGTGATCAGCGCGTAGCTCATGCCGCTGACCTTGGCGCCCAGCTCCATCTGCCTGCGCGACAGCCGCATCTGCGCCAGCGTGGTGACCACAGTGACGACCAGCGTCGCCAAAATAATCAACAGCGCGGGCACCACCAGCGCAGGCGCGTAGGAAAAGATCTGCGTGATGTAGATCAGCGAAAACAGCGAGGTAAGTCCCGTCGTGAACACGGCCTCCACCAACATAGTGCACAACGCGTTCATGTTCTGCGTCCGCGAGAAAAGCTCACCTGAACTGTAATTCTTGAAAAACGCGGCCGGAAGCGACATGACGCGCGCCATCGTCGCCGCCTCCACTGTGACGTTCATCTTCGTCCGTATCCTCGCCATAAAGAGATTCTTCACCGCCTCAATCATCAGCCGGGAGATGGTCATACAGACCATAAATACCCCGAGGGACGCAAGCAGCGCGAGATTCTTATTCTCCGCGACAAGCCCGAAAAGCAACTGGTTCAGCTTCGGGCCGAGCATGCCGACGAGGGTGACCGCAAACGTGGAAGCCGTCGCCAGAATGTAATCGGAAGGCGCAAGGATCGAGGCAATATACTTCAGTAAATCGGCAAAGCCGATTTTCCTGAGCGGAAACGGCTTGTAGAAGGCGATCGCCTCTTCCTCGAAGAGCGCCTCGGTCTTTTTTGAGACCTTCACAGTCTTTCCCGTCTCCGTGTCAAAAAAGGTATACCCGCTCAAGGCCCCGGGAATGAGCGCGACGATGGAGCCGTCCGACTTGCGCACGCCGAGCATCGCCCCGATGGCGTCCTTATACCAGCCCTTCTCCAGCCGGACCGTCCTGCGCATGATGCCGTAGGGACGCATGAGGAATTCGAGCTGCTCATTGATGTCCGTGATGATCTCCGGCACTTCCTGCGATTTCACATGGTAAAACCTGAGGATCGCGTCGATTGCGTCCTTCGTGCGACTCTTGTTGTCCGCGAACGCCGCGGACACGCGCGCGCCCGTGACGGCGTCCGAAATCTCTGCGAAAGCTTCCTCGAAGGTGCTCTGATCATGCTTCTTTCTCTCTCTTATCTGTTCGTCAAACCAGCCCATGATCACACCTCCTTATTCGTTCGAAACGAGCTGCGTATAGTAGCCGTTCTTTCCGTACAGCTCTTCGTGCGTCCCGCGCTCCACAACCTTGCCGTGATCCATGACAATGATCTCGTCGCAGTCCCTGATGGTCGAGAGCCGGTGCGCCACCACGATGCAGGTGATGCCCCTGTCCTTGATAGACTTCACGACCTCGTACTCGGTCTTGGCGTCGAGCGCGCTCGTGGCCTCGTCCAGAATGATGATGGTCGGATCCTGCGCCAGAACGCGGGCGATCTCCATGCGCTGGCGCTGCCCGCCCGAGAAATCCTGTCCGCCCTCGGTGAGCACGTAATCGTACCCGCCGTCGCGCTGCATGATATCCTCATGGAGCTGTGCGTCCTTCGCCGCGAGAATCACCTCAAAGTCCTCGATCGAATCATCCCACATCTTGATGTTGTTGCGTATTGTGTCCTCGAAAAGAATGATATCCTGATCCACAACCGCGAGCGAGCCCGTAAACACGCTGCGGTCGATATCCTTCATCGGCTTGCCGTCGAAAAGGATCTCTCCGCTCCACGGCTGGTAGAGCCCGGAGATCAGCTTGGAGAGCGTCGACTTGCCGCAACCTGAGCCGCCGACAAAGGCCACGCGGCTACCAGTCTTGAGCGTCAGGTTGAAGTTCTCGATCAGCGGAGCGGCGAGCCGGGAATAGCCGAAGGTCACATTCTTCATCTCCACGCTGCCCGTGAGCTTGTCGAACTCGGTGTTCTCATCGCCCCTGCCCTCATTGTGGTAATTGATGTCGGTGGGGTACTCCATGACATCCTCCACACGCTCCATCTGGGTGCGCATCTCCTGAAGGGACTGCCCCGCCTCGATCAGCGTCATCGCCGGTCCTGTGAACGCGGTCAGGAAGCCCTGAAACGCCATCACCATACCAACGGTGAAATGTCCCTGAATCGCGAACAGGACGCCGAGGATCAGCACCAGAGTGTTCGCGAGCTCCGTGATCACCGTCGGGACCATCCCAAGGTATTCGTTCAGCTTCTCGAAACGCACCTGCTGAGTGTTCACGCTGGCCTGATAGCCGGCCCATTTCTCATAATAACCGGTCTCCGCGCCGCTCGCCTTGATCGTCTCAATCATCTCGATGCCAGCGACCGTCGAACCCGCCAGCTTGCCGGCGTCACGCATCTGCACGCGGGTGATGTTGACGCGCTTCGCGGAAATAATGCGTGACATCACCACATTGAGCAGAATCGAGACGATGCCCACCAACGCCAGCACCGGACTGTACCGCAGCATGACGATGAGATAAAAGACCATCATCACCGCGTTCAGCACAAGCGGGGCGAATGTGTTCACGAGCGTATCCGCGATGGTCGCGCTCGCATCCTGCCGCTGCTGAATGTCGCCCGCCATGCGCTGGGAGAAGAATTCTATCGGCATGCGCAGCACCTTCCACATGAAGGAGGTGTTCCCGACCGCGGCAAGCTTGCCCTGAATCAGATAGTTTGACTTTGCCTGAACAAACGCCACGACAAGCTGCATGACGGAGATAAACGCCAATGCGGCAAAGAACGGCCAGAACCATTCCGGGTTCTGATGCGTAAGCAGCCGATCCATGAAGATCCTTGAAAACGCCGGCTGAATGATGCCGATGATCGATGTGATTGTCGTCGTGAGAACAACAAAGACGATCGCGCCCCCCGCGCCGACCAGACGCTTTCTCGCAAAGGACAGCATGCTCTTCGGCTTCCCGCCCGGCTCGAAGCTCTCCGTCGGCTCGAACATCAGGCAGATGCCCGTGAAGCTCTGGTCGAAGGTCTCCATCGAGACGGTATAATTTCCCTTCGCGGGATCGTTTAAGACGACCTTGTCCCCCTTAAATCCGCAGAGGACGACAAAGTGGTTGAAATTCCAGTGGATGATGCAGGGAAATTTCCCCTTTTCCTTCAGCGTCTCCGGCTCGTAGCGGTAGCCTTTCGCCGCAAGCCCGTAGCTTCGCGCAGCCATGAGGACGTTCTTCGCGTTGGAGCCGTCGCGGGAGACGCCGCAATCCGCGCGAACCTGCTCAAGCGGGATCCACTTCCCGTAATAGGCGAGGATCATCGTCAGCGACGCCGCGCCGCACTCGAGCGCCTCCAACTGCATCACAACGGGAACCTTCGCCACGCCTTTTGTGATTGGTTCGTTCTGTTTTTTCTTCACCATGGCTCACCTCAGTTAAACAGGAATGACATCGGAGAAACCCGCTCCGTGACAATCTCCGCCTCATAGACGCCGTCCGGAAGCGAAGCGCTCAAGGTCACCGGATATACCCACTCGCCCTCGGAAAGCTCACCGACTCTCAGCGCGTACTCGGAAAAGCTGCTATCCACGGCAATCGGCTCGGCAGAAATCTCCTCCGTTGTGTACTCCTCGCCGTCGATACGCACAACGTCACCCTGCGCGATCTCGTCAATCTCCGCCTCCTTTATGTAGCAGGCGGTCGTGCCGCCGTCGGATACGGCGACCGCGTCCGTCTTCGTCTCAAGAGAGCCGACGACGCCCCAGACGACAAACCCCACAAGCAGTATGATGACCGCCAGGAGCGTGAGGCAGATCCCCGGATTCGTCACCCGAATGTACTCGTTCAACTGCTCGGGTGAGGACACCCTCTCTAAGCTCTTTTCCCTGAAAATCGAATTTGCCATGTTTTCTCCTTCCACTTCCTGTTTTCTGTTTCTTTCTTCCAACCCTCGCCGTCCGGGATATCATTTATATGCTCATCCCAGCTCCAGAACATACTGCTCACCGTCGCATTTGCAGCGGCCCTTGCAGAAAACACAGTAATAATCCTTCATATGGTACCAAGGCCGGGAAACCTTATGCAGATAGCGGAAACCGTTCCGCAGATGCGCTCCCCGCGCCGGAACCTTGCCGTCGTACGCCCAGATCAGCGAGGTGATGGCTCCGAATTTTCCGCGGCTCTTCAGATCCGCGATCGCGTCAGCCAGAAGCTTTGAACCGATCCCCTGCCCCTGACAGTCCGAGGCCATGCACATGCTTCGAAACTTGACGAGCTGCTTCCCATGCGCCAGCCGTTTCAGCTCCTCGAGCGGGATCTTCGTCTCCTCATGCAGCGTCTGCGCCGGTTCCACCCCGAACAGCGCGATCCCCGCAAGACGGTCGTCTTCCCGTCTCGCCGCATAAAAAAATTCGTTCTTATCATTGATATGCCAGCGCATCTCGTCCTCCGACATATAGCGCTCGCCGAAATTTTCATCAAACATTTCCATCAGAAACGGGATATCTGATTCCCTCACATAATCCATTTCTTGCTACCTCCTGTAGATTATCGTTGTAATTTTCTGTCTGAACAGTAGCCATCAGGACTTCCTTGGTATTCCCGCCAGCGCGAGATACGCCCCGAGTCCGACCAGCAGAAACAGTCCAAGGGACATCACGCCGCCGGACACCAGAATCAGCGTCGGCCCAATCATCTGTCCTACTCTGGACACCAGAATGAAGATAATCAGCGCATCGTTGTCGGAATAGTTCTGCGTGGTCTTCGTCTTCGTAAAGGCGTCCATGATCACCGAGAGGCCGAACGAATCCAGCACGCCGCAGAGCACCACGGCAAGCACCAGCAGCGGCATCACTGCGAACCAGCCGTACAGCGCGATCAGCGCCGCGCTCGCCGCCATGTAAAGGAATGTGGCCTTAAGGGATGACATCCAGTCGGAGACAAAGTCGGTCATGAACGGCCCCACGTACGCGCAGAGCAGGTAATTCACCAGCATCAGCACCGAAGTGACCGTCGCGGAATACCCGTATTCGTTGACATAGAGCGGCACGATGTACGAGACGAAAACCGAGCAGGTGTAGACCGGCAACAGCAAAAACAGCAGGAACTTCAGAGCGCGCACATTCTTCAGCACCCGGAAGATATCCGCGTAGCTTCCCGCCTCCACCTTACCCGCGATCCGTACCCTCAGCGACATAGCGAGCGGCACCAGCAAAAGCACGGCGGAACCCAGATAAATGTGGGAATACGCCAGTTGGTTCGCCAATATTCCGCCCAGAATCGTACCCATGCACTGCCCGGCGAACGCTCCGCCGTTCACATACACGAGCGCGCGCATCCTCTGCCTGTCGTCCGCAAAAAGGAACGCGTAGTAGCGTATGCCGATAAAGAGACAGCCGTTTCCGAGACCGGAGATGCCGAAACCGAGGAACAGCATACGGTAATCTGTCGCGGCTCCCCTTACAATCAGCCCGAGCATCAACGCAACCACTCCAATGCCTAAGAAAGAGCCAAAGCGTTTCGTCCGCCTGCAGATCCCGCCGGAAATAAACACGCCCAACGCCGTCATCGCCGAGAAAAAGGTGATCGGAAGGCTCACCAGCAGATTCATGTTCCCGTCCGACACCGCCATCGCCATCTGCCGGATATAGACGACGTTGAACGAATCGCCAATCGACGACGCGAAAAACGCAAACACGAAGATCAGGCGGACAAACGCATTTTGTTTCATGAATTCAGACTGTTCCATTTTGTCCCTCCGTCAGTGTTCCCGTATTTGTGACAAAAATCTGATATTCCGCCAAGATCAAAATCGAAAATGTCAGGAGCAGCACCGCCTGCAGGATATAGTCCAGCGCCATTTTGCGGCGGTGATCTGCCGACATTTTGTATGAAATCTCGTCATTCTCCCCGAGGGACAGCTCCTCCACCTCCGGGATCATATCCGTGTAGCGCTGCAGATAAGCCTCCACCTCGTAGAAGTCCTCCCGCGCGACGCCGAGCGCCTCTACCTTCGCGATGTCCGTCTGTACCGATTTTCCGATGGACTCACAGAGCTCCCGGGAGCTCCCTGCGTAATCACGGTACGCGTCCACGCCTGTCATCGCGCTGAACACAGCGATCCAGACCAGAGGCACGACCGCCGCGATGCGGTACGCCCTCTTTCCTTCCGGGACCAGCCGCCAGACCAGATGGATCAGCAGCAGCACAAGAATAAGGCCGACCACCGCGATCCCCACGAGCTTCAGAAGATAACCTCCCATCTCCTGCTGCATGTCTGAGATCCTGCTGACCGTCAGGATGCGCGCGTCGTCGCCCACCGCGTACATGCAGTAGAGACGGCTCGTGTCGCTCATATTGTTCCCCACAGGCATGGAATACGCGCGTTCCGGGATCATCGCCGGTTCCGTGGAGAACAGCAGACGATTCTCCTCAGAGAGAATGTGCAGTTGGTCAACGTCGTCGAACGAGTCCCGCAGCTCGAGCAAGTCTTCCTGCATCCCGTAGAACGTCTCAATCCTCTTGCCAAACTTCATACTGTAATCGGTATTGTAGATAAAATCCGCCAGCTCTACGCCGATCAGGTTCTGTCTGGTATTCTTGAGGTTGCTGAAATACATCAGCCCGCCCAGAACCAGCGTGATCACCGTCAGTAGCAGCGCCAGAAGCTCTATCATGAGTCGTTGTCTGTTGCGCATATTTCCTCTTCCAATCCTACGATTCATTTTCTTTTTCCGTCCCGGACAGCGCGTCTGTCTTCTGTCCGTAAATCTTATCCGCGATCAGGTATATGCTCATCGGGATCTTCGCCCCTACCTTCTCGATCGTGTCAAGATTCAGAGAGATATGCGGCGTGATCAGGAATACCTGATCCAGCTCGTTGATCGGAGTACCATTCAGATAGTCGATCAGCGTCTGCGCAAGGAAACCGCCCTCCTCCGGCGCGTCCGTCATCGTGATGTGCATTAGAGCTCCCTGCTCCACCTGACTCTCCGCAGTCTCCGCCACCGTGATGATCCCTGCCTCGTGCACCTCTTCGAGCAGCCACGGCAGCATCTTGTCCTCGATCATCCCCGTCGTGATGTACAGAACGTCAATGTCCGGGATCAGCTCATGATATGCGGCCTTCAGCTCATTGTAGTAGCGGTCATAGTCGTTGTCCTTACTCGGCTCATCCACATGCAGTCTGTGGATCTCAAACCCCTTCTCTTCACTCAGGGCTTCGAGCTGGGCAATCCCCGAATAGCTGTATGCCGCCTCGGAATCCTCATAGACCACGCCGATCGAGTCAAACGGCAGGATCTCGTAGGCCAGCTCGGTCTGCCTGCCGAGCCGCCCCGGATCCACATGGGCGAACGAGATGTCGTTGAAGCGCTCCGTCTCGCTCTTCACGATCCCGCCTGAGATCGGGTCGGCGCTCGAGAAGACCATGTACTCGAACGGAAGCTCCCCGGCGTTCTCAGTGAGCCAGACGCCCGCCGCCGTCCCGAGGACCAGCATCAGGTCGACGTCGCTCGCGTGGAAAAAGACGTCCTCCATCTCACTCTCTTCCATCTGATCCGTGTTGTAGAAACTCTCTTTCACAAACTCGGCGTTCTCGATCTGCTGTAGCTCGCAGATGTCATCCCATACCTCCTGCGCCGGGCGCACGCCCTCGGGAGGATCGTATTTCCCGATGAGACCCTGCCGGCTTAGGCTCTCCGCCGCCGCCGAAAGCTGCTCGGAGAAAAATCCGTACTCCTCCGCGATGATACAGCCGATCTTCACGTCCTTCCGCGCTACGCGCTCCGGCTCATCCGCCGAGCAATAGCCTGTGAACGTGCCTGCAGTCAGAAAGACAGCCGCCGCGAACACGGCGAGACACCCGGCGCGTTTCCGGGATCCCATATTTCCTGCCCTGTGTTCTGAAAATCCTTTATGTATGAAAGCTCTCACTGTTTTTTTCTCTCCATCGCCAACATCGTGATATCGTCGAACTGCGGGGCATCGCCCACAAACGCGTCGATGTCCGCCCTCACGTTGACGAGCAGTTGCTGCGGCTTCGCCATCGGATCCCGGTTCAGCGCCTCCAGCATCCGCTCGGTGCCGTACAGCTCGTTCTTCGCGTCGGTCGCCTCCGCGACGCCGTCCGTGTACAGGAACAGGCAGCCGCCCTCCTCGATCTCGGCGTCGTATTCCCTGTATTTCAGGCCCGGCATCGTCCCGAGCACCATGCCGTGCTTATCCTTCAGAAGCTCAAACTTTCCGTCCGTCCCTCGGATCACCGGATACTCATGCCCTGCGTTCACTGCCTTGAGCTTGCCGGTGGAGATCTCCAGAATGCCCAGCCAGACCGTCACGAACATATCCTCCGCATTGTTCTCCTGCAGCAAATTGTTCGCCGTCTCCAGAATCTGTTTCGGCGAATCCGAAAACTGTGTCTGGTTCTTAATGATCGTCTTGGAAATCACCATGAACAGCGCGGCCGGAACGCCCTTGCCCGACACGTCCGCCATCACCATCACAAGATGGTCGTCGTCCAGCAGGAAGAAATCATAAAAGTCTCCGCCCACTTCCTTGGCAGGTGACATGTTCGCATAGATGTCGAAATCATCCCGCTCCGGGAACGCCGGGAAGATACAGGGCAGCATATCCGCCTGGATCTGCTTCGCCACGGAGAGCTCCGCACCGATGCGCTCCTTTTCCGCCGTGATCGCCGTGATGTCTACGATATACTGCTCAATGCGCTTCGTCATTGTGCCGAAGGAATCCGCCAGCACATCAATCTCATCGTTCGTGTGCTGATCCCAGCGAAAGGACAAGTCGTCTCCCTTGATGGCACTAACCTTGTCCGTGAGGTCCACGATGGGGCGCACAAGCCGCGAGGACAGCCGTCTGGAAATAATGTAGGTGATGACCACCAGCAGCACTGTAGCGATCAGCAGCAGGCCAAACGCAGAGAGGAACAGGCGGTCCGCCTCCTGCACCATCTCGCTGTTCTTTCTTCCCAGCGCCTCGATCAGCTCCGTCGTCGCGGACGTTACGGTGTCCTCCGGAAGCACCGAGAGCAGCGTCCAGCCCACCGTATCAAGGGAGGCGCAGGAAACATAGACGTTCTCCCCATCCACCGGGAGCAGGGATATCTCCTGCGCCCCGCCGATCGCCGCGGAAATAAACCCGTTCAGGTCGCCTTGCGTATTTTCCAGCGCGTTGGCAAGCGTTTCGCCGCCAGATGCCAGCTCTCCGGATTCCCTTGTAGAAAAGATAATATCCCCGTGTCCGTCGATCAGACACGCCGAGCCGGATGCACCGATCACGGCATCCGCCACCGTCTCCTCCAGACCGGAGAGGTACATACCCGCGCCAACCACGCCCACCAGTTCATCCTGACGGTATACCGGGGTACTGCACATGATGGCAAAATCCCCTGTGGAAGCGTCGCGCGTCGGATCGGTAAAATGGATTCCTCCCTTTTCCACCGCTTCCTGGTACCATGGCCGCTCCTTCGCCTCAAAGCTGAGCAGATTTCCCTGCTCGTCGAACTGCCCCTGGTAGATGTCGTCCGCCTGAAGCATAAACCCTGATTCAGACGCGAAATAATCGGAATTGATCTCTTCGTTCTGGGCCGTCACCGACAGCAGCTCTCCCTGCAGATTTCCCACAAGATTCTGCTCGTCTGTAAAGTCCCGCGAATCCAGATCGGCATTTTCCGAGTAGGTGACATATACGTCGAGCTCGGTGCCGTTTTTCTGGTCCGGCAGGTGAACCGCGACGTCCCCATACTCGTCTTCGTGTTCATACAGGTACTGCGTGCTCTGGGCCAGAACGGAAACAGTCCGCGCAAAGTCTGAAAATACGGCATCCGCCGTCCCGGCTTTTTCCGTCGTCAGGCGCAGAAGACTGTCTTCCATGATATCGCCTACCGCCTGTGAAGAAAGCCCCTCCACTTCCTGGCCGGTCGCTTTGTTTGCGGAGATCATGTTCTTTCGCAACTGTCCGAGCTGGAAAGAGATAACCGTGATCACCACCACCAGTGTCAATGCCAGAACCCCCAGTATCGCCCGGAATACCTTTTTTTCCAGCGGTACCATCGGTTTTTTCGCGTCGTTCATGCGGTTCCTTCCTTTCTCTGTTCCATTTCTGTCATAAATGCTTTTCCGGATCGCGATACGTCCCAGCGGCCTCTCTCTTTTATTCGACCGTCAGGATATCGATGAACCCTGTGACTTCAAACACCTCCATAATGGTCCCGTTGACATGCCGAACCACCATCGTTCCTTGCTTGTTCATCACCTTCTGCGCGGACAGCAATACGCGAAGACCAGCGGATGATATGTACTCCAGCTCCTTCATATCGATTGTAAGCGCCGTAACGCCGCTGATGCTGTGCTTCAGCTCCGTCTCAAGCTGGGGTGCGGTCGTCGTATCAAGACGTCCCGAAAGTGCGATCTCAAGCTCTGTTCCATTTTGATTTTTGTTAATTGTCATTTTCATAACCTCCATTTTTTATTTCGACCGCGAATCTTTCCGCGGGTCGTTATCTTTTTTATCTTCCCGACGCGTCCGTCTACATGGATATATTCAGACGAATGCGGGCCGTGAATTTCCCTTTTTCCGCGTTGAAACGGAAACCGGCGGTGCCACCGTATTTCTGCGCGGTGCGCGCTATACTGTGCAGGCCGTATCCGCCGCCGTGGTCGCTCTGGAACGCCTCCGCGGGCGAGAATCCGTCCTCCGTCTGGAAATGGCGGTTGAGCCGCACAGTCTTGCAGGAATTGGAAATCTCGATCGCCAGCGATCCCTGCACCGTACCGACCTTGATATTGATCCAGCGATTCCCTTGGCATTTCCTGCATGCATTGATCGCGTTCTCCATCGCGTTGCCGAACAGCACGGTCAGATCCGCGGGCTCGACATTCAGCTCGTCGCACTCGGCATGAACCTCGCAGCGGATCCCCTCGTCTCTTGCGAGACCGACGTAATACTGCAACAGACCGTTGACCGTCATATTTTTGCAGTAAATCTCTGTGTCACGCTTGGCGGTGATGTCGATCACCCCGGCCAGATACCCCTTCATCTCCTCCGTCTGTCCCCGGTTCAGCATGTCGTTCAGCGTGTTGTAATGGTGGCGCAGATCATGACGCATACGCCGGGTGTTTTCCATATCGTCGACGATCTTCTCATACTGCATCCGCTGAATCTCCATGACCCTCTGGCGCTCATTATCCCGCCTGCGCCGAACCGATTCCCGGAAAATCAGCCAGTAGATCAGGATCTGATTCAGCGTCAGGAACACCATCAACGGCAGATACAGGTTGAGAATATTCGCCCTCCCGTATACCGTCTCGCAGTAGAACGTCAGGACAAAATAGAGCACTGTAGAAAAAATTGCGACAAAAAATTCCCGCCGCATATTCCTCGGCTCGATCTCCTGAATATACTCCTTCAGCGGACGGATCACACACAGCACCATCACCGGCAGCAGCACGGCCGTCGAGACGCCGTACAGCAGCAGGAACCTCGTCGTGTAAGGATAGAACGTAGTGTCCGCCTGTCTCGGAAAGAGAATCTGGTACAGCATGTTGACCAGCACAAACTCCGTCACCGCATAGAACAGCACGATGAAGCATACCAAAATCTTCTTCAGCAGCGCTTCGCGCACCAGCCAGATATACGCCGCCACAATAAGCAGCATCGCGGCGAACATGAACGAATTGGAGATCACGATATGCACCGGATACCGCTCCAGATCGCGCAGACAGATCACCGCCGAAAACAACACAGCCAGCGCCGCGGAAACGACCGTCATCCATGCAAGGATCTTTTTGCGCATGAATCGGCAATCTTCTTGCGGAAAGGGCAGGAAGATCAGCAGTGCGCAGGGATAGAGCTGTATGCAAAAGCCTAACACCTGCTGCAGAAAAATCACCATGATCGTTCCACCCCCCCCCCCTTAAAATCCTTTCCGCCGGCTGAGCCGGTCAAATACATAGTTGTCATAGGCCGCCCGGATCGCGGTGCTGTGGCGCACGGCGATCGGCAGCCGGCTTCCGTCGCGCAGGGTACAGATATCCGGTCCCATCTGCACGATATGATCCATGTTGACGATCAGTCCCCGATTAATCCGAAGAAAGCTTCCGTCCAGCTTCTGCTCAAGCACGTTGAAGGACATCCAGACCTTCAGCCGCCTTCCGTCGGCCAGCGAAACATTCACCGCGTGATTGTCGTTTTCGAGGAGGCAGATTTGATCCAAGAAGACCGTGTACCTCTCCGATCCCACTGTAAATACGATGCTTTCCCTGCGGTTGGAGCGCAGCTCGGTCAGCCTGCGGAACACCTCTACAATGCCCTCCGTCGTCACCGGCTTTACCAGATAATGCAGCGCGTGCAGGGAAAACGCCTCTATCGCATGCTCCGTACTGGTGGTGACAAACGCGATCCCCGTGCCGGGGGATTCCTCCTGCAGCGCTTTCGCCACTTCGACTCCGTCCTCTCCGGGCATATAAATATCCAGAAACACAACGTCAAAGTGGGGTGTCCTCTTCGCAGCCTCAAGCAGAGATCTGCCGTCCAGAAATTTTTCTGCGCTCCGCGTCGGATCCCAACCCTGCAGCGCCTCTTCAATCTGTTCCTGTTCTCTCGGATCGTCGTCACATACTGCGATCCGCATAGCAATCCCCTCCCCTGCATCACGCACAGGGGCAATGCTCCACGATAGTATAACACACTTTTATGGATTTTTCCATTGCCACTGTTTACTATATCACATTTTTTCTCACAGGAGCAGACTCTGTCCCCATGTTTTCTGTTTTTCCTGAAGAAACATCAGGAAATCCCAGCCGTCCGTCTCCTGCTTTTTGCACGACTCCCGCTCAATTTTTCCAAGCAGTTCATAAACATTCGCCGCAAGGCCCGAAAGCGAATCCGCCTTCTCCTCCGGAACGTAGTTTTCCAGCCTTCCGCCCGTATATCCGTCCGGCGACACGCCGAGAAACAGTCCGGCGAGCCCGGCGTCGTAATGCCCCAGCGCTTTTCGTATCCCCATCGCATCCGCAACGACCTCATCCCAGACAGCCTCCTTTTGCTGCAGGAACAGTCTTCTGCAGATCACATGGGTACACTCGTGGTACAGCCGGATCTTCCGGGAAATCTCCGGCCAATCCTCCCCGGACATGCCTGCCCGCTCGGCGGAAATGTTGCTGTATGGCCCGTCGCTCAACACGATCAGGACGTCCCGATAGTTTTGCTTATCGGCGGTAAAGCGTTTCCATTCCTCCGCCCCGTCCGTATGACCCGCAGCCAGATACTCCGCCATATGCGTATTGATCTTCTGCCAGTTCGCCAGACCGTCGAGCGTCATCGCCCCGGTCGTAGCCGGAATCGTCTCCGGCCGGCAGCGGTATGCCAGAAGCCGGAGCGCGTTCTCAAAGTCCTCCCGGCGGTACAAATACAGAACATCCACCGGACCGACCGGCGTCTGTTCCGTCGTCAGGGCGTCCCGATCACTTCCGAGAAACAGGGAGAGAGAGGTGTCGTCCGGCCTCGTCCCCCTTCCGGTCGCCGCCCGATAAGCATCCTCCGTATCGATCCCCGGCCTCAGATACAGTTGCGGGTAGCGCTCCGCCAGAGTCCGGATCACCATTGGGCGTCCCCCTGCACCGTTCGCGGCAGTACCGCGGCGCTCGCCGAGCTTTCCCCATAATCCGTGATTCCCTTTCCGGTGTTCGGATGCTTACCGGAATAGATCTGGTCGCCGCAGTATACCGCCAGCAGCACTACGCAGAGCGGAATGATGATCTGCATCTTTATCCTTCTCAGGAAATTATCCAAAAACGGCGCCGCGACATAGACGATCGCCATCCCGCCAAGGCCGAATACCAACAGTCCTTCCGCGCAGATCCTTCCGTGCAGATTCAGGAAATATCCGCTGTAATCCCACCATTTCTGTCCGCCGTGGGTCGCCTCGAGATACCATGCGGTAAAGTATTCCACACAGCCGCACAGCACGATGGTCGCGCAGAATTCCGCGATCGGCTTGCTGCGCAGCTTGTTCAGCACGACGAGGATCAGCACGCCGCCCGTCCCGTAGATCGGCAGCCACGGGCCGTGCAGGACGCCGCGGTTGACAAATTCTCCGTCGGAGACCAGATGCAGGCTTACCTCCCACACCCATCCGATGAATGCGAAGATAAAGAACAGCATGATCATAGACCAAATTGAATAATGACGCTCGCAGTAAATTCCGCGGAACTTCTTCTGCTTCTGCTTCGGCTGATGTGGGCCGAGCCGGACCGGATAAGCTTTTCCGGACATCTCGCCGCGCAGGGACATGTAAGTCTCCCGTCTCGCCATGAACTCGTCGTATTCCTGTTCCGTCTTGTCGTTTACAAAGGTCACGCCGAACACATCCGCGATGAAGCCCGCGATCCCTTTGCGCACCTTCTTCGGCGGCCTCGGCTCTCCGATCGCGTCAATCTCCTTCTCGTAAGCGTACAGAAGATCCATCCGGTCAGCCTTCTCAAACAGGTAGGTATCGTTCAGCATATCAATGCCCTCTACAGAATTCTGCTTCGCCAGTCCGCGCACATACGCATAGTACTCCGCGAACGTCGCCTGCCGGAAAGGATCGGAATAAAGCTTGCCCGTGATGCCCAGAGTCAGCGTGTTCAGTATATTCCATCCGATAAAGGATAAATGCAGCACAAAGCATTCCCATTTATGTCCGTCCATCATCTTTCTTGAGAGCGCGATTGCGTCCTTCGAAGAGATGCTCGGATTCTCCGCCGCGATGTAAGGCACCAGACGGTAGGAATAGGACTTGATGACCCCTCCCACGATCGTGAACATCCACAGCATCTGATAGATCGTGCAGCGCAACATTATGAAGGCCACATTCGTCCATTTGCGGATGCGGTAGAAGAACAGGAACCGGTGAACCGGAACCTCCTCGTAAGTGCGGCCTTCGAGGAACATTCTCGCGGAAATCGCCCGATAAACATTCGACACATAAAACCACACCAACAGCAAAATTGCGAAGCCGAGCAGGATGACGAGCATCAGCAAAATGCTGTTCGCGCCTGTCAGGGATATGATACCGGATACGATCGTCTCAACCAACGACCCGGAAGCGATCTCGTTTGCCACGGAGGCAAAGACGCCTCTGGTGGTCCCGGCAAATTCCT
>CANQVH010000006.1 GCA_947627245.1 uncultured Lachnospiraceae bacterium | reverse complement strand
ATTGAAGATGCGAAGAGCATCCGGAATCTACTGGTACGCAGCGGTTATAAAGTCAGCGCGGTGTGTTCGAGCGGGGCGCAGGCCCTTGCAGCGGCTGACCGGCTCGGCTCTGGCGTCATTGTCGGCGGTTATCGTTATCCGGACATGATCTACGAGGAGCTTTACAGCAACGTGGCTTCGGCGTTTGAGATGGTTCTGGTCGCATCGCCCCGGGCGCTCTCGGAGGGCGTTGCGGACGGCGTCGTCAGCATAGAGATGCCGCTTCGCGTACAGGATCTGCTCAGCTCGCTTGACATGGTGATCGAGAATCAGGAGCGGCGCAAGAGACGGAAGCGCATGCAGCCTCCGCAGCGCAGCGAGAAGGATCGGAAGCTGATCGAGGATGCAAAGGCGCTGCTGATGGAGCGGAACCACATGACGGAGGAGGAAGCGCACCGGTATCTGCAGAAGACGAGCATGGACAGCGGGACAAATATGGTGGAGACCGCGGAGATGATCTTCGCGCTGATGCGGATGTAGAGAGCTGCAGCAGGAAGCACTTTTCAACAGAAAAAGAGCAGAATTTGTTCTTTACATGGAAGAAAATGCTGTGTATCATAGAAAAGAAAGAGCGGAAGCGCTTTCGCCGGGAACGTCTGCGGAGGAAAAACGGCGCAGAGGAGGCGGCGGGGAAAACATGGCGCGGAGGGTGAGAGGAAAAGAGCGATGAAATTTACAAAGATGCATGGCATCGGCAACGATTATGTGTACGTCAACTGTTTTCAGGAGACGATCCCGGCTCCGGGCGAGGTGGCGAAACGGATCAGCGACCGCCATTTCGGGATCGGTTCGGACGGGTTGATTCTGATCAAACCTTCGGATGTCGCGGATTTCGAGATGGAGATGTACAATTCGGACGGATCGCTCGGCGCGATGTGCGGCAACGGCATCCGCTGTGTGGCGAAATACGTCTATGACTACGGCCTGACGGACAAGACGCGCATCACAGTCGCGACCGGCAGCGGGATTAAGACGCTGGATCTGACCGTAGAAGACGGCAAGGTGACGCTTGTGAAGGTCGATATGGGCGCGCCGATCCTTGAGGCGGAGAAGGTCCCGGTGGACGTGACGAAGCTGGAAAAAGAGAAGGCTGTGACAGATGAGGCCGCCACAATAGAAGGAGCGATCGTCGGCAGACTGCTTTGTGTAAACGGAAAAGATTATCCGGTAACCTGTGTCTCGATGGGCAATCCGCATTGCGTGACCTGCGTGGACGACGTCGACGGACTGAAGATTGAAGCGATCGGGCCGGATTTCGAGCATCATCCGGCGTTTCCTGACCGCGTGAACACCGAGTTTATCAAGGTGCTCGACCGCAATACCGTGCAGATGCGCGTGTGGGAGCGCGGCGCTGGGGAGACATGGGCGTGCGGGACAGGCGCATGCGCTGTGGCGGTGGCGTGCATTCTGAATGGCTGGACCGAGGACAGCGTGACCGTGAAGCTGCGCGGCGGCGACCTGCAGATTGAGTGGGATCGGGAGCAGAATACCGTGTTCATGACAGGGCCTGCGGAGGTTGTGTTTGACGGAGAGATCCGTCTGTAAATTTCGCGAAAGCAATGAGTCGTGCCGGACGGACACATTTGTCGCTTAGCGAGGCAGTGTCGAGCTTAGTGATAAAGCGCACTATGGTGGGCAAACACAGACGAGGGAGCGACTCACAATATAAAACCATGGGAGGAATGAGACATGTTTAAGATTAACGACAATTATCTGAAACTGCCGGGGAGCTATCTGTTCTCGACGATCGGCAGAAAAGTGAATGAATTTCAGGCGGCGCATCCGGACAAGTCCGTGATCCGTCTCGGCATCGGCGACGTGACACAGCCGCTCGCTCCGGCGATTATAGAGGCGCTTCACAGCGCGGTAGACGAGATGGCGGACGCGGCTACGTTCCACGGCTACGCACCGGATCTCGGCTATGAGTTTTTGCGCAACGCGATTGCGAAGAATGATTATCAGGATCGCGGCTGTGAGATCGCTCCGGATGAGATCTTTGTCTCCGACGGCGCGAAGTGCGACTCCGGCAATATTCAGGAGATTTTCAGCGTGGACAACAAGATCGCGGTCTGCGATCCGGTCTATCCGGTGTATGTGGACACGAACGTCATGGCGGGGCGTACCGGCACCTACGATCCGAAGACCGAGGTGTGGAGCGACGTGATTTACATGCCGTGTACGGCGGAAAACAATTTCGCGCCGCAGCTCCCGAAGGAAACGCCGGATCTGATTTACCTGTGTTTCCCGAACAACCCGACCGGCGCCACGATCACGAAAGCGCAGTTGCAGGAGTGGGTCGATTACGCGAACAAGGTCGGCGCCGTCATCATCTACGACGCTGCCTACGAGGCATATATTTCTGAGGACGACGTACCGCACACGATCTTTGAGTGCAAAGGAGCGCGGACCTGCGCGATTGAGCTGAAATCCTTCTCAAAGAACGCGGGCTTCACGGGCACACGTCTCGGCTACACCGTGATTCCGAAGGATCTGAAATGCGGCGACGTCATGCTACATTCTCTCTGGGCGAGACGCCACGGCACGAAGTACAACGGCGCGCCGTATATCGTTCAGAAGGCGGGCGAGGCGGTCTACTCCGCGGAGGGCAAGAAGCAGCTCGCGGCGCAGGTGGCCTACTACATGAAGAACGCGAAGACGATCAAGGATGGGCTTGCCGAGGCTGGCTACACGGTATCCGGCGGCGTGAACGCGCCGTATATCTGGCTGAAGACGCCGGACGGGATGACCTCATGGGAGTTCTTTGATTTCCTGCTCGAGCATGCGAATGTTGTCGGCACGCCGGGTTCCGGTTTCGGGCCGAGCGGCGAAGGCTACTTCCGCCTGACCGCGTTCGGCACATACGAGAACACCGTGGCCGCGCTGGAGCGGATCAAGAAGATGTGAAGAGCTGAGCGGCTATGCACTGATGGAGAAAAAGCCGCAGAGAAAGAGATATCGATTAAAAAACAAGGCCGATTCGCCGGAGGACTCCGGGAGTCGGTCTTCTTTTTTGCATATTTGAAAATGTATAAAATAAGGCTTGCGAGAAATACTACTTGAGAGTATACTACTTATAAGTAAACCTAAAAGGAGGCTGTGGAAATGATCGGAAGAAAAGACGAGATGGAGCGGTTGGAAAGTCTGTACCAAAGCGATAAATTTGAATTTATGATCATGTACGGCCGCCGCCGGGTCGGAAAGACCACAATTCTGCAGGAGTTTGCGGGAAAACACAAAAGTATCTTTTTCTCGGCACAGGAAAAGAACGACACCCTGAATCGGACGGATTTTTCCGAAACGGTTCAGCGGTATTTTGAAGCGGACTACATGTCGGCGTTTCCGGACTGGAAGACGGCGCTGGATTATGTAGGCCGAAGAGCAGATTCAGAGCGTATTGTTTTGATCGTTGATGAATTTCCGTTTATGGCCGCGGCAAATCCGTCGCTCAAAAGCATTCTCCAGCACCAGATTGATCATGATTGGAAGAATAAGAACATCCTTCTGATCCTGTGCGGCTCGAGCGTGAGCTTTATGGTGAATGAGGTCATGGGGTACAAGAGTCCGCTGTACGGGCGGATCACGGGATCGATGGAGATTGCGCCGTTCGATTATTTGGAGAGCGCGGAATTTTTCCCGGATTACAGCGAGGAAGACAAGCTGATTGCTTATGGGATTCTGGGCGGTGTGCCGAGATATCTGAACGCGTTTGACCCGACCGCATCCATCCGGGGAAATATAGAGAAGGAGCTGCTGACAAACGGTGCGTTTTTGTATGATGAACCGCAGACATTATTGCGGATGGAGCTTCGGGAGCCTCTGGTGTACAACAGCATATTGGAGGCAGTTTCGAACGGCTGCAACCGGATCATTGACATTTCCAATCGGATCCACGAGGAAAAAAGTAAATGCAGTAAATATATGCTTACGCTGCAGAGTATTCGCCTGTTGGAAAAACGCGTACCTTGCGGCGAGCCGACGGAGAGCAAGAAGGGAATTTACGAAATCACAGACAACTATTACAGGTTCTGGTACCGACATATCTTCACTAATCAGAGCTATTACGGAATGCTGGGGATAGAAAAGGCATGCGAGGAGATCATTCAGGGGCTGAATGATTATATGGGACCTGTTTTTGAACAGATCTGTCGGCAATATCTGGTGCGGCTGGCTAAAGCGGGGAAGCTTCCGTTTGTTCCTTACAAGATCGGAAAATGGTGGGGAACAAACCCGAAGCTGAAGCAGCAAGACGATGTGGATGTGCTGGCATTTGACAGAAGCGGGACGAAAGCGATCCTCTGTGAATGCAAATTCAGAAACCGGCCGATGCCGATGGAAGAATATGAGGATCTACTTGACGCGGCGGAAGCGTTTCCGGAGGTGAAGGAAAAGTATCTGATCTTTATCAGCAAATCGGGTTATACTGCGGCAGTCAAACGCCGCGCCCAAAAGGAAGGAGCGCGGCTGCTGACGTTGAAAGATTTATTTGAAATCTGACTACAAAAAACATTTCAGGAAACAGGCAATCGGAAGTAAAATAAGACTGCCGCATGCCTACAGTAGCTTGATTCCGCCCTTTGCGGCCTCCTCCACGACTTCCGGCGGCCACAGCGAGCACTGCACCTCGCCGATATGCGCCTTGCGCAGATAGAACATACAGATGCGGGACTGACCGATGCCGCCTCCGATCGTGTACGGCAGTTCGCCGTCGAGGATCGCTTTCTGAAACGGCAGTTCGGCGCGCTCCTCGCAGCCTGCGATCTTCAACTGGCGGGCCAGAGATTCTGCGTCGACGCGGATGCCCATCGAAGAGAGCTCCAGCGCGATGTCGAGCACCGGATAGTATACGAGGATGTCCGCGTTCAGGTTCCAGTCGTCATAGTCCGGGGCGCGGCCGTCGTGCTTTACGCCGGAAGCGAGCAGCCCGCCGATCTGCATGACGCATACAGCGCCCTTTTCCTTGACGATCTCGTATTCGCGCTCGCGCGGCGTAAGCTCCGGATACAGATCTTCGAGCTCCTGCGAGGTGATAAAGAAAATCTCGCGCGGCAGCACCTCGCCTATGTAGTCGTACTGGATCGACATGTAGACCTCTGTCTTTTTCAGCGCCTTGTAGACGGACGTCACGACCTTTTTCAGTGTGTCGAGACTGCGCTCGCTGCGGCGGATGACCTTTTCCCAGTCCCACTGATCTACGTAGATCGAGTGAATGTTGTCGGTGTCCTCGTCGCGGCGAATCGCGTTCATGTCCGTATAAAGTCCCTCGCCATGCGCGAAGCCGTACTCCTTCAGCGCGTAGCGCTTCCACTTCGCGAGCGAATGGACGATCTCAGCCTCGGCTTCATTCTGCTCCTTGATGCCGAACTTGACTGGGCGTTCGACGCCGTTTAGGTTGTCGTTCAGACCCGATGCCGGGTCGACGAAAAGCGGAGAGGAGACGCGCAGCAAATTGAGCTGGGACGCGAGCGTCTGCTGAAAGAAGTCCTTGACGGTCTTGATCGCGATCTGCGTGTCGTACAGCGAGAGCGCCGACGTGTATCCCTCCGGGATGATTAAGTGGTTCATCTGAGTTTCCTCCGTGATCATTCTGATTCCTCTCCGTTATAGCAAAATAAAGGCGGTTTGGCAACCGTTTCTTTCGCAAAAAAATAAGAAAACCCCTTGCCATCAAAAAAGTTTTGTGGTAGGATTGCTTCATCACAGAAAAGCGATGAAGGAGACTCTGTCCCGGAAGCTTGACAGGAATTCGGCGTCACCGACTGAGAGCGCCGATTGAGGGAAGGGGACAATAGGGAACACTCCGGAGCCGACTGTTCGAACGGCGGAATGCATCAGAGACAGAGACGGGCCGCGGGAAAATTTCCGGGCCGGCGCACGAACGGATGCAATGCTCAGTAGGGCGGTACGTCGCACGCGTTAAGTGCACAAGAGTGGCAGACAAAGGCGTTTGCAAAGCGGGTGGTACCGCGGATATATTAATATGGAATCATATCCGTCCCGGAATATCAATAAGATGTTCCGGGACTTTTTATGTCCCGGGACAGAGAGGAGATTATTATGGAATTTTTATCAGGAGTGACAGAAAAAGAAACCTTGGAGATTGACGAACTGCTGAAGCCGGAGCGCATCGGCAGCGAGGTGAAGGTAAACGGCGCCGTGCACACAGTGCGCGACATGGGTGACGTGGTGTTCGTGGTGCTGCGCAAACGCGGCGGACTTCTGCAGTGCGTGTTCGAGGAGGGCACGTCAAGCCTTGCGGCGGAGAAGATCCGAGAGGCGCAGACGGTGGAGCTTGTCGGCACGCTGGCGGCGGACGAGAGAGCGCCGCACGGCATCGAGCTGCGCGTGACGGGAGGCGAGATCCTCACGACGCCCTACGATACGCTGCCACTTCCGATCGGAAAGTGGAAGCTGAAGACTTCGCTCGAGGCGAAGCTGAACAATCGAAGCATCGTGTTGCGCAACGTGCGCGAGCGCGCGAAATTCCGGCTGCAGGAGGGCATTGTCCGCGGGTTCCGCGATTTCCTCTACAGTCAGCAGTTCACCGAGATCCACACGCCGAAGATTGGCGCGAAGGGCGCGGAGGGCGGCTCCAATATCTTCAAGCTGGACTACTTCCATCGCCCGGCGGTGCTGGCGCAGAGCCCGCAGTTCTACAAGCAGATGATGGTCGGCGTGTTTGACCGCGTCTTCGAGACGGCGCCGGTGTTCCGCGCGGAGAAGCACAACACGAAGCGACATCTGAACGAATACACGAGCCTCGACTTTGAGATGGGCTATATTGACAGCTTTGTCGATATCATGGCGATGGAGACTGGATTTTTGCAGTACACGATGAAGCTGCTCGAAAAGGAATACGCCGACGAGCTGCGCATCCTGAACGTCACGCTCCCGAACGTGGAGCAGATCCCGATGGTGCGATTCGACCGCGCGAAGCAGCTCGTCTCCGAGAAATACAACCGCCCGATCCGCAACCCGTACGATCTGGAGCCGGAGGAGGAATCGCTGATCGGCAAATATTTCAAGGAAGAGTACGGCGCGGATTTCGTGTTCGTGACACACTATCCGTCGAAAAAACGTCCGTTCTACGCGATGGACGATCCGGAGGATCCGACGTTCACGCTCAGCTTCGACCTGCTCTACGGCGGACTCGAGATCACGACGGGCGGACAGCGCATCCACGATTACCAGATGCTCCGGGACAAGATCGCGGCGCGCGGCATGACGGAAGAGGGCATGGATCAGTATCTTGATACCTTCAAATACGGGATGCCGAAGCACGGCGGACTGGGAATTGGTCTGGAACGCTTGACAATGAAGCTGGTTGGGGAGGATAATGTAAGGGAAACCACATTGTTCCCGCGCGACCTGTCGAGACTGGAGCCGTGATACATTCCCGCGCGGGGTTCATCATAGGAGGATCATATGGAACGGTGTACGCTGTGCGGTGGCAGGCTCGTGAACGGAAGATGCAGGGAGTGCGGGCTTGACAACACAAAAAACGATAGGAAATATCATCTGAACACTCACAACGAGAAATCGGCCGCGTTGTTTCACCGCGGAGACTGTGAGGATCATCTGAACAAGGACAACGGTTACGGGGACAACTGGCCGTGGAAGCGGAAGAAGCAGCCGGCGACGGCCGGTCTGGAGCATTACCAGAGAAGGGGAACGGCCGCGGGTTCGTTTGCGGGCGCATCTGCGGGAGCGGATACGGCAGCCACATGGGCATCGACGGCGTCTGCGACAGCGCAGACCTCTTCTGCATCGACCTATGTGCCGCAGGGGACAGCGCAGAGTATGACTGCGGGTGCCGCCTCAGCGAAATCCGCCGCGGCGCGGCGCAAGGAGCTGAAGCAGCGCAGTCAGACCGGCACGGTTCGCAGAAGGAGCAGGTCGGGAAGATTTATAAAGCTCCTCTTTATCCTCTTCCTTCTCGTGTTTATCGTTTTTCCGATCGTGGCGCAGAAGGTGATCGAGTACAGGAGAAGCAACAGCGGATTCAGCATTTTCGGAGGAAGCTCCGTCTCGGACGAGGGGCCGGAAAAAATTTCATGGGACGGGGACGACGAGCAGTACTACGGCATCAGACTGGATCCCGGCGCCTATGAGGTGGGCTACGACATTCCGGCCGGAGAATATCAGCTTCACTGTGCCGGGGAGAGCGCGGCTGTGTACTGGCAGGATGCGGACGCGGACAAGTACGATTACAGGGAGCTGACGCTCTATTCGTCTGACCGGCAGGCGACGTACCGGGATTTCTGGGACGAGGACTGCCCGTACTATGAGTATTCCGACAAGATCACCCTGAGCGACGGGATGCTGTTCGTGGTGGAGACAGGTCTTGACTCCGAGGGTGTGGAGCTTGAGGGGCTCAAAGCTCCGGGCGCTGTCCGCAAGGAGCGTGTGCCGCAGCCGGGACTCGAAGAGGTACAGGTAGCGGATGGCCTGATAGCGGGAGAGGATTTCCCGATCGGCGTTTACAATCTGATACTGGACGATGCGGACGACGAGTATTCTTACGGCTCGATCAGCGTGCAGATCGATCGGACCGGCAAGACCATCGATGCGGGGGCTGACAGCAATCATCCGGTTTTCTGGCATATACCGTTTACGGGCGGGGAAACGATCAGGGTCCTGTACCAGAACGACAGCGGCGGGGCGCATCTCATTCCGAGCTTTTGATTGTGCGCCGGAAATGGTGAGAATAAAATTACCGCATTTTGCGGCAGAGAATAGTGAAAGGAAGGAGAAGGGATCCCGGAGGCTGTTTTGAAATCGTGTGACGGGATTTCTGAAGGAAAAGCGATGGCGAATATCATCAGTGACGAGACGATTGAATACGTCGGCATTCTGGCGAAGCTGGAGCTCTCCGGCGAGGAGAAGGAGCAGGCGAAGCGCGACATCGGACGGATGCTTGATTACGTCGACAAGCTGAACGAGCTGGACACGTCGGGCGTTGAGCCGCTTTCGCATGTGTTCCCGGTCAACAACGTGTTCCGCGAGGACGTGGTGACGAACGGGGACGAGCGGGAGAAGATTCTTGAAAATGCGCCGGAAAAGAAGGACGGCGCGTTCAAGGTGCCGAAGACGGTAGAATAGAGGAGAAAATATATGCAGTTGACAGATCTGACTGCCCTCGAGCTGGGCAGGAAAATAAAGGAAAAAGAGGTCTCGGTCCGCGAGGCGGTGCAGGCGTCGCTCGACCGGATCACACAGACGGACAAAGAGATCAACGGATTTGTGACCGTAGATGCGGAGGGCGCGCTCGCGCGGGCGGACGAGGTCCAGAAGGGAATCGAATCCGGGCAGTACACAGGCTCGCTTTCCGGCGTGCCGGTGGCTGTGAAGGACAACATCTGTACGGAAGGTCTGAAAACGACGTGCAGTTCGAAGATTCTTTACAATTTCGTTCCGACGTACTCCGCGGAGGCGGTTCTGAACATGCAGAAGGCCGGTGCGGTGATCCTCGGAAAGACAAATATGGACGAATTTGCGATGGGCAGCACGACGGAGACTTCCGCGTTCGGGCCGACGAGAAATCCGTGGAATCCGGAGCATGTGCCGGGCGGCTCCTCGGGCGGTTCCTGCGCGGCGGTGGCGGCAGGCGAAGCTCCGTATGCGCTGGGCTCCGACACGGGCGGTTCGATCCGTCAGCCGGCGTCGTTCTGCGGCGTGACGGGCTTAAAGCCGACGTACGGGACGGTGTCACGCTACGGGCTGGTGGCCTACGGTTCGTCGCTTGACCAGATCGGGCCGATCGCGAAGGATGTATCGGACTGCGCCGCGATCCTTGAGATGATCGCTTCATACGACAAGAAGGACAGCACGTCGATTGACAGAAGAGATTCGGATTTTACCTCCGCGCTGGTCGACGACGTGAAGGGGATGCGTGTCGGGATCCCGTCCGACTATCTTGGAGAGGGCCTTGACGACGAGGTGCGCGCCGCGGTCATGAAGACGGCGGACGTGCTGCGTGAAAAGGGCGCCGTGGTCGAGGAGTTTGATCTGAGTCTCGTGGAGTACGCGATCCCGGCCTACTATGTGATCGCGTCCGCGGAGGCGAGTTCGAACCTCGCGCGGTTTGACGGCGTGAAGTACGGCTATCGCGCGAAGGATTACGAGGGTCTGCACAGCATGTATAAGAAAAGCCGTTCCGAGGGATTTGGCGAGGAAGTGAAGCGCAGGATCATGCTCGGCTCCTTCGTCCTGAGCTCCGGCTACTACGACGCTTATTACCTGAAAGCGCTGCGCACGAAGGCGCTGATCAAGCAGTCCTTCGACCGCGCGTTTGAGAAATACGACGTGATCCTTGCTCCGGCCTCTCCGACGACCGCGCCGAGGCTCGGGGAGTCTTTGAGCGATCCGCTGAAGATGTATCTCGGCGATATTTACACGATCTCGGTCAATCTGGCCGGGCTGCCGGGTATCTCCGTGCCGGTCTGCACGGACGGCAAGGGGTTGCCGATCGGCATACAGTTGATCGGGGACTGCTTTAAAGAAAAGAAGATCATCCGCGCGGCATATGCATATGAGCAGGCGAGAGGGCGTTTTGCGACGCCGGAGCTTGCGGCGGGCGACGCGGCGCCGGATCATGTACTGACGGTTGCTTCCGCGGCAAAGGAGGTGGGCTGAGATGGCGAAACAGTATGAGACGGTCATCGGACTGGAGGTCCACGTAGAGCTCGCGACGAAGACGAAGATCTTCTGCGGCTGTTCCACCGCGTTCGGCGGCGCGCCGAACACGCACACCTGCCCGGTCTGCACCGGGATGCCGGGTTCGCTGCCCGTATTGAATAAGCAGGTGGTGGAATACGCGATGGCGGTCGGCCTCGCGACGAACTGCCAGATCCATCAGTACTGCAAATTTGACCGCAAGAATTATTTTTACCCGGACAATCCGCAGAATTATCAGATCTCGCAGCTCTACCTGCCGATCTGCCACGACGGCGGCATTGAGATCGAGACGGCGGCCGGCAAGAAAGTGATCGGCATTCACGAGATCCACATGGAGGAGGACGCGGGCAAGCTCGTCCATGACGAGTGGGAGGACTGCTCGCTCGTGGATTACAACCGTAGCGGCGTGCCGCTGATCGAGATCGTGTCCGAGCCGGACATGCGAAGCGCCGAAGAGGTCATTGCTTATCTCGAAAAGCTGCGCCTGATCGTCCAGTACCTCGGGGCTTCGGACTGCAAGCTGCAGGAGGGCTCGATGCGCGCGGACGTGAACCTCTCGGTTCGCGAGGTCGGGTCGGAAAAGTTCGGCACGCGCACAGAGATGAAGAATCTGAATTCGTTCAAGGCGATCGCACGCGCCATCGACGGCGAGCGCGCAAGGCAGATCGAGCTGCTTGAGGAGGGTAAGCCGGTCATTCAGGAGACGCGCCGCTGGGACGACAACAAGGAATACTCTTATCCGATGCGCTCCAAGGAGGATGCGCACGATTACCGCTATTTCCCGGATCCGGATCTTGTGCCGGTGGTGATCAGCGACGAATGGCTGCAGGCCGTGAAGGATCGCCAGCCCGAGCTGCGCACCGAGAAACTGGAGCGCTACAAGAGAGAATTCGACATCCCGGATTATGACGCCGGGATCATCACCGGGTCGAAGCGCATGGCGGATATTTTCGAAGAGACGACCGCGCTCTGCGGCAAACCGAAGAAGGTGTCGAACTGGCTGATGGGCGAGACGCTGCGTCTGCTGAAGGAGGAGAACAAGGAGCCGGATGAGCTCGGTTTCTCGCCGGCGTACCTCGCGAAGCTGATCGAGCTGCTGGAGGCCGGGACGATCAATCAGACTGTTGCGAAGCAGGTCTTCGAGCGGATCTTCTACGACAACGCGGATCCGGAGAAGTACGTCGAGGAGCACGGCCTGAAGACGGTCAGCGACGAGGGCGAGCTGAAGCACGTCGTCGAGGATGTGATCGCGGCGAATCCGCAGTCCGTGGCCGACTACAAGGGAGGCAAAGAAAAGGCGCTCGGCTTCCTTGTCGGACAGACGATGAAGGCGATGAAAGGCAAGGCGGATCCGGGGACGGTCAACCGGCTTTTGAAGGAACTGCTCGGATAAAACGAAGAAAACTGCGGGAAGACCTGTCCGGTCCCCGCAGTTTTTAAATAAAATTGTTTTTCCTCTGGTAAAATAACAAGATATAGTGTATCATAAGAACAGATGTGGCTTATGTGGCGTATTTTGGATTGATCGGTCGAAAAAGGGGAACACTATGTCCGGAAAAAAGAGAGCAATTTTGACGCTCGCCGCAGCCGCGGCGCTTTTGCTTTGCGGCTGTTCGCGGAGTATGCGTAATTATCAGATCGCGGAGAGCATCGGCACGCTGGGACAGTACGAGAACAACGAGCCGGTGGAGACGCCGAAGATGAAGGCGGAGCGCGAACGGAAGGAATCCGAGGCGGCGCTTGAAAAAACGCAGGAGGATCAGCTTGCGCAGGCGGAGGCTCTGGCGAACAAATACGAATACGAAAAAGCGATCTCGACGCTTCAGATGTCGGATGAGCTGCGCGACGATGAGCGCGCGTCGGAAGCGATTGCCGATTATCAGAAAAAGCTGGATCAGATGTACGTGTACGACGGCGACATCGGGCATCTGTGTTTCACAAATCTTGTGGCGGACACGGACCGGGCGTTCGACGGGGATGAGTATTCTCCGGTCTACCGGCAGAACATGATTACGCTGGAAGAGTTTAACAATATCCTGAATACGCTTTACGAGAGCGGGTATATTCTGATCGACCTTCATACCCTTGCGGAGAAGACGGAGACGCTGGAGGGAGATGTCACGCTGATCGAGCGGGACGCGAAGATTCCGGAGGGGCGGAAGCCGCTGATCCTTTCCGTGGAGAACCTGACCTACGACTCCGTGCGCAACGGCGACGGTGTGGCGACGAGGCTTGCGCTCGATAAGGACGGAAACGTCGGGGCGGTCTACACGGACGCGGAAGGGCATGACCTGATCGGGCCTTACGACGTGGTGCCCGTGGTCGAGCAGTTCATCGCGGAGCATCCGGATTTTTCCTTCAAGGGCGCGCGCGGGATCATCGGACTATCCGGAGCAAAGGGCGCGTTCGGCTATGCGGTCGAGGAGGGCAGCAGCGCCGACTATGAGAGCAACCGGGAGACGGTGAAAGAGATTGCGGACAAGCTGCGCGAGGATGGCTGGACGTTTGCCACTGAGGGCTATAGCTACGAATACATGGGAGACATGTCGTACGAGACGCTGCGCGAGGATGTCCTGAAATGGCAGGACACGATCGGAGAGCTGATCGGAGAGTGCGATACGCTGCTCTACCCGTTCGGCTCCGAGGTGGATTATTCGACGGAGAAGGCGGCGCTTATCATCAATCAGGGTTATTGCTATCTCGTCGGCATGTGGTCGGACGGCGATCATCTTGAGGTGAATTCCAAATACCTGCGCCAGACGAGGCGCACGATCACGGGTTATGTGCTCGAGAACTATCCGAACAATTTCAGCACGTATTTTTCGACGTCGTCCATCTTGGATGACGCAAGAAAGTAGCAACGAGCCCTGCGAGCCTCGTAAAAGCTTCGCTTTTCCTCGGTCGCGGGCAGTCGCCCAATAAATACGCTGTCTCGCGAAAATGCCTGCTTGCAGGCATTTCGTGTTCCACCGTATTTGCAGGGCTCGTTGCAATACGCGCAAATTCTCCTTTACAAATGGTGAAATTGGGAGTATACTCGGTACAACATATAGTTTTTGCACGGAAAGAAAGGCACCAGATATAGTGCGCAATGAGGTAATTGAGTTATGTATGTAATCAAGAAAGACGGAACCCACGAAGAATTTAATGTCGAGAAGATCATCGTAGCGGTGAACAAGTCCGCGACGCGCATCCTCTACAAGTTCACGGACGAGGAGCTTCAGTTCCTCTGCGATTTTGCGAAGGCCAAGGCCGCGTCTCTGGGCAAGGAGGGCATCACGATTCAGGAGATGCACAACATCGTCGAGGGCGCGCTTGAGGCGGTAAACCCGGCCGTGGCGAAGAGCTACCGCGACTACCGCAATTACAAGCTGGATTTCATTCACATGATGGACGACGTCTACACGAAGAGCCAGTCAATCCGCTACATCGGCGACAAGAGCAACGCGAACACGGACAGCGCGCTCGTGGCGACGAAGCGCAGCCTGATCTTCAACGAGCTGAACAAGGAGCTCTACCGCAAGTTCTTCATGACGCGCGACGAGCTGCAGGCTTGCAAGGACGGCTATATCTATATCCACGACCAGTCCGCGCGCCTCGACACGATGAACTGCTGTCTGTTCAATGTCGGCGCGGTGCTGAAGGACGGCTTCGAGATGGGCAACGTCTGGTACAACGAGCCGAAGACGCTCGACACCGCGTTCGACGTGATGGGCGATATCATCCTGAGTACGGCGGCGCAGCAGTACGGCGGCTTCACGGTGCCGGAGGTGGACAAGATCCTCGCGCCGTACGCGGAGAAGAGCTACAGGAAATACAAAGACGAATTCATGAAATACGCCGACGCATCGTGGGAGCACGCGGCGGAGAAGGCGGAGCAGTATGCGCGCGATAAGGTCAAGAGAGACTGCGATCAGGGCTGGCAGGGTATCGAGTACAAGCTGAACACGGTCGGATCCTCGCGCGGCGATTATCCGTTCGTAACGGTGACGCTGGGCTTAGGCACAAGCGAATTTGAGAAGATGATCTCGATCTCCCTGCTCGAAGTACACAGGGAAGGTCAGGGAAAGAAAGGAAATAAGAAGCCGGTGCTTTTCCCGAAGATCGTATTCCTTTATGATGAAAACCTGCACGGCCCGGGCGGAGTGTCCGAGGATGTGTTTGAGAAGGGCGTTCAGTGTTCGGCGAAGACGATGTATCCGGACTGGCTGTCCATGACCGGCGAGGGTTATATCGCAAGCATGTACAAGAAGTACGGCAAGGTCATTAGCCCGATGGGCTGCCGGGCTTTTTTGAGTCCGTGGTATGAGAGAGGCGGCATGAAGCCGGCCGATGAGAACGACGTTCCGGTATTCGTCGGGCGTTTCAATGTCGGCGCGGTCAGCCTGCATCTGCCGATGATCTTGGCGAAGTCCCGCGCGGAGAGCCGCGATTTCTACGAGGTGCTTGACGAGTATCTTGAGATGATCCGCAGACTCCACATCCGCACCTACGAATATCTGGGTGAGATGCGCGCGTCGACGAACCCGCTCGGCTACTGCGAGGGCGGTTTCTACGGCGGACATCTGCAGCCGCACGACAAGATCAAGCCGATCCTCAAGCCGATGACGTCTTCGTTCGGCATCACGGCGCTCAACGAGCTGCAGGAGCTCTACAACGGAAAATCCATCGCGCAGGACGGGCAGTTCGCGCTCGACGTGCTCAAGCACATCAACGAGAAGGTGAACCAGTTCAAGGAGGAGGACGGCTGGCTCTACGCGATCTACGGGACGCCGGCGGAGAGCCTCTGCGGACTTCAGGTGGAGCAGTTCCGCAAGAAGTACGGCATCGTGGAGAATGTCTCCGACCGTCCGTACGTGAGCAACAGCTTCCATTGCCATGTCACCGAGGACATCACGCCGATTGAGAAGCAGGATCTTGAGGGGAGATTCTGGGAGCTCTGCAACGGCGGAAAGATCCAGTACGTGCGCTATCCGATCGACTACAACATCGAGGCGGTCAAGAGCCTGATCCGCCGCGCGATGAAGCTGGGCTACTACGAGGGCGTGAACCTCTCGCTGGCCTATTGCGACGACTGCGGACATCAGGAGCTCGAGATGGACGTCTGCCCGAAGTGCGGTTCGCGCAACCTGACGAAAATCGACCGCATGAACGGTTATCTGTCGTACAGCCGCGTACACGGGGATACAAGGCTGAATTCTGCGAAGATGGCGGAAATCGCGGAGAGGAAATCGATGTAAAGTTTAAGAAACCTCTAAATTTTCTGATTTGCCTTGCTATTTTAAAAATAGCGTGGTATGATGCATTCGTAGTATAAAAACGGGAAAAATTGTAAAGAAATATCAGTATGGAGGGTAAACGCAATGAAAAATAAAAGCAAAAGACTGCTGTTCGCAGTGCTGATGGCCGGATCGGTCGCGCTGCTGGCGACAGGCTGTGATAAGCTGAAGAAGGAGCCGATCACCGAGAAGGTGACAGAAGCCCCGACGGAGCCGCCTACCGAGCCTCCGACGGAGCCGCCCACCGAGCCTCCGACAGAGCCGCCTACCGAACCGCCGACAGAGCCGCCTACCGAGTCAGAGACTCAGCCGAAGGTTCTGACCGTCGACGAGGAGAAGGCGCAGGAGACGCAGTTTGATATGTACCGCACGGTGTATGCGGCGGATAATGTCAATGTCCGCACCGCACCGGGGACAGGCGACGATGTTGAGATTTTTGACAGCTTCGATCAGGGCGAGAGCATTACCGTCGTCGGTGAGACGCCGAACTGGTATGTCGTGGATCTTGAGGACTATGAGCAGAACGGCTACATTTCCAAGGAATTTGTATCCGACAGCGAGGTAGCCCCGAAGACAGAGGAAGAGCTCGCAGCGGAGGCTTCCGGCGAGACGACGCCGTCTGATACAGATACGTCGACCGACGGAGGAGATACGTCGACGGCACCGGTTTCCACCGGCGCGAACACAGTTCCGGCCTCCGACGTAGACGCGCAGTACGGTCTCGAGAATTATTCGGAGACGTTCGCCGTGCAGGCGACGGCAGGAGCGAATATCCGTCAGGCGCCTTCGCAGGACGGGGAAATTATCGGAGTCATCGCATCCGGGACAAGCGTGACGGTGCTCGGCGGTACGGACCGCTGGTACAAGGTCGACTACAACGGGACAGTCGGTTATGTGAACAGGAATCTGTTTTCTGAATAAAAAATCTCAGTTGAAAATCGGGTCGCCGCAGGGTGTCTGCGGCGGCCTTTGTTATGAACTCCACAAAACAAATTGATTTCTCTGACAATTCCGCTTGCGGAAATGTCAGAGATTTTTCTTGACAGGGATAGCAAGCTGTGGTATAAATCAAGTGTACTATGAATACTAGTACACTTGGTGACATGATTTCGATAAGAAAGTTCGAAATAAGAAAGAATAGCAGGTGGAACGATGATCGGAATTGATCTTCAAAATCGAAAACCAATCTATGAACAGATCGTGGAGCGTTTTCAGACGTTGATCGTGAACGGCGTGCTGGAGCCGGACAGCCAGATGCCTTCCGTGCGTTCGCTGGCGATGGAGCTCTCGATCAACCCGAATACGATCCAGAAGGCGTACAGCGCGCTGGAGCAGGAGGGGTACATTTACCCGGTGAAGGGCCGCGGGAATTTTGTCTTGGGGAACGCAGGGCTGAAGCTCCGCAAGCAGGAGGGCGTGTACCGGGAGCTGCAGGAGTTGGTCGAGCGGGGGAAGGAGCTCGGGATCAGTTGCGAGGAGTTCACGGCGCGGACCGAGCGCTATTATCACGAAGACCGGCAGGGAGAGGACAATAAAGAAGGGGGAGTATAGCATGATAGAAATACAGGATGTGACGAAGCAGTTCGGGGATGTGACGGCCCTGAACCATGTCGACGCGCAAATCGGCGAGGGCTGCATTTTCGGCCTTGTGGGGACGAACGGAGCCGGAAAGAGCACTTTGCTGCGCGTGGCGGCCGGGGTGCTGAAGCCGGAGAGCGGCAGCGTAAAGGTCGACGAACGGCCGGTCTGGGAGGATCCGCAGGCGAAGGAACAGATCTGCTTCCTCTCGGATAGGGGCTGGTTCTTCCCGAACGCGTCAGCGAGCACGATGCGGGATTATTACGCGATCGTGTATCCCGAGTTTGACCGGGCGCGGTTCGATGAGCTGATCGGGAAGTTCGACCTCGACCCGAAACGGAAGCTTTCCGCATTTTCAAAGGGCATGCGCAAGCAGGTGGCGGTGCTGCTCGGTCTGTGCGCGAACACGAAATATTTATTCTGCGACGAGACGTTTGACGGGCTCGATCCGGTCATGCGGCAGGCGGTCAAGAGCCTGTTCGCGTCCGAGCTTCTGAACCGTAAGTTCACGCCGGTGATCGCGTCGCACAGTTTGCGTGAGATTGAAGACATTTGCGACCATATTGGACTGCTGCACAAGGGCGGGGTGCTCTTCGCGAAGGATCTCGACGAGATGAAGCTCGGGATTCACAAGCTCCAGTGCGTTCTGCGTTCCGCGCAGCACGAGGAAGAATTGCTTGCGGAATTGAATGTACTGCAGCACGAGCGGCGCGGCTCTCTGCTCACGATCGTGGCGCGCGGGGAGCGGGAGGAAGTGAGCGCGAAGGTGCAGGAGAAGGAACCGCTGTTTTTCGAGGTGCTCCCGCTGACGCTCGAGGAGATCTTTATCAGTGAAACGGAGGTGGCCGGTTATGACATCAAGAATCTCATTTTTTAAGCTGACGGTAAATGAGTGGAAGAAGCTCGGCTGGCTGACGGCGGTGCAGGCGCTTGTGTTTGCCATGGTTATTCCGCTCAGGCTTCTGCTGCCGCTCGCACTGGAGAAGAAGATCAAGGCGAGGTCGCTTACCGACGTGCTGTGTGAGAACGTCGGCTTTGACAAAACCCTCACTACGGTGACGATCGTGGCGTTCGGCATCCTCTGCGCGCTCGCCGTGTTCAGCTATCTGCACTCGCGCAAACGGCTGGATTTCTATTACAGTCTGGCGATCCGCAGGGACACGCTGTTCCTCGTGAAATTTACGGCCGGGGCGATGACCTTCGCGGCGGCGTATCTGGCAAATCAACTGCTGGCGATCCTCGTGGGCGCGATTTACGGCGTGATGTCCGCGACGGTCGTGCAGGAGATCGCGGCGTCGAGTTTTCTGGGGATCCTTTTCTTTTTGACAAGCTATTCGACCGCGGCGGTGGCGGTGCTGCTGACCGGGAAGACATTGACCTCCGTGCTGGCGATCGGTGCGATCTCTATGTATCTGCCACTGCTCTGGGTGGTCGTCTGCGGCCTTCAGGAAATCTTTTTGCCGACATTGATTCCGGACGGGGTCACATTTATGGGTGGAGCTTACCGGCTCTATATGTCGAGCCGAACCTTGATGCTGGAGCACTCTTCGCCGTGGATTATGATCCTCGCGTGGAATGCGGACGGGGCGGCGGTGCGGCAGGGGCTGACCGGCATGTGGCCGGATCTGGGGAGTATCTGCCTGTTTCTGGTGCTTCCGGTGATCCTGACGTCGCTCTGTCTCGTGCTGTGCCGCGTGCGGAAAACGGAGGCCGCGGGAAAGGCGCTCGCGTTTGCATGGACGGAAGGACTGATCAAAATTATGCTGGCAATCCCGGCGGCGCTGTTTATCGGGATGGCCGTCTACGAAGAGTTTGACTCTGTGGTGTGGGAGATCTGCTTTGTCGCGGTTTTTGGCGCGCTGGCCTGCGTGATCATGGAGTTTATCTACCGCTGGGACATCCGGCAGGTGCTCGCGCACAAGTGGCATATTGCGGTGACAGTGGCAGTATCTTTGGCGATCTTTCTGGTCTTTCGCTTTGATCTGGCCGGGATCAATACCTACATTCCTAAGAAGGAGGAGCTTGCGGCGATGTCCGTGCGCCGTTCCTACAGCGGTTTCTGCTATTATGATGATGACGGAAAAAGAACCAAAAATGAACAGGATATCCTGCGTCTGCTGGAGACGGACAAGATCGACCTGATCTATCCGCTGGCCGAGGACGGGGTGCGGAATGTGCAGAGAAACGAGTTCGATGGATATTATGTCAACCTGAACATGGAATACCGCTTGAAGTCCGGCAGGACAGTTTACCGCAGCTATACGGTGAACAGCGATCTGTATAAGAAGGCGCAGCGGGAGCTGATGAAGGATAAGGAGTACCGAAAACGGTATTATCCGATCCTGACTTGGGACGACGAGCGGCTGAAACAGATAGAGGATATCTGGGTGCTTTTGCCGCAGGAGCTGTGGGAGAAACTTGGGGAGCAGGGGGATTCCACGGTTACTGGAAAAGATGCGGAGAAGACAGATGACGCAGATGAAATAGCCGAATCGACTTCAGATGATGAAAAGATGGTTGACGGCCTGACTACGGAGATTAAGACGGCGGCAGACGCTCCGGATATAAGCGGTGAATCGGCTGAGGATGACGGGATGGACGAGTGGGAGTACGCCGAGTACTCGGATTCGGGCGTGATGACCGGCATGACGCTCACGAAAGAGGCCGGCCGCAGGCTGATCCGGGCGTATCAGGAGGACCTCGCCGAGAGCGACGGCCTGCTCATGGAAGAGGCTTCGGTCGGATCGATATCGATCGAGTGGAAACATGATTCGAATGATCCTTACACAGTGGACGTGTATTCGCTGCGGGGAGACTTTACACGCACGATGGAAGTGCTGCGGGAGGCGTATGCGGAAAACGCCATGAACGATATGAGAGGCTGAGGCCGGAGCACGAGAATGGAAATAGAAAAGCAGAAACGACAAAACAGGAACAGTAAAACAGGAACACAACTATATTCCCAGAGTGTATGCAGGAAAAACGATTTTCTGCATACATTTTTTGCTTTATATGCAGAAAAAGCGGATGTTTTGTTGACTTTCTGCATATAATTATATAAAATATATGCAGAAAAGGAGCGCATCACATGAGAAAATTCGATTATTCTTTTTTGGATCAGGGGTTATTGCCCGCGAATCTGATCAATCTGACCTCGGGGATTGCTGCGCTGAAGACGATAGCCGGGGTGCGGAAGGAAGAAAATCTTCGCGTCTTCACGGAGCTTGAAGCGATCGCGAGGGTACAGTCGGTAAAAAGCTCCAATGCGATCGAGGGAATTGTCACGAGCGATGAGCGCATTGCGGCCATTGTCAACCAAAGCAGCGCGCCGCTTAATCACAATGAAGCGGAGATCGCGGGCTACAGGGACGCCCTGAACGAGATCCATCTGCATTATGACCGAATCGATTTTCGAGAGGGGGATATTCTGCGTCTGCATGAGATGATGCTGTCGGCAGCCGGATATGAGTTTGGGGGACAGTACAAGACAGAGGACAATGTGATCCTCGAGATGGACAGTGCCGGAAACAGAAGGGTGCGCTTCCGGCCTGTGCCTGCATCCGAGACGGCGCAGGCGATGGAGCAACTGGAGCTTGCCTATCTGGAAGCGTGCGGGAATTCCGCTGTCAACCGGCTTTTGCTGGTCCCGTGCGTGATCCTTGATTTTCTATGCATTCATCCGTTTCGGGACGGCAACGGGAGGATGTCGCGCCTGCTGACGCTTTTGCTGCTTTACCGCAGCGGGTATGATGTAGGAAAGTACGTGTCGTTTGAGGAGCAGATCAACGACCACAAGACCTATTATTATGAGGCGCTTCGGCAGTCCTCCGTCGGCTGGGAGACAAATGAAAACAGTTATTTTCCGTTTATGGAAAATTTTCTCTCCACATTGTATCTGTGCTACAAGGAGCTCGACAAACGGTTTGCGGTGGCGCACAGCGGAAGGATCACGAAGAAAGCCCGCATTGAAGCGACGGTGCTGAACAGTCTGACGCCGATGTCCAAGGCGGAGATCTGCCGGATCCTGCCGGATGTCAGTCCGACGACGGTAGAGGCAGTACTCGGAGCGATGGTGAGAGAAGGAAGCATCGTGCGAATCGGGACGTCAAGAGCGGCCCGGTATCTGGCGAAGGACAGGGTTTAAGATCATGCTTAGTCCCGCAGTGCGCCGATGGGGACGACCTTCACTCCGTCCTCGCGCGTGTATGCCATGTCGCCGCCGGTGATTATCATCAGAAGATCCGGCTCGCGCAGGGGTACCTGTGTTTCCTCTTCGTTGTGTTTGCGGATCAGATCAGCGAGCTGGAGAAGATGCTTTGCGCCGAGCTCGATCTCGCGACTTCCGAGCTTGAACTCGATCAGCGCGAAACGACCGTCCTCGAGATGAAGCACGGCATCCGCTTCCAGATCGTAGCGATCGTGGTAATAGGAGATCCTGCCGCCCATGGCCTGCGAATATACCTTCAGGTCGCGTATGCAAAGGCACTCGAACAGGAAGCCGAAGGTCTTGAGATCAGTCTGCAGGTATTCCGGCGTGAGGCCGAGGGCAGCCACCGGGATAGAGGGGTCGGTGAACTCTCGCTTTCTGCCGGAGCGAAGGGCGGTGGCGGAGCGAATTGCCGGACACCAAGCCTCCACGTCCTCGATGACAAACAGTTGCTCAAGCGCATTCAGATATGCGTCCAAGGTGGGGAGCGTCATACTGTCCGCGTTTGCCTCGACATCCCGATAAATATTTATTTTTTTAGCGAGCGTAGACACGTTTCTCGCGTAGGAGCGCAGGATCATGGTGGTCCAAGCGGGATTACGCGAGACGCCGTCCACGGTAGAAATGTCCGACTCGCAGATATTGCGCATATAATCTCGGGCAATCAACAGCTTCGCGGAATCACTTTTGCGGCGCAGGGATGCTGGCCATCCGCCGCGACACGCCGCGAAAATGAGTTCGTCTACGGACAGCTCTGACATGATGCCGTCGATATCCAGCGTCGGATCGTCAAACAGAGCCCTCAGGGAAATGCTTCCGTTCGATTCTCCGGATTCAAACAGGCTCATGGTATACATTTTCATCCGCGAGATGCGGCCGGTGCCGGAGTGCATGATCTTCCGGCTGTCCACAGAAGTGGAGCCGGTAAGGATAAAAAGCCCTTCCTCCTGCCGCTGATCCACCGCCGTGCGCACGGAGTCCCACAGGACAGGAGCCATCTGCCATTCGTCGATCAGACGGGGATTTTCGCCCTTCAAAAGTAAAGACGGCTTTGTTGCAGCCGTCGTCAGATAGCCTTCCCGACGATCCGGATCCTGCATGCGCAGGATGCTCTTTGCCTTCTGCTCGCCTGTCGTCGTCTTGCCGCACCATTTCGGTCCGACGATCAGTGTGGCGCCGAACGCTTCCAGTCTAAGCGACAATTCAGGGTCTATGATTCGCGGTAGATACTCTGCCATGACTCCTCACCTCCGAGCAATTTTCACAGGTATCAGTTTTCCCATATTATAGCGTAATTATGCGGGTTTGTCAATTTTTATTTTATGTTTTTGCGGCATTTCATTTTATGTTTTTGTGATATTTTATTTTGTGTTTTTGCGGTGTTTCGTTTTATGTTTTTGTGATAAAAAGAATTTGTCAAACAGCGGCGGTTCGAGTTATACTACAAGAAGAAAGAAATCTGCCGATTGGATCAGCCGGTAAAGTGAAAATACAAGGAGACATAAGGCAGATAAACTATTTGTGAGAGGCAGCGTTATGTTTGGAGAGTGTCACGCGCATCTGTTCATGAACGGGTACAATTACCGTGAGGCGGTCGAGCTGCACAGCAATCAGCCGAAGGAGGACGATATCCGTGAGAAGCTGCGGCAGTATCAGGGACAGGGCGTTACATTTGTGCGGGACGGTGGCGACGCGCTTGGCGTGTCCGCGCTCGCGAAAAAGATTGCGCCGGAGTATGGGATTGACTATCGGACGCCGCTGTTTGCGATCCACAAGAACGGACATTATGGCGGGATCGTCGGCTACGGCTTTGACAATAGAAGGGAATATCACAGTCTGGTAAAGCGCGCGATTCGGGAGGGCGCGGATTTTATCAAGGTCATGTTCTCCGGCATTCTGGATTTTGGCCGGGACGGGGCGCTCACGGAGGAGCCGCTTGAGGCGGAGGAGATCCGGGAGATGATCCACATCGCGCACGAGGAAGGCATGACCGTGATGGCGCATGTGAACGGTGCGGACGCCGTGCGAAACGCGGTGGAGGCCGGGGTGGACTCGGTCGAGCACGGCAATTTCATGGACGAGGACTGCCTGCAGGCGCTCGCCGAGAGCAACGCGGTCTGGGTGCCGACCTACGTGACGATCACGAACCTGATCGGGAGCGGCAGGTTTGACGACGAATCCCTGCGCCGCCTTGCCGCGCAGCAGGGCGAGCGAATCCGCCGGGGCTTTGCGCTCGGGGCGAAGATCGCGCTCGGCAGCGACGCCGGAGCGTACCGCGTGCCGCACGCGCAGGGGATCATAGACGAGTACCGCGAATTCCGGAGACTGACAGACTCGCTATTCTCGCAGGACGAGCTTGACGCTCGCCTCACGGCAGCCGAGGAAGAGATACGGGAGAGGTTTGCGCGTGTCTGATATACAAGAAAGAGGAAGGAGCAACACACATATGGAATGGACAACCCTTTTGGCGGCGCAGCGCGCGCGTCAGACGACCACGCGTCAGGCCGGCAGGGATCAGAGAAGCGAATTTGAGAAGGATTACCATCGGATCATCGGCAGCGCTTCCTTCCGCCGCCTGCAGGACAAGACGCAGGTGTTCCCGCTCGACAAGAGCGATTTCATCCGCACGCGGCTGACCCATTCGCTGGAGGTGTCCTCGATCGCAAAATCGCTGGGACAGACGATCTCGCAGGATATCATCCGCAACAACAGGGATCCGCAGTTTGACCTGCAGATGAAGGAGGACGTCTGCAATATCCTTCAGTGCGCCGGTCTGGTTCACGACATCGGAAATCCGCCGTTCGGACATTTTGGCGAGACGGCGATCCGCGAGTGGTTCCGGAGCAAGCTGCCGGAGATCACCTACAAGGGCAAGCCGGTGACGAAGTATCTGAATAAGCAGATGATCGCGGACTTTTACAATTTCGAGGGCAACGCGCAGGCATTGCGGCTGCTCACGAAGCTGCATTTTCTGGTAGACGAGAATGGGATGAATCTGACGTATGCGCTCTTGGACACGATCGTCAAATATCCGGTGTCGTCCACGCAGATCAACAAGCGCAGCGGAGACATCAAGACGAAGAAGATGGGTTATTTTCTGGCGGAGGAGGAGCTGTACCGGAGAATCGCGTCTGAAGCAGGAACGCTCGGAATGCGCCATCCGCTGACGTTTATCTTGGAGGCGGCGGACGACATCGCCTACAGCACGGCGGACATCGAGGACGCGTTCAAAAAGGGCTGCATCTCCTACACGGAGCTTTTGTATGAGCTTGAACGGTACGAGCAGAGAGCGTCGCAGAACGAGCTGAATTACTTCAATCCGGCGCAGATTCTTCGGGAAAAATACGAGACGGCGAAAAGGCGGCACATTGCGGATCGGGAAGAGTTTGCCGTGCAGAATTTTCTCGTGCGCATGCAGGGCTTCCTTATCACATGCGCGACCTTTGGATTTGCGAATAATTATAATCAGATCATGGAGGGCGCTTACCGGAGCGATCTGTTTGAGCGCACCTATGCCGATGGGCAGATCCGGCTGCTGAAGGACGTGGCATATCGTTACGCGTTTACCACGGTGCCGATCTACAAGCTGGAGATCTCGGCGAACACGGTCCTGAATTATCATCTCGAGCATTTTGTGAACGCGGCTCTGTACTACGACACGGAAGAGGAGCAGAGCGATGTGGAACAGAAGCTGATGGCGCTGATCTCGGAAAATTACAAGCAGGCCTATCACGCATACGCGGACGGGAAGAGCGAGGAGGAGAAGCTTTACCTGCGGCTTTTGCTCGTGACGGATTATGTGTGCGGAATGACGGATAGCTATGCGAAGCGGCTGTATCAGGAATTGAACGGGATCGATTAAAAAGAAAAATTACAAAGCATTTACGGAAATGTTAAGATTATAATATCAGAACATGAATTATCAGTGTGTAACTTGCAGAAGCGCAAAATGCATGGTATGATTACACTGGTGTTATTTCGATACCACCTTTTTGTTTTGGTTCAGAAGGGGAACCGGAACAGGAAGAAGATCATAGTAGTATTGCAGGGAGTTAAAGATTGGAGGGTGTGACATGTTGAATAAGAGAGTGCGAGTGCTTCTGTCAGCTCTGGCGATGTCACTTGCCATGACTTGTTTTATGACAGGGTGCGGAGGTTCCGGGGAGAAGCCCAAGGAGACTGAGCCGCCGCAGACCGAGTCTGAGACCGCGCCGCCGCAGACCGAGTCTGAGACGGAGTCGGAAACAGAGCTCAAGACCGATGTTGCATATACATCGCAGGACCGCAGCATCCGGATCACGCTGCCGGACAGCACATGGACCGTGCAGCAGGACGCGGACGAGATGCGCGTCTTCTCTTCCGGAAAAGCCGCGATGATCAGTATCGTTCATGCGGCGGATGCGTCCGCTATGCGAAATCTCTCCGTGGCGGAGTCGGAGGACGAACTGAAGCAGAGCCTGACTGGTCAGTACCCGGACGCGAACGCGTTTGAGGTGGTGGAGTTTGAGAAGCTCAGCTCCGCGACGATCGACACCTATGAGTATGTCGTGAAATACAATGCGACAAGCATGTGGGTCTACGCGGTGACGTATGGGATCATAGCCGATTCGCAGGCGTATGTCATCACAGGCACCGTGCTTGACGACAACAAGGCGCTTCTGGATTCCGTGCAGAAGTCGGTGGAGAGCTTCACCGTCCTGCGCAACAACGTATTCAGCGCGATGCCGGGCAGCGCCGTAAATCAAAACGGTTCGGAGAGTCAGTCCGGAGCGGACGCGGCGAGTCAGCTTGCCTCTATGACAGATTACAGCGCGAGCGTTACCCTGTATGCGTCGGATACGGTGAATATCCGTATGGAGCCGAGCACAGAGTCTGACGCGAGCGTCATCGGATCTCTCGCCCCGGGCGAGGCGGTGACGGTGCTCGGGGAATCTCCCGAGTGGTTCAAGATAGACCGGAACGGAACGACAGCCTATGTGAACAAAGCCTTTCTCGTGCGTACACAGGTGCAGACCGAGACGGAGAACAGCGCTGAGCAGAATGAGGCGCAGGTATCCGGCGAGCTGAACAGCTACGTCGACTACGGCACCAGCTACAATTACTATACGACGACGGAAGTGAACCTCAGAGCCCAGCCGGGGACGGACAGCGGAGTTGTGTCCAGCCTGAGCGGAGGAGCGGAGGTCAAGGTAATCGGCGAGACGCCGAACTGGTACATGGTATCGGTGAACGGCGCGACCGGTTATATCTCGAAGACTTATCTGAGCAACACGAACACATATACCGGCGACGACGCGAATCAGGGCGACAGCGGAAGCGCGGGCGGCACGAACACGAATGTCGGACCGATCAGCGGCACGATCACGAGCGTCGGCAACAATACGATCGTCATTCAGGGCGACGACGGCAATACGTATTCGATCAACTACACGGATGCGGCCGTGAGTACGACCAGCGGTCTTCAGAACGGGCTGTACATTTCGGCGATGATCGATTATTCCGGAACGCTGCCGAACGGCGATCTCTACGCGACGAGCGTGAACGGTTACTAAGAGGATTAAAAATTCGGATCAACGGATACTGCAGGACTGAATTATCCGGTCGGGTGAGCCGGGGCGGCGGTTCTGCAGTATTTTTTTCAACAGAGCGCGGGGACATTACCGGACGCAGGGAGGCCAAGATGTTCTGTAGTATTTTTGCGGCAGGACGCAGAGTCCTGTGGTGAAGAGCGGACGGCGCAGGCAGATCCGAAGCAAAGCGGGAGGAACAAAAATGGAGAAAAAAATCGACAGCATGATACTCGACGTCGACGGCACGCTCTGGGATTCGACCGGGATCGTGGCGGGCGCGTGGACGCAGGCCGTCCGGGAATGCGGGCATACGGATGTGACAGTGACTGCCGACATGCTCAAAGGGCTGTTCGGGCTGACGATGGCGGCGATCGCCGCGCGTCTGCTGCCGCAGCTTTCCGTAGAGGAGCAGGGACGGGTCATGGATCTATGCTGCGTCTATGAGCAGCAGGCGCTCGAATCAGACGAGTGCAGGATCTGTTATCCCGGCGTCAAGAACACGATCCGGGAAATGTCAAAGACCGTGCGCCTTTTTATTGTGAGCAACTGCCAGTCCGGATACATCGAGCTGTTTCTGGAGAAGACCGGGCTCGGCCCGTACATTACGGACATCGAGTGTTACGGAAATACAGGGAAAGGAAAAGCGGACAATATCCGTCTAGTCGTGAAGCGCAACGGGCTCTCGTCGCCGGTCTACGTCGGCGATACACAGGGAGACTGCGACGCGGCGGCGCAGGCAGGCGTGCCGTTCGTTTTTGCGGAATACGGTTTCGGACAGGCGGATCGCTGGGATCGGAAGATCGGGGCATTCGCGGAATTGGAGGACTTATTATGAAAAGAATTCTCTGGATGGTATTGATGAATCTGTGGTTCGTTCCTTACGGACTGACACGGCTGATCCGCATGTCGCGGCATCCGGAAAACTATACGCTGGAGGAGCGGTTCGCGCTGATCAAGTTGATCGACAAGCGAGCGATCAAGGGCGGCCGTGTGGACATCGACTGCCACGGACTGGAAAATCTGCCCGAAAAGGACGGATATATCCTTTACCCGAACCATCAGGGCATGTTCGATGTGCTGGCGATCCTGCATGTGATGACGCGCCCGGTCTCCGTGGTGCTGAAAAAAGAGCTGGCCGAGATCCCGTTTCTGAAGCAGGTGTTCGCCTGTCTGGACGCGATCGCGCTGGACCGCAAGGATCCGCGGCAGGGGATGAAGGTGATCCTCAAGGTCGCGGAGGAAGTCGGCAAAGGCCGCAACTACATTATCTTTGCGGAGGGCACGCGCAGCAAAAACGGCAATCATTTACTTGATTTCAAGGGCGGCAGCTTCAAGAGCGCAATGAAAGCAAAATGTCCGGTCGTGCCGGTGGCGTTGCTGGATTCGTATAAAGCGTTCGACACCGGCTCAATCGCGCGGCAGAAGGTGCAGGTGCATTTTCTGGAGCCAATCATGCCGGAGGAATACGAAGGGATGAAGACCGTAGAGCTGGCCGCGCTCGTGAAGAGCCGGATCGAAGAGAAGATCGCGGAAACAGAATGAAAGACCCCGGTCAGTCTGACCGGGGTCTTTTTCTGCAGGTATACGAATTGAAATAACCGGATTCTGTGTGCATAGTTTCAAATCTCCGTGGGATAATAATTCCGGAAAATGATTTGGCCGCCGCTTGCGGCGGGGGAACGGAGACAGACATGGCAGAAAATCAGACAAAAGGCGGGCAGAGTATCGAATTTCGGGAGGCACCGTATGTCCTGAGCGGCGCGTCGGTGGTCGGTCCGAAGGAAGGAGAAGGCCCGCTCGGGGAGCTGTTTGATCTGGTGACGCCGGACGCAGGACTCGGCGAAGAGACTTGGGAAGAAGCGGAGAGCGGACTGCAAAGAGAAGCCCTGCAGACTGCGATCGGAAAGGCAAAGCTGACAAGCGGACAGATCCGCTATCTTTTCGGAGGCGATCTGCTGGCGCAGTTGACCGCGACCTCGTTCGGGCAAGATGAGGCGAATATTCCGCTCTTCGGACTGTACGGCGCATGCTCGACCTGCGGGGAATCACTCACACTGGCGTCAATGGCGGTGGCGGGCGGATACGCGGATCATGCGGCGGCGGTCACATCGAGTCATTTCGGCAGCGCCGAGAAGGAGTTTCGGTTCCCCTTAGGATACGGGAACCAGCGTCCCCTTTCAGCTACATGGACGGTCACGGGAAGCGGAGCCTTTGTGCTTTCTGCCGAGAAGAGCCATGTGAGGATCACCGGCGTGACGCCCGGCAAGATCGTCGATATGGGCGTGAAGGACAACATGAACATGGGAGCCTGCATGGCGCCCGCAGCATGTGACACGATCGCGCAAAACCTTATGGATTTCGGGCGGCAGCCGTCCGACTACGACAAGATCATCACCGGAGACCTCGGGACGGTCGGGCAGAGGATCCTGATCGACCTGCTGGACAAACAGGGCTTCGACATCTCACAGCAGCACATGGACTGCGGGATCGAGATCTATGACGCTGAAAAGCAGGATACACATGCAGGCGGGAGCGGCTGCGGCTGTTCGGCGGTGGTGCTCGCGGCGATGATCCTGCCGAAAGTAGAGCAGGGGATCTGGAAGCGTGTGCTGTTCGCGCCGACCGGGGCGCTGCTCTCGAAGGTAAGCTTCAACGAAGGACAGACGATCCCCGGCATCGCGCATGCGGTCGTGCTGGAGCATTGCTAAGGTCGGGAAATTCTTATTGTGAGAGAAGGGAGCAACGGACAATGGAATATATCAATGCATTCTGGGTTGGCGGTCTGATCTGCGCGCTGGTACAGATCTTATTGGAGAGGACAAAGCTGCTGCCGGGACGAGTGATGGTGATTTTGGTTTGTCTGGGCGCTGTGCTCGGTGCAGTCGGCATCTACGAGCCATTGATCGAATTTGCCGGTGCGGGAGCATCCGTGCCGCTTCCCGGATTCGGGAACGTACTCTGGAAGGGCGTGAAAGAAGCCGTCGACGAAAACGGTTTGCTCGGACTGTTTCAAGGAGGCTTCAAGGCCAGCGCGGTCGGCATCAGCGCGGCGCTGATCTTCTCCTATCTGGCAAGCCGGATCTTCAATCCGAAGATGAAAGACGAATAAAAACTGTTTGATAAATATAAACTTATAAGTTTGCAAAACAAAAGTAGTTAAATATTGCCCATATGCTATCCCGTTTCAAAGTCATAGAAAATGAAGAAATTATTAATTTTTAACAAAAATGTGACCGCGACCATTTTTTCTATTGAAAGTTTTGACGCAAAAGCGTAAATTATATTATAGGGTAATAGCCGAATTCTGGAATAAAATCACGAATGGGCTATTGTACGAAACATTTTTTAGTAATAAAATACAAAGGCAACAGACGCAACAAATGTAAGTTCTAGGGAGGTATGTGCAATGAAAAAGAGAACCAAACGAATTCTGGCTATGCTGCTCGCATCGGCAATGATTTTGCAGCAAGGCAGCACTGTAGGAGTACTGGCTACGGAGACGGAGCCGGTGAGCGAGACCGTGGCCGAGACGACGGCTGCTGAGACGATGGCTCAGGAGACACAGGCGCCTGAGACGACTGCTGAGACAAAAGCTCCGGAAACGCAGGCGACAGAGACCGCTTTGGGGACGACACAGACGGAGACAGCCGCGACCGAGCAGACGGAGACGGCAGTGCCGCAGACCGAGCAGACCGAGACGCCTGCAGCTACAGAAGCTACCGAGGCGACCGAGACAGCGGCGGAGACGACCGGCAGCACGGAGCAAAGCGAGACGACGTCTCAGGAGACAACCGCTCAGGAGACGACGGAGACTCCGGCACAGACCGAAGAGAAGACGGAGGCCGCAGAAGAAACCGCTACGGAGAAAGCGACCGAGGCGGCAACGGAAACGGAAGCTCCGAAGACGAACTTTACATATGAGGATAGCCGCGTAATCATTACGGCAGTCGCAGAAGCGGCGGCAAATCTTCCGCAGGACGCACAGATCCATGCAGACTACATGGCGCCGGGCACCGCAGCTTACAATGAGGCGGCGGCAGCTCTTGAGGCAGCATACGCAGGACAGGACGTAGTTCTCGACTATGTCTTCTATGATATTTATTTCACGGCAGCATCCGCAGGCGACGGCCGCATCGAGCCGGAGGCAGGTACTGTCACTGTCAGCATGCAGTTCAAGAAGGCAGAGCTGACGCCGGACAAGGACGTAGAAGTGCAGTCTTACGATGTGGTACATGTCGAGAACGGCAAGGCGCAGGAGGTGCCGAGCACGGTTCAGACGACGGGGGACGGCAGTGTTGCGTCTGTGGGTTTTACGTCGGATAGCTTCTCGCCGTATGGCTTCGTGACGGTAGGGCAGGAGCCGGTGAAGACAATCGGACTGGATGAAGAATATGGGATTATGCCGGTTGCAACATCAGTATTTGATGGAAAAACGTATCTAAATATTACTGAGAGTAACGGTTCGGTAGATACTACTATTACGACAAATGGGCAGGGAGTGACGGATTTGTATTCCGGGTCTGCATATCGTCTTGACCTGAACATATTTTTCCCGACAGTGAATCCTAATCAAGCGTATTATATTGATTTAGAAAGTTTGAGTAGTTACTTGGCACTTGATACTTCAGGAATTCCCGTAGATGCTGCAGATGCATCTGAGATTGCTGGGTTAGGCCATTATTACTTGGATGTAGAAAATAAGAGATTGTGCTTTATATTTGATGAAACAAATTCAGCGGCAAGAAATGTTAGGACCCATATCTTCTTGGAAGCGAGTGCTAGTAAGGAAGATATACAAGAAGGCGACAAAGTAGAATTTAAAATTGGTGAGGAAACTTTTGAATTTCAATGGCATGGAAAGCAAAGCCAGTTGAAAATTGAGAAAAGTGATGGAGGAACTTATAATTCTGAGACCGGTACAGTTCAGTTTACAGTTAAAGCAACATCTGAATTTGGAGCAAATGAAATTCGTTCTTTGACAGATACATTTAGTATGTTGAGTCTAGCAGACGATTTCACAGTGCAGGTTGTAAAGCATCCTGGGGATGTGTCACTTACTGCAGACACGGTTTGGACAGATACCAGTTTTACTACTACATTGAATCCTCCGTGTTCCTTGAATGCAGATGAATATTTGACTTTTACCTATTCTATGAAAATAGATGACAGTAAAGCAGTAGATGGTTTAAATATTGTAGAGAATAAAGCGACTGTTGCGTTCAAAGATAACTGGGATAGAGATCGTAATTCAGATGAAGCCAAGTGGAGTGAGGAACTTGAAGTAACAAGGCCATCTGTTAAAAAAGAATATATAGAAGTCGGGTCAGATCCGACGAAACAATTAAAGTGGTCTATTGTTGCTAAAAAGGGCGAAGCTGGTTTAGATAAAGAAAAAGTTGTGTTGGAGGATTCTTGGAATTCTTTAGGATTGGTTTTGACGGAGGAATTATTCAAAGAGTCGTCTGTTGCAATAAAATATAAAGATGGAACAAAAAATGTAACAGGAAATGATATATTATCAGCAGTTATCTTTGCAGCGCAAGGTTTCAAAATTAATTTTGAGGAAGTAGCTAAAAAGCTGGGTATTAGTGATATTGAGGAGTTTGAGTTAACGTATACGACAAACGTAGACGTTGACAAAGCGGGACTTGACCCGGGACAAAAGCCAGACGTAACAAATACAGTTACTGTAGAAAAAGACGGCACAAAGACTGATACGGATTATGCAACAGGCCAAATTGAAAATAATTCAGAATTGGGAATTGCAGTATCGAAATCTCACGAATCAATTTCAGATGCGGAAGGGCAGCCGGGAATTAAAAAAGTTGATTGGACTTCAACATTGACAATTAAACCGGGGGATTACAAAAAACTGTATGTGACTGATAAGTTGGAACTTGCTCCTTCAAATATTGATAGTTGTGTGTGGGGTTGGTTTGATGTGTCGACTGTCTCCACGGGGGTAGGCGCAGCCAATGTGAAGAGTAATTCTATTATTACATCTATAGAATTTTCGCCTGATGTTGAAGAGAAATATTTCAGTAATATGAAATTAGTACCTAAGGAAATGACATGGACGGATAAACCAGAGCATAAAGAGGTGTGGCAGGGATTTGAGCTGACATTATTGGATAGCACTGAGAATATTCATATAGATGAGGAGGTTACGATTACACTTAAATATGTAAGTTATTATGATGGTGAAACGTCTAAGAAAGCTTCACAGGGGCAGGGCACAATAAAAAATACGATTAATTTCTATAATAACACTGCATTTGTTAATGCATCTGATACGATTTCAGAAGGTTTTGTAAAGGGGGCAGTCACAAAAGCAATATACAATGCTCGGGTAAATCAGGTGGAAGGTAGCATTAGCTGGCAGGTCACTGTGAAATATGATGCGTTGAAAGCACTATATTATAATGAAGCGACTATGCAATGGAGTTGGCCGAAAACAGCGAAGTTTGTCGATACAATTCCAGAAAATATGAAATTAGCCGATACAAACATTACAGTAGACGGCGGAGTGCAGAAATCAAAAGTTGGATATGGGGTGGGAACAAATATAAATCCAGATTATACGACTCCGGTAGATGATAAGTATATTAATCTGAACGGGCGTATTTTAACAGTAGATATTTTGGATATACTGAAAAAGTTTTATGGTTCCGAGATGAAAACCGACGATCTTACTTTTGTATATCATACAAAAATAGCTGATTACGAAAAGTATTTAAAAGATGGTGTTAAGGACTATACAAACAGTGTATCTTTGTATCTTGGTGACAGATTGCCTGATACTGCGAAAGTTACACAGACGATGAATCCAGGCGGTGAGTTTTCAAAAAAAGGAGAAGTGTCTGGTAATACGGCTACATTTACTGTTAGCAAGTTTGGAGCGATGGTAAGCGGTGTTCTTGCAACTCATCCAGATGAGTATAAAGAAGCAGTGTTTGTGGATGAATACGGATACGCGTTGCGGTATGATGATAGTATATTTAATGCAAAATTGAATGATATCACAATAGAGAAAAATACCGGAAGCGGACTGTATTACACTGTGGATGAGGATCGACATGTTATTGAATTTCATATACCAGTAGAGAATATAACAAATGATTCGACGTTAACATATTCTTTGAAGCTAGTCCCAACTGCAGAGGAAAAAGGAGGTGGCACTAATACAATATGGCTGCGCGGTTATGAAAAGACGGCAGGTCAAACGGATATAAAAACTAGTGCTACAGGGGCATTTGGTGAATATGATGCAACATATTTGTCAGTATATAAAACAGGGGAATATATTGGCGCTGATGGGACACCGCAAACAGAACCACTATCACAGGTAAAATTTGCTTTGCATAAGGCTAGTTATGATTCAGCAACAGAAACGTTTTCTTATGAAAGTGAAGTGTTGGATTCAGTAACGACTCTTGCAGATGGAAGAGCATCATTTGATGAGATGATTCAGGCAAATGAACTATATGCGATTGTGGAGACAAGTACACCGGCAGGATATAAGGCGGCAGATCCGATTTATGTGATGTGCTATTATAAAGATGCCGAAAGTGGTGTTCCGACGGAAGATGAAATTAAAACATACAAAGAAAAAAATGTTCAGATTAAAGAGATAAACGAGGGTGGTATTACAGCATTTACTGTGGAAGTTGTGAATAAAACTGGTGCAGTTGATGCCGAACTCTCTTTGAGCGGTACAAAGACGCTGGACGGTGTAGCCCCGAAGACGGCAGGGAAGTTCTCGTTCAAGGTTGAAGATGCGACAGACTACACGGTCGATGGCGCGCCGGAAAAGGAAGCAGAGCTGCCAAAAGGAACAATCACAGATGGTGCGGGCGGAGCGATCAACATAAGCGGGATCAAATTTAGCGCAGCCGGGACATATAAACTGAAAGTATCTGAGGTTGCAGGAACGGATACAAGCATCAAGTATGACTCGAAGACATATACAGTGGAAGTGAAGGTGGAGCTGAATAGTGACGACACGGCATATGTAGTGACGGAAGTAAAGGTAAATAGTTCATTGGTGAATATTGTTGATGGCGCATACCCATTGACGGAAACGGGGACGGCAACCTTTGCAAACATCACGAAGACTGATGCGACACTTGCCTTGAGTGGCACAAAGACGTTGGACAGCGTAGCGCCGGCGACGGCAGGGAATTTCTCATTCAAGATTGAAGATGCGACAGACTACACGGTCGATGGCGCGCCGGAAAAGGAAGCAGAGCTGCCAAAAGGAACAATCACAGATGGTGCGGGCGGAGCGATCAACATAAGCGGGATCAAATTTAGCGTAGCCGGGACATATAAACTGAAAGTGTCTGAGGTTGCAGGAACGGATACAAGTATCAAGTATGACTCGAAGACATACACAGTGGAAGTGAAGGTGGAGTCGAATAGCTCAGAAACCGGTTATGAGGTAACAGAGGTAAAAGTAGGGGTAGGGGCAGCAGCGCCTACAAAAGTAGATGCCGTAAATAATGTATATCCTCTGACGCCAGGGGCAACAACCTTTGCGAACACCACGAAGACCTATACGGATGCGACGCTTGCCCTGAACGGTACAAAGACGTTGGACGGCGCAGCACCAAAGACGGCAGGGAGTTTTACGTTCAAGGTTGAAGACGTGACAGACTACAAGGCCAGTGGCGCACCGGAAGAGACAGCAGAGCGGCCAAAAGGAACAATCACAGATGGTGCGGGCGGAGCGATCAACATAAGCGGGATCAGGTTCAGCGCCGCCGGGACATATAAACTGAAAGTGTTTGAGGTTGCAGGAACGGATACAACCATCAAGTATGATTCGAAGACATATACGGTGGAAGTGACTGTAACTCTAGATAAAACAGCAGCCAGTTATAAGGTAACAGAGGTAAAAGTAGGGGTAGGGGCAGCAGAGCCTACACCTGTAAATGCTGTAAACAATGTATATCCTCTGACGAAGGCTGGGACAGCAACCTTTGCGAATACCACAAAGACCTATACGGATGCAACGCTAGCCTTGAGCGGCACGAAGACACTGAACGGCGCAGCGCCGGAGGCAGATGCGTTTGCATTTAAGGCAGAGGCGACAGGTACAAATAAGACGGATGTAACGATCACACCTGCAACTGTGAAGAATGGTGCGGACGGAAGTTTCACCTTTAGCAGCATCAAATTTGCAAAGGCAGGAACCTATACGCTTGAGATAAGCGAGATACCTGATAATGTCGGTACAGTTACATATGATAAGACCTCATATATCGTAACAGTAACGGTAAAGTCTACAGAGAGTGGATTTGAAGTGGAAAGTGTAAAGGTAGGTGAGGAAAACCTTAGCCTAGTAGATAGCAAGTATGTGCTTCCGAAACAAAAAGATGCACAAGAGAAGGAAACGGCAACCTTTGTGAATTCTACGCTTGTGAAGCTTGACAAGGTTGACGAGAATAACAAGAAGGTAATTGGAGCAGAGCTTCAGGTTGTCGGAAAAGACGCAGACGGAAAAGATGTTATCATAGAAGGATGGACAACGAATTCAGATCTGCATGTAATTACAGGAAAACTCGAACTTGGTAAAACGTATATCTTGAAAGAGGTCAGTGCGCCGAAGGGGTATAAGCTGGCGGATCCGGTCGAATTCAAGGTTGGGGAAGACGGCAAGATCTATTTGCAGGGCAAGGCTGAGCCTGTTGAAGTAATTACGATGACCGACGCGAAGCTGCACTTCAACGTGAATAAGACCGAGCTTGGCACGGGCGATGAAGTTGAGGGCGCGGAGCTCACGGTATATGAGAAGCAGGCGGACGGTAGCTGGAAAGAAGTTGAAGGCGCAAGCTGGACGTCAAAGAAGGGCGAGACGCATGACTTCGGCGACAAACTGGAGGCCGGCAAGAGCTATAAGCTCGTAGAAAAGGTGGCACCGGAAGGATATGCATACACAACAGATATTGAGTTCTCGGTTGGCACGGATGGAACGATTACGACATCTGCGAAGAAGACGTCGGATGCACAGGGCAACGATACGTATCTGGTAGAAGATGCGAAGCTGCACTTCAACGTGAACAAGACCGAGCTTGGCACGGGCGATGAAGTTGAGGGCGCGGAGCTCACGGTATATGAGAAGCAGGCGGACGGCACGCTGAAGAAGGTGGAAGGCGCGAGCTGGACATCGAAGAAGGGCGAGACGCATGACTTCGGCGAGAAGCTGGAAGCGGGCAAGACGTATGTGCTGAGAGAGGAAGTTGCTCCGGACGGATACGGCTATGTGACAGATATCGAGTTTACGGTCGAGAAGGACGGCAAGATCACGACCACGATGCCGAAGACGAAGGATGCGGCCGGCAATGATACGTATCTCGTAGAGGATGCGCGGATCAGACTTGAGGTCGACAAGAGGGCGACCGGCACCGGCGAGGAGCTGGACGGCGCGGTTCTGGAGCTGCTTGACGCGGCGGGCAATGTCGTGGAGAGCTGGACGTCGAAGAAGGGCGAGACGCATAACTTCGGCGGGAAGCTGAAGGCGGGCGAGAGCTACACCCTCAGAGAGACGATTGCTCCGGACGGATACACCTGTGTGACGGATATGAAGTTCACGGTCGGCAAAGACGGCACGGTGAACGGACTTGACAGCATCAAGACGACGGATGCGAACGGCAATACGGTATATGTGGTTGAGGATACGCTGAACAAGATCAGCATTCAGAAGGTTGACGAGAGCGGCGCGGCTCTTGCGGGCGCGAAGCTGGTAATCAAGGATGCGGACGGCAAGGCGGTCGCGAGCTGGACGACGGACGGCAAGGCGCATGAGATCACCGGACTTGCGACGGGCAAGTATACGCTGAGCGAGGTGGAAGCTCCGGAGGGATATCAGGTTTCGAAGGATGTTCCGTTTGAGATTACCGGCAAAGAGGCAGTAGGCGGCGTGATCGAGCTCTCGATGACGGATACGAAGATTCCGGAGTCGAATAAGTATTCGCTCACGGTGACGAAGCACCTGCATCTGGACGGCATCACCGGCGACCTTGCGGCGAAAGAGGCAACCTATTATGTGGCGCTGTTCTCTGATGAGGCGAAGACGCAGCGTGTCAGCAATGTGAAGAAGATCGAGTTTAAGAATGCGACGTCGAGCACGGTGACCTTTGACAAACTTGCAGCGGGTACTTACTACGTGGGCGAGACGGATGAGAACGGCACGCTCTTGGTATCCAAGATCGTGAATGACAAGCTGATCTTCCATCCGGAGTACACCGACGGAGGAAAGGTTGAGCTGGAAGGAAAGAAGACAGAGGGAACGGCAGAGTTTACGAATGTTTACATGGAGCTTCCGAGCGGCTTCTACCTGTCCGGACAGATCACGGTCACGAAGAAGGTTCTTGTGAACGGTGCGGAGGGTACTTCCGATGAAACCTATTACGCAAGGGTGTTCTCGGATAAGAAGCTGAGCACGCCGGCGAGCGATGTGCTGGCGCTTGACCTTGCGGGCGGTACTTCGGCGAGCGTGACGGTGACGGATCTTCCAATCGGCGAGTCGATTGACAGCAGCATGAATTACTACGTGGCTGAGACGGATGAGAACGGCAAGCCGCTCGATCCGGACGCGGTGACGGAGTTTGAGATCTCGATCGACAAGAGCGAGGTTGTGCTGAGCGCGAACAATTCCGCGCAGGAGGTTGTGATTACGAACAACTTCGTCGAGGAAGAGACAGAGACGGAGACCGAGACTGAGACCGAAGTGGAGAAGAAGGAAGCGCCGAAGACCGGCGACGACACAGACTTCATGAGGTATCTGCTTCTGATGGCGCTCTCGGCGGGTACATGCGCAATCGCCTTTGAGGAGAAGCGCAGAAGGAACCGCGCGAGGAAGTAAGCGAAGGGCCGGATGGCATAAGACAAAATAAGATCAAATAACTGGCGGCCGCCCTGTTACCGGGGCGGCCGCTGATCTATTATCTTTTGTACAGGAAATGCGGTTTTCAGGGACGAGCTGCAGCTTTTTCGAGTTCAGCAATGCGCTGCCGGAGGAGCTCGTTTTCGTGCTGCTCATTTTGGAGCTGCGCGTTGGCATCTTGAAGCTGCACTTTACTATCTTGGAGCTGGGTATTCATACTTTCCAGCTCGACTGATTTCTTGTCAAGTTCAGCCTGCATCTCGTCCATCATGTACCGTACGGTATTCCGATCAAGAATACGCAGTTCTTCTGAGAACATTCCCACCACCCTTTCGATATTTTCACACAGACGATACACGTCTTCGTACATGGGTTTGAATTCCGGATATGTATTGATCAGCCGGATAATGATTTCCGGATCATCTTGACTGAGGAATGCAAGCCATGCCTCGGTTTCGCTGGTGATACCTTTATTTTGGATGTTCTGACTAAAAATGTCAAGCGAAATGAAGAGATATTTTTGTAAGAGGTCAAGTTTCAGGCCGGTGTTGGAGCGCTGTTCAAAATAGTGCAGATACTCGGTCGGAAATTGTTTAAATTCCTTTGGACTGTCCTCAATAAAAATGATCGTGTACACTTCTTTAACTTCAGTGTATCGAAACTTTTCTTTTTTCCGGTCGCGCACACGCTTGTATTGGCGCAGCAACAGATCCGCGGAATAGCAGGCGCTGCGTTGGCCCGGGAATGCATATCCGATCTTTTGCGCTTCGACATTTGCAAGGCTGCCGTCTTCGAGTTCCACAACGATATCCATGATCAGCAGGGAACTCTCGTCTGCGATACGCGTGGAATCGCTCGGAAGGACATATTTGATCGTTATATTTGTACCGAGCAGAACGGAAAGCAGTCGGTTGAGACGATCGGGTGTATATTCCGGATTCAATATTTCTTTGAAAAAAGAATCGTATAAAAGTTTTACCCCTTTGACTCCGGTGCAGAAATTCAGGAATTCTTCCTGCTGTTTCTTCTCCCAGTTGTTGAATTGGTGCCGCAGTAAGGGTGTAGATTGGATCTGGCTAAGCAGCTTTTCTCTTTCGTGAATCATTGGAAAGTACTGAGATAATTTGTTTGACATGATTTCTCCTTTAGATATTTAGAAGTGAATATAAACTTTACGTGATTTATATTAACACAATTTGGAACGTAGCACAAGAAAAACTATTCGACAAAAATCGACAGAAAATTGCAGATCGCATGACAGTATGCTAGAATAGTGGAAGTGCAGTATAGTAGGATAACAGAAATACAGAATAGCGGAGAATAAGGTGGAATAATGCTGTACGACAAGGATATTCGCGAGCCTTTGTTTGACTTTTTGGAGGCTCGGTACGAAAAGGTGCGGGTAATTGAAGAAAAGCAGATGGGTCAGTCGCGGGCCGATCTTGTGATGGTGCTTCCGGATGCGCTGGTAGGGATCGAGATCAAGAGCGATGCGGACACATACGCAAGACTGGCGCGGCAGGTGAAGGATTACGATCGGTTCTTTGACGCGAATTATGTCGTGGCGGGCACGCGTCATGCGATGCATATCGAGGAGCATGTTCCGGAGTGGTGGGGCATCATCACAGTGGAGGAAGAGGACGGGGCGGTCGACTTTTATGAGCTGCGTCGGGCGAAGGAGAATCCGAAGGTGGACTGGAAACGCAAGCTGGGACTTCTATGGCGGCAGGAGCTTGCGCATATTCAGGCGAAAAATATGTTGCCTCGCTATCCGGGAAAGAGCAGGCGTTTTGTGGTGCAGAAGCTTTTGGAGCGGGTGCCGCCGGAGATCCTGCGTCCGCAGATCAGCGAAGAATTGTTTGAGCGGGATTATTCCCGATATCAAGCTGAGTGATATTACAATTTGACAAAACTATTCGGACAAGCATTCTCTTGACAATCGATGTTCCCCGCAGTAAGATAGTTAGCGATTTAAAGTGATAGAGTGGAAAAGAGGGGCTATATTTATGAAAAAAGAACTGCTGAACCATATCAATGCGCTGGTGCTGCAGGTGCTGTATCGCAGCCTGCGCGTGCTCTACAAGAACGACAGCCGCGTGCGGGATGAGATCGACAGTTGGGACAAAAACATTTCCTTCAAGCTGGTGTGCGGGCCGGGCGGAGCGGTGCTGGCGCTGCGTCGGAGCGAGCATGTGGGATTCCGGAAGCTGCCGCGCGCGCAGAGGGCCGACATCACGATGCGTTTCAAATCGGTGGAGGGCGCGTTTTGCGTGTTGAGCGGACAGAAGAGCATCGCGGACGCATATGCGGAGCATCTGTTTACGCTGGAAGGGGACATTTACAAGACAATGGGCTTTGTGCGATGCGTGGAATTCGCGGAGGCATATCTGTTTCCGCGCGTCTGGAGCGGTCGTATTCTGAAAGAGATTCCGAGCAGGCAACTGGCGCCGCTGAAGGTCTATGCGTTGGCGCTGCTGGAGAACGTGTGACGAAAGGAACCCAATCAGGAAATCCGACAGTTGTCTGTATGCTAGCGTTACCGGAGAATATCTGATTAAGAAAAAGACAGGGTGTGAATGGAAGAAAGGAGCGAGAACTCGCACATGAATTATTTTGAATTTACCAATCCGACCAAACTGTGCTCCGGCAAGGGAGCGCTTGACAATCTTGCGTATGAGCTGGAGATGCTCGGCGCGAAAAATCCGATGATTCTAAGTGATGCGATGCTGGAACAGCTCGGCACGCTGAAGCTTGTGACGGACGCGCTTGGGGAGATGAGGATCGGACGCATTTTTACGGATATCCCGCGCGACAGCAGTGTGGAGGTTGTGAATCGGATCGCGAAGGAGTACCGTGATTTCGAGTGCGACGCGCTGGTAGCCTTGGGCGGCGGCAGCGTGCTCGACACGGCGAAGGGCGTGCGGCTGCTGATCTCGCAGGAAGCGGAAGATCTGTTAGATCTGATGGGCTGCGAGAGCATTCCGCGCGGAAAGGAAGTGCCGTTTGTCGCGCTTCCGACGACGGCGGGTACCGGGAGCGAGGCGACCGACGTTGCGGTAATCAAAAATGAGACGAAGCATGTGAAAATGGAATTCATCTCGCAGCAGCTTCTTCCGGATGTGGCGATCCTTGATCCGCGCATGACGGCGACGCTGCCTCCGAGGATCACGGCGTCGACCGGGATGGATACGCTGTGCCACGCGATCGAGGCGTACAGTTGTATGCAGAAGAATCCGCTCAGCGACGCATATGCGACGGCAGCGGTTGAGCTGGTCGGGAAAAATCTGATCCGGGCGGTGCGTTTCGGCAAATCAAAAGAAGCGCGCGCTGCGATGGCGAATGCGAGCTTTTTGGCCGGCGCGGCCTTCTCGAACAGCATGGTCGGCGTGGTGCATGCGATCGGGCATGCGCTCGGCGGCGTCTGCCGCGTTCCGCACGGAGACGCGATGAATATCCTGCTTCCGGCAGGCATGATGTTCAATCGAAATTATTGCAAGGACACATACGCGCAGCTTCTTTTATATCTGGCCGGACCGGAGATCTACCTGAAGACACCGGAAAATAAGCGCGCCGACCGCATGATCGCGGAGGTGTTGAAGCTTCGGAGACGCCTGAATAAGCTGACAGGTCTTCCGATGACGCTCAAAGAGGCCGGGGCGGATCCGGCAAAGTTCCCGGACGTGGCCCGCACAGCCCTCAACGACGGCGCTGTCATCGTCAACCCAAGACAAGTGACCTACGACTCAGTGCTGAAGATATTGGAAGTGTGCTACGGTGAGTAGTTCAAATGATATTTTCAGAGAAAAAACGGATTGATTTATATGGAGGTAAGCATGGAGATTGAACAGATAGTCACCAAACAGCGCGCCTACTTCGAGAAGGGCAAGACGCGGAATATCGCTTGGCGGATCGCGGCCTTGAAAACGCTGAAAAAAGCAATCCTCAGAAATCAAAAGGAAATCGAGGCGGCGCTTCGCGCAGACCTGAACAAGTCCGCGTCGGAGACGTATATGTGCGAGACCGGAATGGTGCTCTCGGAGCTGTCGCACATGATCGGACATCTGCGCGGCTATGCGAAGGACCGGCGCGTTCTGACGCCGCTTGCGCAGTTTCACGCGACGAGCTTCACATCGCCGGAGCCTTACGGCGTGGTGCTTGTGATGTCGCCGTGGAATTATCCGTTCATGCTGGCGCTGGAGCCTGTGATCGGCGCGCTTGCGGCCGGCAACTGCGTTGTGATTAAGCCGAGCGCGTATTCGCCGGCTACGTCTGACGTGATCGAAAAGATCATCGGTGAGTGCTTTGCGCCGCATGTCATCGCGGTCGTCAAAGGCGGAAGAGAGGAGAACACGGCGCTTCTTGAGCAGAAGTTTGACTTTATCTTTTTCACGGGCAGCGTAGCGGTCGGAAAACTCGTGATGGAAAAAGCGTCCCGCAATCTGACGCCGGTCTGTCTGGAGCTGGGCGGCAAGAGCCCCTGCATCGTGGATAAGACCGCAAATATCAAGCTCGCCGCTCGTCGCATCGTTTTCGGGAAGTACCTGAACGTGGGGCAGACCTGCGTGGCGCCGGATTATCTCTTTGTTCATGAGCAGGTGAAGGAGAAGCTGCTCGCGGAGATCAAGAAGTGCATCCGGCGGCAGCTCGGCGCGCAGCCGCTCGACAATCCGAACTACGGGCGCATTGTGAACGAAAAGCATTTCAATCGTCTGTGCGGATTGCTGCGGTGCGGGAGCGTGTACTGCGGCGGCCAGACGAGACGGGAGACGCTGCAGATTGCGCCGACCGTGCTCACGGGGATCTCGCCGTCCGACGCGATCATGAAGCAGGAGATTTTTGGGCCGATCCTGCCGGTCATGACCTTCCGGGACATTTCCGAGGTCATCACCTATACGACGAAGCGCGAGAAGCCGTTGGCGCTTTATCTGTTTACTGGCAGCCGCGCCGTCGAGAAAAAAATATTGAAGTATGTGAGCTTCGGCGGAGGCTGTATCAATGATACGATCATCCATCTGGCGACGAGCCGCATGGGCTTCGGCGGAGTCGGCGGGAGCGGGATGGGAAGCTATCACGGCCGCGACAGCTTTGAGCTGTTCAACCACCGCAGGAGCATTGTAAAAAAGTACACATGGATCGACCTGCCGTTCCGCTATCAGCCGTACAGCGGATGGAAGGATTTCCTGATAAAGATGTTTCTCAGATGAGTACGCATGCCCCGGAGGATTGAACCGGGGCTTTTTTTCAGAGAATTTTGAACCAAATTCTATAAAAGAATACTTGTCCTCCGGATGGTTTTCAAGGTATACTATAGATAAATCATAACTTATAGTGCCGCATTCTGCGCACATGGAAGGGAGATCTCAGTTATGCCGGGAGAAGCAGTGCTGAGCAATGACGAACGGTTCACGTCATTTTCCTATAATAATTGTACGATAAGGTTTGTGACGTCTTCGAAATTGGAAAAGTATACCCGGATCGTTGAATGGGATCATGGCTATCTTGTGGTTATGGCGGTATATCGAGGATTAGGGGAAGTGGAGGAATATATTGATTTAGTACCTATCCTTGAAAACCTGTATCTGGAACCGGATGTTTTTCTGAATCCGATCAAGAAAGTGAGGATTGCAAATGATTGATGTTGCAAAAGTGGCGGACAATGCAGATTTGATTGTGAACGGATACGCGTTTACAAAAGATGGTCAGAATATTCGCGTTTTGAATCTTAACGGTTTGGATAGAGCGGCAGTGATCAGCAGTGACTCCGCCGTAATTGAGACCAGCATGGATGATATTGAGATCGCGATTGTGATGGATTATTATAACCGCAACAGGAAATTTCTGGAGGTATAACAGATGCCGAAATATTATGAATTTAAGATATGCGGATACTATCTATATTATACCTCTCATTGCATTATTGAGGCGATGCATGTGCATGCAAGCGATCGAAAATTGACAGAAGCCGGTTCTGCCAAGTTTTTTGTGAAGGACAACGGGGACACAGTAGTAGAAAAACAGGGACAACTGACAGATAGAGAAATGCGCATTGTCAGAGAATTTATTAAAGATAATTATAAGGAAATGTATCTCAAGTGGCGGGAGACCAGTGACAAAGGATTTTATGGTGCATGATATGTTAAAAATATTTCTCGTGGAGGACGAAGTCGTCATCCGCAACGGAATCAAGAACAACATCCCGTGGGAGCGGGAGGGATTTATATTTGCAGGGGAGGCCAGCGACGGAGAGCTGGCCTATCCTCTTATTATAAAGGCAAAACCGGACATCCTGATCACGGATATCAAGATGCCGTTCATGGACGGGCTGGAGCTGAGCCGCATCGTCAGGAAGGAGCTGCCGCAGATCCGGATCATTATCCTGAGCGGCTACAACGAATTCGATTACGCGAAATCTGCGATCGAGATCGGCGTCACGCAGTACCTGCTGAAGCCGATCAGCTCTGCGAAGCTTCTGGAGGCGGTGAAAGAGGTCGGCGCGCTCATCGAGAAGGAGCGGGAACAGGATCGTCTGCTGGAGGAGTACCGAAAGGAGATGAACGAGAATCTGCTTCTGGAGCGGCAGAAGCTATGGAACGCGCTGATCGCGAACGAGCTGTCTGCGGCCGAGTTCCTTGAGAACGGGCAGAGGCTGGGGATGGATTTCACTGCGCCGGTGTATCAGGTGCTTTTGTTCAAGTTGATGCCGGAGGACAATTCTCCCGGCGGTTCGCGGGATCTGATCGCGGTATCGGATCGGATCGTGGAGCTTTCGGAGGGCTTGGAGCAGGTGCTGACGATCGACCGCAGTCCGGAGGGCTGGATCTTTCTCATCAAGGGAGAGACGGACGAGGATGCGGAACGCCGTCTTGCCGGGTGCGTGAACGCGCTGACCAAGCTCGTGGCCGGGTATCCGGAGATTCAGTATTTCGGAGGGATCGGTTCGACGGCGCATCGCCTCGGCGACATCCGAAGCTCCTATCAGGAGGCCGGAAAAGCGTTCGCCGGGAGATTTTTTGCCGAGCCGAATCAGGTGATCCGCGCGGAGGACGTCGCGAAGCTTCACCGGGGAGCCGAGGAGAAGATCGACATCAGCGGCATGTGTTCCCGCAGGGAGGAGCGCGAGCAGGCGGACCGTTTTCTGAAGAACGGCACGCTTGAGGAGGTCGAAAATTTTCTTGAGGAATATTTTTCGAACATCGGAGAGCAGAATTTTCAGTCCCTGCTGTATCGTCAGTATATGGTGATGGATCTCTATTTTTCTGTGGTTGATTTTCTGGAGGACTTGGAAATCGGCGCGCAGAGCCTGCCGCCCGCATGCAGGGACATCAATGAGACGGTGGCGAAGTCCACGTCGCTGCAGGAGATGAAGCGCCTGATCGGCGACCTTTTCACGGAGGCCCTGAAGCTGCGGGACAGCAGCTCCATGAAGCGCTACAACGCGGTGATCGAGGAGGCGCGGACCTTTATCCGGGAAAATTATCAGCGCGAGGACATGTCGCTGAACAAGGTAGCCTCGCAGGTAAACATCAGCCCGAGCTATTTCAGCGCGATCTTCAGCGCGCAGACCGGGCAGACCTTTGTGGAGTACCTGACCTCGGTGCGCCTCGACCGGGCGAAGGAGCTTTTGATGTGCTCCAATCTGCGTACCGCGGAGATCGCATATGAGGTGGGATACAAGGATTCCCATTATTTCAGTTACATATTCCGCAAGGTCGTCGGCTGCAGTCCGACCGAGTACAAAAATCGGCGCACGGACGCCGCGAAAAACGGCTGATCCACGATGAAGAAGATCGGAAAGCATCGGCGGAGAAATGGCATGGGACGGTCCGGGAGAAAGGAGTGACCGGAGATGAATAACGGCAAAAAAATAAAAGGTCTGGCAGTCGTCTTTGGAGCGTTTCTGCTTCTGACCGGCTGCGGCGCAAAGGAGCAGTCCGGGTCGGAGACGGCTCCGGTTCAGCAGTTTGAGACGGAGATGGATGAAAACCTGATCGCGGTCGGTTTCTCGCAGGTCGGCGCGGAATCGGACTGGCGCGCGGCGAACACGGAGTCAATCCAGTCCGCGCTGACGCCGGAGAACGGGTTTTATCTGATCTATGAGGACGCCCAGCAGAAGCAGGAGAACCAGTTCAAGGCGATTCGGAATTTTATTTTGCAGGAGGTCGATTACATAGTCCTCTCTCCGATCGTGGAGAACGGTTGGGACACGGTCTTGCAGGAGGCGAAGGACGCCGGGATCCCGGTGATTCTTGTGGACCGCAAGGCGCAGGTGGACGAGGATCTGTATACATGCTGGATCGGCGCGGATTTTGAGAGCGAAGGCAGGCGCGCCGGGGAGTGGCTGGAGCAGTACCTGAAGGAGCAGGGGCGCGCGGACGAGGAGATCAACATCGTCACCTTGCAGGGGACGCTGGATTCGAGCGCGCAGCTCGGCCGCACGGAGGGCTTTGCCGAGGTTATGGCGGAGCATGACAACTGGAATATGCTGGAGATGCGGGACGCGGATTTCACGCAGGCGAAGGGGCAGGAAGTGATGGAATCGCTTCTGCAGAAATATGACGATATCGACGTCGTAGTCAGCGAGAATGACAATATGGCGTTCGGCGCGGTGGATGCGATTCAGGAAGCCGGGAGAAGCTGCGGGCCGGACGGAGAGATTACGATCCTTTCATTCGACGCGGTCCGCGCCGTGTTCGACGCGATGCTCTCCGGCGAGATCAACGTGAGCTTCGAGTGCAATCCGCTGCACGGACCGAAGCTGCAGGAGATCATAAAGACGCTGGAGAACGGCGGGAGCGTGGACAAGATCCAGTATATGGAAGAGACGTATTTTGACACGGACATGGACCTTGAGGAGCTGCAAAAGACAAGGGCATACTAATAACAGGAGACTTGCATGGAACGAAAAAAATCCTCAATCAAAAAAAGGCTGAACGGACTTCTGCTGGTTTGCGTGGTTCCGCTCACGGCCACGATCGTGTATCTTTTGGTGCTGCTGAACAGCTTTTCGGGGCGCTATGACAAGATTGTGGAAAACATCACGAGGGCAAACGCGTACAACATCAACTTCAAGGAAGATCTGGATTACGTCATGTATATCATCGTGGCGAACTCCGAGCGCGCCGAAGAGCTGGTAGGGACGGAGCAGCCGAACGTCATGATCGATGAGGCAAGGGATGTGTTCACAGAGCTTCTGGAGATCGCGGATTCCGACTACGCGCGCAACAGCCTGCAGCGAATCCTGAAGTGTCTGGATACGCTGGAGAACCGCGTGGACGAGATCGTGGACGACGCGCTTGTGAGCGGCACCTACGACAAAAATATGGAGCGTCTGGACTCGAATGTACGCATCCTGACCGAGCTGATCCAAGAGCAGATCCAGCAGTATATTTACTATGAATCGACGAACCTCGAAAATCTCCGCGAGGGCATCCGTTCGGACGTGGACGCGGCGATTCGGATCGTCGCCGTTGTCTCCGTCCTGATCGTGGCCGGCGCGCTGCTGATCAGCCGCAGGGTGATGACGAGCGTCACGAAGCCGATTGAAAACCTCTGCCGGATCACGACGCAGGCGGCCGGGGGCGACTTCGAGGTGCGGGCGCACGAAGACCGGATCGAGGAGATGGAGGTATTGAATTCCAGCTTCAACCGCATGGTGGAGCAGATCGGAGGACTGGTCGAGGGCATTCGTCAGGAGCAGAAGAACCTGCGCGCGACGGAGCTGAGGCTTCTGCAGGCTCAGATCAATCCGCATTTCCTGTATAACACGCTTGACACGATCATCTGGCTGGCTGAGTCCGGTGAGAAGGAGCAGGTCGTGAACATGGTGTCGTCGCTGTCGGATTTCTTCCGGACGACGCTGAGCAAAGGGCGAGACTACATCACGGTCGGCGAGGAGGCGGCGCACATCCGCAGCTATCTGGAGATCCAGCAGTTCCGCTATCAGGATATTCTGGAGTACGAGATCCGGATCCCGGAGGAGCTGCACGGCTACCGGATCCTGAAGCTGACGCTGCAGCCGCTCGTCGAAAACGCCCTGTACCACGGCATCAAGAACAAGCGCGCGCTCGGGCATATCCGGGTCTTCGGAGCGCTGCAGGGGGAGCGTCTGATCTTCACCGTGCAGGACGACGGTATGGGCATGGATTCAGAGAGGCTTGCCGAGGTTCGGGAGATTATCCGGGGACAGACGGGCGACTCGAAGGCTGCACCCAGACAGGCAGGCAACTCGAAGACTGCACCCGGACAGACGGGCGGCTCGAAGACTGCACCCGGACAGGCGGGCGCCTCGCAGGTCTTGCCCAGACAGGCGGGAAGTCCGCAGGAGTCGTCCGATCCGTCCGGTTTCGGCCTTTTCAATGTGCAGCAGCGGCTGCAGCTCAATTACGGACCGGAGTACGGCCTGTCGGTCGAGAGCGTGTACGGCGAGGGGACAAAGGTGATTGTGACGATACCCGCCGTAAAATATTAAACACTTTTCATAAGATTTCTAACCGTTTGCCCGCGGCGACTCTTCACGGGCAAAAAAAATTACAAAAAATCAAAAGATTCCTCTTTGAATTTATGCAACATTGTAGTATAATACGAAATATGAAATCGGATGGATTTCATAAAAATCTGTCACGTATATTATTTTAAAGGAGGAAATGAAATGAAAAAGAGAATCATGGGACTGGCTCTCGGTGTTATCACGGCGGCGGCTTTCGGCATGACGGTGAACGCTGACGAGCTCATCAAGGTAGGTATCATCAACAACGACCCGAACGAGTCCGGTTATCGTACCGCGAACGTAAAGGATCTTGAGCAGGCATTCTCTGAGGAGAACGGCTTCGAGGCTCAGACGTTCTACAGCCTTGACAACGGCGAGCAGATCGACGCAGCGAAGAAGTTCATTCAGGACGGCGTTGACTACCTGCTTCTCTCCGCGGCTGAGACCACCGGCTGGGATTCGGTTCTTCAGGATGCTCAGACCGAGGGTATCGATGTTATCCTGTTCGACCGCACGATCGACGCAGACGAGAGCCTGTATGTGGCTTCCGTAGTTTCCGATATGGCGCAGGAAGGCCAGACTGCTGTTGACTGGCTGGCAGGTCAGGGCCTTGACGAGTACAACATCATCCACATTCAGGGTGTTATGGGCTCCGCAGCTCAGGTTGGACGTACCGGCGCTCTTGATGAGAAGGTAGCGGCTGAGGACACTTGGAATATCGTTACGCAGCAGACCGCTGAGTGGAACGCTGAGAAGGCACAGCAGATCGTTCAGTCCGTGATCGACTCCGGCGAAGACTTCAACGTAATCTACGCTGAGAACGACGACATGGCGAAGGGCGCTGTAGCGGCTCTCGACGCAAAGGGCATCTCCCACGGCGTAGGCAAGGACGTCATCGTTATGGGCTTTGACTGCAACAAGTGGGCTCTTGAGGAGCTGCTGGCCGGCAACTGGAACTACGACGGACAGTGCAACCCGTTCCAGTCTGAGTATCTTCTTGACATCATCAACAAGCTTGAGGCTGGTGAAGAGCTCGAGGAGAAGACCATCATCATGGATGAGAAGGGCTTCGACGCTGAGACGATCACCGAAGAGGACGTTGAGACCTACGGCATCGGCGGCGGCGACACTGCAGAGGCTGAGACCGAGGCTGAGACGACGGCAGCAGAGTAATCACAGAGAACATGAATGCGGCGCGATCCGCAGACATCATGAAACCTGAGATTTAGAAAAAAGGGCGCAGCGCGGACGAATAAGTACGTCTGCCCTGCGCCTGTTTTACGAAGAAAGCCCGGTTCCCGTGTGAGGCGCGCTTTCTTTCATAATGAAAAGACAAGGAGGGATACGCTGGTGAAAGAGAAATCCGTATTGGAGATGCGCGGCATCTTCAAGAGCTTTCCCGGTGTGCGCGCGCTGCAGAACGTAGATTTCACGCTCTGCGAAGGCGAGATCCACGCGCTCATGGGAGAAAACGGCGCCGGGAAGTCAACGCTGATCAAGGTGCTCACCGGTGTCTACGAGAAGGATGAAGGACATATCTTTCTCAAGGGTATGGACAAAGAGGCGGTGATCCGCTCTCCGCAGGATGCACAGAAGCTGGGGATCAGCACGGTGTATCAGGAGATCACGCTCTGTCCGAACCTCACGGTCGCCGAGAATATGTACATCGGCAGAGGCAACGGCTTCATGCAGAACTGGAGGAAGATGAACGCGGACGCGGATAAGATCCTGCAGTCGCTCGACATTCCTGCGCGAGCCACGCAGCAGCTTTCCAGTTGCTCGATCGCGATCCAGCAGATGGTTGCCATCGCGCGCGCGGTGGACATGGATTGTAAGGTATTGATCCTCGACGAGCCTACATCCTCGCTCGACGAGCAGGAGGTGGAGAAGCTTTTCGGTCTGATGCGCGATCTGAAGGCGAAGGGCGTGGGTATCATTTTCGTTACGCACTTCTTGGATCAGGTCTACGAGGTATGCGACAAGATCACGGTGCTGCGCGACGGCAAGCTGGTGGGAGAGTACGAGATCGAGAATCTCCCGCGCGTGCAGTTGGTCGCAAAGATGCTCGGCAAGGAGCTCGACGACATGGCCGATATCCGTTCGGACAGCGACACCTTTGTGGAAAAGGATAATTCCGCGCCGGTCTTCGAGGCGCAGGGACTTCAGAGCAACGCAGGCATCAAGCCGTTTGATTTCTACATAAAGAAGGGCGAAGTAAACGGCTTCACCGGGCTGCTCGGCTCCGGTCGAAGCGAGTGCGTGCGCGCGATCTTCGGCGCGGACAGGGTGATCGGCGGAACGGTGAAGAAGAACGGAAAGCAGGTCAAGATCTCCAAGCCGATCGACGCGATGAAGAACGGGATCGCTTATCTTCCGGAGGACCGCAAGATAGACGGGATTATTGGAGACCTGTCCGTGCGTGACAATATCGTGCTCGCGCTGCAGGTGCTGCAGGGATTCTTCAAGCCGTTCTCGAAAGCGAAAATGTACGAATTTGCAGACGAATACATCAAGCTGCTTGAGATCAAGACCGCCTCGGCGGACACGCCGATCAAGTCTCTTTCCGGCGGCAACCAGCAGAAGGTCATTCTTGCCCGCTGGCTGCTGATGCATCCGGAGTATCTGATCCTCGACGAGCCGACGCGCGGTATCGACATCGGCACAAAGATCGAGATCCAGAAGCTGGTGCTCAAGCTGGCCTCGGAGGGCATGAGCGTGACGTTCATCTCCTCGGAGACGGACGAGATGCTGCGCACCTGCTCCAGACTCGTCGTCATGCGCGACCGCAAGGTCGTGGGCGAGCTTTCCGGCGACGATCTGACGCAGAACAAGATTATGAGTACGATAGCGGGAGGTGAGGAACATGAGTGACACGAAAAAGAAAGCAGGAGCGGCAGGGCTGCTCACGAAGCTGATGCGGAATCAGATCTTCATTCCGCTCGCGGCGCTTTTGCTCCTTGTCATTGTCAATCTGATTGCAGGACCCTCATTCTTCAAGATTACGCTTGGCGAAAACAACGCGGGCAACATGATCCTTTCCGGATATCCGATCACGATCCTTGACTTCGGTTCGGAGCTTGCGATCCTTGCGCTCGGCATGACGCTGGTGACGGCGGCTTCCGGCGGACAGGACATCAGCGTGGGCGCGGCGATGGCAATCGCCGGTTCCGTGATACTCCGCGTGCTCTGCGGCAACGCCGGTTCCCATCCGGAGACCATGCAGGCGCCGATCATTGTGGCGTTTTTGGTTGGCTGTGTCGTGGCGATGCTGTTCGGCGCATTCAACGGTATATTGGTCGCGTATTTCCATATCCAGCCGATGGTCGCGACGCTGATCCTCTACACAGCGGGGCGTTCGATCGCGGCATGGATCAACAACAACGAGCTTCCGATCATCAGCGAGCCGCAGTTCGGCTATTTCGGAGGGTTCATTCCCGGGGTTCCGATCCCGACGCCGATCTTCATCGCTGCCGCATGTATGATCGTGATGGCGCTGGTGCTGAAGTTCACGACGCTCGGACTCTACACGCAGTCGGTCGGTATCAATGAAAATTCCGCCCGCCTGAACGGTCTGAATCCGACGTTCATCAAGTTCCTGAGCTTTGTGATCCTCGGCTTCTGCGTGGCGGTGGCAGGCTTCATCAAGGTGAGCCGTCTTTCGACGATCAACTACTCGGTTATCGCGAAGGATATCGAGATGGACGCGATCCTCGCGGTGGCTCTCGGCGGCAACGCGCTCAGCGGCGGTAAGTTCAGCATGGTGGCGTCGATCCTCGGCGCATACGTGATCCAGTTCCTGACGCAGACGCTCTATCGCTTCAAGGTTTCTTCGGACGCTCTGCCGGCTTACAAGGCAGTCGTCGTGATCATTCTCGTCGTGGCGAGCGCTCCGACGGTGCGTGAGAAGGTATCTTCCTTCTGGAAGAGTCATAAATCGCATGCAAAGGAGGTTGGCTGATATGAAAAACAAGAAAAAGCTTTCGGATTCCAACCTTCTGCTTCTGATTACGATCGTGATCTTCTTCGCGATGTATATCGGCGCGATCCTGTTCCTCAAGGGCGGGTTCCTGCGTCCGCAGGCGTTTCTGAATATTCTGAACTCGAACGCGGCGCTGATCATTCTGGCGTGCGGCATGAGCCTTGTCATGATCACGGGCGGCATTGATATTTCCCTCGGCGGACAGATGGCTCTGATCAGCATGTGCTGCGCGGTCTATCTGGACGAGATGGGAGGCAATATCTTCGTGTCGATCCTGATCGCTCTGGCGATCGGTATGGCGTTTGGCGGAGTCATCGGCTTTCTGGTCGCGTATCTGGATATCCAGCCGTTCATCGTTTCGCTTGCCGGCATGTTCTTCGCGCGCGGCATGACGACGATCGTGCGTACGGCTCCGTTCAACGTGGCGAATGAGGCGTTTACCAAGCTGAAGGCGACGAGGATCATCGTCCCGGGTCTCGGCAGCGTGAACCGCAAGGGGATCTATGTGGACGCTTACATCGAGATCGGCGTCGTGGTTGCGTTGCTTGTGGTGGTGCTGATGTTTATCCTGCTCAAGTGGACGAAGCTCGGCCGCGCGTTCTACGCGGTCGGCGGCAACAAGCAGAGCGCTCTGATGCTCGGCATCAACGTGAAGCGGACGAAGTTTCTCGCCCATCTGCTGTGCGGACTGCTGGCAGGCATCGGCGGCTATGTGCTGTTTATGATCCGCGGTTCCGGCTCTGTGGCAAACGGAAGCGGATTTGAAATGGACGCGATCGCGTCCTCCATCATCGGCGGCACGCTGCTGACGGGCGGCGTCGGCAACATCGTCGGCACGCTGTTCGGTGTGTTGTCCCTGAGTACGATCCAGAACATCGTTTCCTCGGCGGGCTTTGACGAGGCGTGGTGGATCGGTATTACGACCGCCGGCATGCTTTGCCTGTTCCTCGTGATCCAGAGCATCGTAATGTCGCGGAAGAAATCTTCATAAAGAGATACGGAAACAAACCTTCAAAAACAGACTTTGGGGTGCTTCTTTCGGGAGGCGCCCTTTTTTTGCGCGAACTTGCCGGACGCCGGGGACAGAAAACCGGTCCTTTCGGGCGCTGCGCGTGAGAAAAAGATAGCCATTTTTCGGAAACGGTGTTATGATAGGTAGCGATGTATTGAGGAGAGATCGAGAGGATAAGGAGCATACGGAATGAATGCAGAACATGTGATCGCCGCGAAATTCGGCGGGAGCTCGCTGGCGGACGCGGAACATTTCCGGAGAGTGAAGGAGATCGTAGAGAGCGATCCGGCAAGGCGTTACGTCGTGCCGAGCGCGCCGGGAAAGCGCTTTGAGTCGGACGACAAGGTGACAGATCTCCTGTACGAATATTACGCGCGGTTGAATCGGGGCGGGAGCGGGGTCAGTATTCAGAAAAAGATCCGCGCGCGCTATCAGGAGATCATCGACGAGCTGGGACTTTCCGTCTCGCTGGAGAAGGAGTTCGCGCGCATCGAGTACGCGTTCTCGAAGGGCGCGGGGGAGGCGTACGCGGCTTCCCGCGGCGAGTACCTGTGCGGTCTTCTGCTGGCGGATTATCTAGGCTATGAGTTTGTGGACGCGGCGGAGGTCGTGCGCTTCCGGCAGGACGGGCAGTTCGAGGATGAGCGGACGAATTTCTTCCTGCGGGGACGGCTTTCGCGCGCGGGACACGCCGTGGTGCCGGGCTTTTACGGGGCGGATGATTCCGGTGAGATCCACACCTTCACGCGGGGCGGTTCGGACGTCACGGGAGCGCTTGTGGCGCGCGCCGTTCGGGCCGGACTGTACGAGAACTGGACGGACGTCTCCGGTTTCCTGCTGGCGGATCCGGCGATCATCGAACATCCGAGAAAGATCGAGGCGATGACGTTTGCGGAGCTGCGGGAGCTTTCCTATCGCGGGGCGGCCGTGCTTCACGAGGACGCGGTCTATCCGGCGCGCAGGGAGGGAATCCCGATCCATATCCGCAACACGAACCATCCAAAGGAAAATGGCACGATGATCTGCAGGACGCTGGATCCGGAGCAGGAGATCCCGATCACCGGGATTGCGGGACGGAAGCATTTCGCGGCGATCAGCATCGCGAAGAACCGCATGAACGCCCAGATCGGATTCTGCCACAAGCTTCTCGAGGCGTTTGATGAGAATCACATCACTTTTGAGCATATGCCGTCCGGCATCGACACGATCAGTGTGATCCTGCCGCTGGAGGAATATCATCAGAAGAAGGATGCGGTCACCGCTTCACTGCAGCGGCTGCTCTCGCCGGACAAGATCAGCGTGGACGAGGACATGGCGCTCGTGACGGTCGTCGGCAAGGGAATGCGCTCCGAGAGTGGAATCGCGGCCAGATTTTTCGGAGCGCTCGGCGGCGCCGGCGTCAATATCAAAATGATCGACATGGGTTCCAATGAGATCAACTGCACGATCGGCGTCAGCAACGGGGATTTTGAAACGGCGATCCGGGCGCTCTATGACGCGCTGGTGGATTGATCGTTTAAAATACATTTAAGAGGAAAGGAGAATCCGGCTGAGGCTTGGCGCGGCCGGATGACGGGAACAATGAATACAAAAAGAGGAAAAGCCGTGTGGGGCGCTTTGTTTACCTTTTTTTACTTGGGATGGGGCGCGGTGCTGTATCGGCTGTTTTTGCGGCAGGCGATCGCGTATAAGGGAGTGCTCGGATATTATCCGTCGGATCTTCCTACTCATATTTCGGAGGGCATGGCGGGGACTTGGTACAGCCTGATCGAGCTTTCGTTCGGTTTTCTGATGAATACGCTCGGGCTCAACCAGAAGGCTGTCAGCGTCCTGCTTGTGGCGATCGTCCTTGCGACCGTCTGGGTGACGTACCGTCTGATGTGCAGTCTGGTGCCGCAGGGAAACAAGATCGTCCTGCATCTGCTCGCCATCGTCAGCATGATCGAGGGTCCGATCTATATTCAGGCGCTGAATCCGTACCGCTATCTGGGGCTTCAGTCCTGCTCGATCTGGCACAATTCCACGTTTCTCGGAATGAAGCTTGCGGGTACCTGCGTCCTTCTGTTTTATTACGGTTATCAGGAGACGTATCAGGAAAAATTTTCGCTGAAGGATTTTGTCTGGTTCACGCTGCTTCTCACATTTGTGAACCTGTGCAAGCCGAGCTTTATCGTCGCGTTTGCGCCGGCGATGGCGGTGATGCTGCTGACGGACTGCATCTCGTCGAAGGGGAAGACGCTTGGGCGGCAGATCGTGTTCGGGATACCGGTGCTGATCTCGCTGTTTGTGCTGCTGCGGCAGAGCGCCATGCTGTTTTCCGGTGAGAACGCAGGCTCGTCGATCGGATTTTCACTGGCGTATATCCTGCGGCTGCGCACGACGCATCCGGTCGTTGCCCCGCTTCAGTCCGCTGCGTTTCCGCTGGTGGTGCTGTTCGCGAACCTCCGCGATCTGAAGAAGGATCGCCGCTTCCGGGTGACGTGGCTGATCTGGCTGTTCGGCCTGCTGGAATATCTGTTCCTCAACGAGACGGGGCCGCGCCAGAATGACGGCAACCTTACATGGAGCTATTGCTACTGCCTGTTCCCGGTGTTTGTCATCTGTGTCTGCTGGCTGTACAGAGACGTCAAAAGCATGTACGATGCATACCGGGCGTCCGAAAGCGCGTCCTTTGCCGCCTATGTGAAGGAAAGCAAGGTATGGGGAAGAGTGATCTATCTGGCGGCTGCGATTTTGCTGCTCGCCGCGCATCTGTATTTCGGGCTGGATTATTTCAGAATTATTTATCTGGGAGGCACGTATTATTGAGCAAATTTACTCTGGACGAAAATCGAATATTGCGTTAGAATGTATGGAACGTAATTGAGAGGAAAGAAGGCACTGCGGAATGTTTCTTTTGTTTTTTGCGCTGTGGGTGATTTTTAACGGAAATATCACGCCGGAGATCTGCGTGTTCGGGCTGGTGATCGCGGCGGTTATGTTTGCGTTCATTTGCAGATTTATGGACTACAGCATTCGCAAGGAAAAGGCGCTTTTGAAGCGCTGCGTTGGATTTGTGCGCTATGCGGTCGTGCTGGTGAAAGAGATCGTGGCGGCGAATTTTGCGGTCATGCGTATGATCCTGTCCGAGCGTGAGGAGCTGGAGCCGGCGCTTGTGAGCTTCCATTCCGATATGAAGACCGAGACCGGCCGGGCGTTTCTGGCGAATGCGATCACGCTGACGCCGGGGACGATCACGGTGTCGCTCGAAGACTCGAAGTATGTCGTACACTGTCTGGACGAGAGTCTGGGCGAGGGCATGGACAGCTCCGTGTTCGTGAAAATGCTTTCCGAGCTGGAAGAGGAATAGACCGGCGGGAATATGGAAAATGAGGTGGAAGAACGATGGGAAAAGGAATACCGGAGCTTGAACAGGCGTACCACATGCTGTTTACCGGGGCTTTGATCTTTCTCGCGATCATGGTCGTGCTCTGTCTGGTGCGCGCGATCATCGGGCCGCGCGTGGCGGACCGAATCGTCGCGGTCAACATGATGGGCACGATGGTTATGGTTATTATCGCGATCCTCGCGCTGATGCTCGAGGAGGGATATCTGGCGGATATCTGCCTGATCTACGCGATGCTGAGCTTCCTTGCGGTGATCGTGCTGACAAAGGTATATATGGGAGTTTATCGGGAAAAAAGGGAGGAGGAGGAGAAGCGAAATGGCGGCGATTGAGTGGATTCGTTTTCTGGGCGGAGCGTTTCTTCTTCTCTTCGGCCTTTTGATTTTTTTGATTGAGATGATCGGTGTGTTCCGCTTCAAATACGTGCTGAACCGGATGCATGCGGCTGCGATGGGCGACACGCTGGGCATCGGGTTTTCGCTGGTCGGGCTGATCCTGATGAGCGGCTTCACGTTCACCTCGCTGAAGCTGTTCCTCGTGATCGTGTTTTTGTGGTTTTCGTCTCCGGCGTCCTCGCACCTGATCGCGAGGCTGGAGGTGGCGACCGACGAGGAGCCCGAGAAGCATTATCACAGATATACGATCCGGGAGCTCGAGGAGAAATTAAAGGCTTCCGGGGAAAATTCCGGAGAAAGCGCTGTTTCAGAGACCGAAGCAGACGGGGCGCGGCAGGCGGACGATCCGCCGTCGCCCGGACAGGAGGAGGCGTGACATGCAGATCTTTACGAATATATTGCTGGGATTTCTGGTCGTCTGCGCCGTCTCGGTGAGCCTGTCTAAGAACCTGCTGAATTCGATCCTCATCTATATGTCCTACAGCTTGGTGATGTCGATCATCTGGCTGCTGCTGGAGTCGCCGGATCTGGCGATCACGGAGGCCGCGGTCGGCGCGGGCGTCACGAGCCTGCTGTTCTTCGTCACGCTGAAGAAGATTCGGGCGATCGTGAAATCGGATGAGGGATCCGATGAGAACTCAGGCGGAAATCCGGACGGGGAATCCAACGAGAAACCGGATGAAAATCCGGACGGGGAATCCAATGAGAAACCGGGCGAAAATCCAGACAAAGGATTCGGCGAGAATTCGGACAGAAAATCGGATGAACGGCCGGGCGGGAAGGAGGATACAAATGAGCAGAAAACTTCCTGAGAATGAGTATAAGAAGACGGTCTCCTACCATCTGAAAAAATGGCTGGACGGGGATCAGGACCTGCTCCTCGGCAATGTGGAGATGCAGCCGCAAAAGCCGTTCGAGGAGGACGAGGCGGTGAAGCAGGAACGCGCTGAGGAGAAGAAGCGTGTTTTGAAACGAGTCTACGATATGGACAGCAACAGGCAGGTCCGTTTCTTTACGAAAATCTATCATGTGTCGTGCGCGCTGTTCTGCGTGCTGCTCCTGACGATGCTGCTGATGGCGATCTCGCAGTTGCCGACGCTCGGACAGGCGGAGCGCCCCGTGAACAACGAGGTGTCCAAGCGATACATCGAGAACGGCCTGCAGGAGACCGGGTCGGTGAACATCGTGACCGGCATGATCCTCGACTACCGTGCGTTTGATACGCTCGGCGAGTCGCACGTACTGTTTATCGCGACGTGTACGGTGCTGATTCTGCTGCGCATTGACAAGAACAAGAAAAAAGAGCTGGAGGATCTGGAAAATGACAGTATCTACGAGCCGAAGAATGACGTAATTCTTCAGACCGTGGCGAAGATCCTCGTGCCGACGATCGTGATCTTCGGAATCTATGTAATCCTGTGCGGGCATTTGGGGCCGGGCGGAGGCTTCTCCGGCGGCGCGATCATCGGGGCCGGTCTGATTCTCTATCTGAACGCGTTCGGCTTCGAGAAGACAGAGCGGTTCTTTACCGCCAAAACATACAAGAAGCTCAGCTTCTGCGCGCTGGCTTGCTACTCCCTGTCGAAGTGCTATTCCTTCTACACGGGCGCGAACCACATCGAGAGCGTGATCCCTCTGGGGACGCCGGGCGCGATCCTGAGCAGCGGCCTGATCCTGATCCTGAACATCTGCGTCGGAATCGTGGTCGCCGGGACGATGTACACGTTCTTTGTGATGTTCAGGAAGGGCGGCTACTGATGCTATCGTTTATGAAAGCCGAAACAGGCAGTTGTTTATCCGCCCGGAAATGCCCCTGCCTGCTTCGGCGGAATGGAGAAGGATATGAATCTTACAAATTTGGCGAACAATTATGAAGAGGCGATCGCAATGCTTTTGTTTGTGATCGGGTTTTCCAATCTGCTGCTGCAGAAGAACCTGATCCGGAAGATCATCGGGCTGAACATCATGGATACGGCCGTGTATCTGTTCTTGGCGCTGAAGGGCTATATCGAGGGGCGCAAGGCTCCGATCGTGGTGAACGGTGTGCAGAGCATGGAGGCGTATGTCAATCCGATCCCAAGCGGTCTGGTGCTGACAGGCATCGTGGTGTCCGTGTCCGTGTCCGCGCTGATGCTGGCGCTGACGATCCGGCTGTACCGCAGGTATCACACGCTGGATCTCGATGAAATCACGACGAGACTGAAAAGGGAGGGTCTGTGATGGAATTTGTGCAGAATTTCCCCTTCTTCTCGATCCTGCTCTCGCTGTTTTCGGGGCCGCTGTGCTCCGTGATCGGCGGGAAAGCGGCCAGACGGATCAATCTGGCCGTGATCACGGTGATCGGGGCGATGTCTGCGGCGGTGCTGAACTTCACAATCCGCACCGGGGAAGCTTACGTTTATCTGATGGGACATTTCCCGGCGCCTTGGGGTAACGAGATCCGCATCGGCGTGCTGGAGGCGCTGATGGCGCTGTTTTTCTGCGTCGTCATGTTTCTGAGCATGGTGGGCGGTTCGTTGGAGCGCACACTTGAGATCGAGGCGGGGAAGGAAAATCTCTACTACGTGATGGTGAATCTGCTGCTCTCATCGCTGCTGGCGCTGATCTACACGAACGACCTGTTTACGGCGTATGTTTTCGTGGAGATCAATACGATCTCCGCGTGCGGGCTGATCATGATCCGGCAGAACGGGCGCACGATCGAGGCGGCCACACGCTATATGATCATGAGCCTTTTGGGCTCCGGGCTTTTGTTGCTCGGCATCTGTTTCCTCTACGACATGACGGGGCATCTGCTGATGAGCAACATCAAGGAGCAGGTGCAGATCCTGCACGACACGGGCGATTACCACATCCCGCTGCTCGTCACGGTCAGCCTGATGTCGGTCGGTATCGCGATCAAGAGCGCGCTGTACCCGTTCCACGCGTGGCTTCCGGACGCCTACGGCTATTCGACGCTTTCATCCGCGGCAATCCTTTCGTCGCTGGTTTCCAAGGGATATATTTTCCTTCTGGTAAAGATTTTTTACCGCGTGATCGGCTTTGACATCGTGCGCGACAGCAAGATCGTCAACATCCTGTTCGCGTTCGGCGTGGTCGGCATGATCATGGGCTCGGTCAGCGCGATCAAGGAGGGCAATATCCGGCGGATGATCGCCTATTCCTCGGTGGCGCAGATCGGTTACATCTATATGGGCTTCGGAATCGGTACGACGGCCGGTGTGATCGCGAGTCTGTATCACATTCTCTCGCACGCGGCCACGAAATCGTTGCTGTTCGTGGCGGCATCCGGCATCACGGACGCGTCCGGCGACAGCACGAGCTTTTTCGACCTGACCGGGGCGGGATACCGCAACAAGCTGGCCGGTGTGGCGTTCACGGTCGGCTCGCTTTCGATGGTCGGCTTTCCGATGTTTTCCGGCTTCATCTCGAAGCTGTTGTTTGCGCAGGCCGCGGTCGACAGCGTATATTACAAGATGCTTCCGGCGCTGATCGCTCTGGCGCTCAGCACGATCCTGAACGCGGTCTATTTTATGAAGACCGTGATCCGCATCTACACCCCGGCCGACCGGGAAGAGGTAAAGCGGCGCGGCTTCCGGAATGTGAAGGTCACCGAGCAGAAGGCCAAGTCGACGGCGCTCGTCTGCTTTATCATCCTGAACATGGCGCTCGGGCTCTGCTCAGAGCCGGTTGTGCGGCTATTGCGGGAAGGGCTGGCGATGTTTTCATGAAAATAATGAGAAGTCGTACAGCCGAGGCAGGCATTGCTTCTGCAGGAAAACCAGAAAATCGACGTGTTTGCTGCAGAGGCGATGCCTGTCTCGGCGAACAGTGGGAATATACAAATATTGCATGGAGGAGAAGATCATGGACGCATGGATTTTGCTTCCGATATTTCTGCCGGTGCTCGCAGGAGTGATCCTGCTGTTGTCGCTGGCGTTTGAAAAGAGAAAGAATGGAGGCGAACAGCCGGGTAAAGAGCCGGGCGAGGAGGAGCTGCACAGGCTGCATCAGTATGTAGCCGTGGCGGTTACGGTGTCCGCGGTGCTCGCGATTGCGGCGACGTTTAGCGGGGATCACAGCGTGACGCTCTTCGAGCTGCTGAAGGGGATCCCTGTCTATTTCCATGTGGATGATATCAGCCGGTTGTTCGCGGTCGCCATCAGCATCGTGTGGCCGGTTGTGGCGTTCTATTCCTTTGTCTATATGAAGCATGAGGGGAAGGAGCAGCGCTTCTACGGTTTCTACCTGATCGTGTACGGCGTGCTGATAGCTCTGTCGTTCTCAGGCAATCTTGTGACGATGTATCTGTTCTATGAGATCATGACGCTGACTTCGATGCCTCTGGTGCTGCACAACGGCTCCCGCGAGGCGATCATGGCGGCGCTGAAATACCTGTTTTACTCGATGTGCGGCGCGTACCTCGGGCTGTTCGGCATCTTTTTCCTGTATAAATACTGTGACACACTGACATTTACGGCGGGCGGCACGCTGAACCTCGAGCTTGCGCAGGGAAATGTCCGGATCCTGCTGATCGCGGTGTTCGGAATGCTCGTCGGCTTCGGCGCGAAGGCCGGTATGTTCCCGCTGCACGCGTGGCTTCCAGCGGCGCATCCGGTGGCTCCGTCCCCGGCGTCCGCGGTGCTCTCCGGCGTCATCGCGAAGGCGGGCGTTCTGGCGATCATCCGCGCCGTATTCTATGTGGTCGGACCGGATTTTCTGCGCGGGACATGGGTGCAGACCGCGTGGATGACGCTCACGCTGCTGACGGTGTTCATGGGTTCGATGATGGCGTTTCGCGAGCCGGTGTTCAAGAAGAGACTGGCGTATTCGACGGTCAGTCAGGTGTCGTACATTCTGTTCGGACTTTCCGTGCTGTCCCCGGTCGGCATGACCGGCGCGCTTTTGCACGTTGTGTTCCATATGATGGTCAAGTGCGCGCTGTTTTTGACGGCAGGCATTTTTATTTTCAAATGCGGTGAGACGAGGGTGGAGCAATTCCGCGGGTTCGGCAAACAGATGCCGAAAACGCTCTGGTGCTACACCTTTGCGTCGCTGGCGCTGATCGGCATCCCGCCGACAAGCGGCTTTATCAGCAAATGGTATCTGGCGCAGGGCGCGCTGGAGGCCGACGTCGGCGTGTTCAGGATCGTCGGTCCGGCGGTGCTGCTTGTGAGCGCGCTGCTGACCGCGGGGTATCTGCTGCCGATCACGACGAGCGGGTTTTTCCCGGGCGGGATCGTGAAGCATGTGAAGGCAGAAGAGGAACATGGCACAGGCGGACAGGCGCTCAGCCTTGAGCCGTCACTCGAGATGCTGATCCCGCTCGTGATCCTTGCGGCGCTCGCGGTGTTTCTCGGGCTCTTCCCCAATCCGCTGATCGGTTTTGCGGGCAAGATTGCCTCGTCGGTGCTGTAGAGGAGGGGGAAAAGATGAACGAAATAATTCTGATAATCGTAATTCTGCTCCCGATTTTGGGCGGGGCGCTGATCCCGCTGCTGCCGTTTAAAAACCGGACGCAGATGATGGTCTACACGGAGGGACTGGTGCTCCTGAATTCCGCGCTGGCGCTTGCGATGCTGTTTCACCGTCCGCAGGGGAGCTTTGTCCTGTTTCGTTTTACGAGCAACCTGACGCTGAGCTTTCGGCTTGACGGGATGGGGACGGTGTTTGCGGCAATCGTGTCGGTGCTGTGGCCGCTGTGCGTCCTGTACGCGTTTGAGTATATGGAGCATGAGAAGCATGAACGCATCTTTTTCATGTTCTATGTGATTACGTTCGGGGTCACGCTCGGGATCGCGCTGGCCGAGGACATTGTGACGATGTACTGCTTCTACGAGATGCTGACGCTCGTGACGCTTCCGCTGATCATGCACACGCTGACGCGGGAGGCGGTGCTGGCGAGCCGGACGTATCTGTATTATTCGCTGGGCGGCGCGGCGTTCGCGTTCATCGGCGTGATCTTTATCCTGATTTACGGGACGACGCCGAACTTCACGCCGGGCGGCGTGCTGGATTTGGCCGCGGTCGGGGACCGTGTAAATATGCTTTTGCTGATCTATGTGCTGTGCTTTATGGGCTTTTCGGTCAAAGCGGCGATGTGGCCGTTCTCGTCGTGGCTGCCGCAGGCGGGCGTTGCGCCGACTCCGGTGACCGCGCTTCTGCACGCGGTGGCGGTCGTAAAGGCCGGCGCGTTCGCGGTCATGCGCGTCACGTACTACAGCTTCGGGCCGGATTTTGTGCGCGGAACATGGGCGCAGCATGTGGTAATGGCGCTCGCGGTCTTCACGATTGTTTACGGCTGCAGCCGCGCGGTCAAGGAGACGCACATCAAGCGCAGGCTGGCTTGGTCGACGGTCAGCAATCTGTCGTATATCCTGTTCGGCGCCGCGATCATGACCCCGCTGGGGCTGGTCGGCGCATTGAGCCATATGGTCACCCATGCGGTCATGAAGATCTGTTCCTTCCTTTGCGCGGGCGCCGTGATCTGCAAGACGGGCCGCGAGTATGTCCACCAGTTGGATGGATTCGGTCGGAAGATGCCGAAGGTGTTCGCTGCGTTTACGGTGGCCGGACTGGCGCTGATGGGCGTTCCGGGGCTGTGCGGCTTCATCAGCAAGTGGCAGCTTGTGCGGGCGGCCGTGGACAGCCGTGATCCGCTGGCGTATGCCGGCGTGGCGGCGCTGATGATCTCGGCGCTTCTGACGGCGATCTATATGCTCACGATCGTCGTGCGGGCGTTTTTCCCGCGAAAGGATTTTGATTATGACACGATTCGGGATGTAAAGGATCCCGGCTGGAAGATGCTCCTGCCGTTTGCGATCTTCGTGATCGCGATCGTGGTGATCGGTCTGCATTCGCGGCCACTCATCAAAGGACTGGAATCGATCGCGGCGCAGATGCCGTAGAAAGGAGAGACGGATATGAAGAACAATTTCATTCTAGCATTTCTCGTGTTTTATCCGTTTCTCGGCGGACTGCTGGCGTGGCTTGCGGGGAACTATGGAGAGGCTTTGCTGCAGAAAGCACTCGGAGGAAGGCAGGAGTCCGGGAAAAAGTCAGATTCTGCAGGGGGAAAGCGCGAAGGGCTGTTTGGAAATAAATTCGGCACAGATAACAATGCCTGCCGCGATTATATGGCAAACTTCATCGTGATCAGTGAATTTCTTGTCATGGCGGTTCTCTTTGCGCGCTATGCATCCGCGGCGGGCGTGGGCGCGGTGGCGGCGTGCCGGATCCCGGCGATCTGCGGATTCGGACTTTCGTTTACGCTCGACGGCTTCCGGCTGATCTACGGCGCGGTGGCCTGCCTGATGTGGATGATGACGACGATCCTGTCCCGTCAGTATTTCACGCACCATCACAACCGAAACCGCTTTTATCTGTTTCTTCTGCTGACGTTCGGCGCGACGATGGGCGTGTTCCTGTCGGCGGATCTGTATACGACGTTCATCTTCTTTGAGATCATGTCCTTCACCTCTTATGTCTGGGTGGCGCAGGAGGAGAATGAGCCGTCGCTGCGCGCCGCGCTTACGTATCTGGCGGTCGCGGTGATCGGCGGTCTCGTGATGCTGATGGGGCTGTTTCTCGTATATCATGAGCTCGGGACGCTGGAGATGGCGCGGCTGCTTCCGGCGGCGCGGGAATATCTGGGTGAGGCTGCGGGAACCGCGGGTTCATGGCCGTCAGCAACGTCGATTACGCAGACGATCGAGGGTCGCCGTGCGCTGTTGTATGCGGCAGGAGCCTGCATGCTCTTTGGCTTCGGCGCGAAGGCGGGCGCGTTTCCGCTGCACATCTGGCTTCCGAAAGCGCACCCGGTGGCTCCGGCTCCGGCGTCCGCGCTGCTGTCCGGTATCCTGACGAAGACCGGCGTTTTCGGCGTGCTCGTCACGACGAGCGGACTGTTTCTGCACGATAAAAGCTGGGGCGTCCTGATCCTTGCGATCGGCGTGCTCACGATGTTCGGCGGAGCGCTGCTCGCGGTCTTTTCGATCGATCTGAAGCGCACGCTCGCTTGCTCCTCGATGTCGCAGATCGGCTTTATCCTTGTGGGCGTCGGGATGCAGTGCCTGCTCGGCGAGGAGAACGCGCTCGCGGTGTACGGGACGCTTCTGCATATGATAAATCACTCGATGATCAAGCTGGTGCTCTTTATGGCGGCCGGCGTAATCTTTATGAATACGCACGCGCTGAATCTGAACGAGATCCGCGGCTACGGCAGAAAGAAGCCGCTCCTGAAGGCGATCTTTCTGATCGGCGCGCTTGCGATCGGCGGCATTCCGCTCTTTAGCGGCTATGTAAGCAAGACGCTGCTGCACGAGAGCATTGTGGAGTACGGCGGCGGCTGGCTGATGCGCGCGGTCGAGTATATTTTCCTGTTCAGCGGCGGGCTGACGGTCGCCTACATGACGAAGCTTTTCGTGGCAATCTTCGTGGAGCGCAACGAGAGCGCCGAGCGTCAGAAGAAATATGACAAGCAGACGAATTACATGAACGGCGCGAGCACATTCGCGCTGGCGGGAAGCGCAGCAGTGCTTCTGGTCTGGGGACTATTTCCGCACAAGCTCATGGACCGCGCGGCCGGACTCGGTCAGGGATTGATGCAGCTTGAGGAGTTCGGGCATGTGGTGGACTACTTCAGCCTGAAAAATCTGTCCGGCGCTATGATCTCGATCCTGATCGGCGCGATTGTCTATCTGTTCGTGATACGCAAAGCGCTGATGCGGCAAGAGGAAAAAGGGAGAGGGAAGCACGCGAAAAAGAGCGCTGTGTATGTCGATCTCTGGCCGACGTGGCTCGATCTTGAGAATTTGATCTACCGGCCGCTGCTTCTGAAATTTCTTCCGACGGTGTTCGGCGTGCTCTGCAGAGTGCTCGACAGCCTTATCGATCTGGCGGTCGTGGCGCTGCGAAAGACGATCTACCGCGACAGTCCACTGCCGCATGAGCGGCCGGAGGGCAACATCATCACGGCGGTGTTGGGGCATGTGATGAATTTCTGGCAGAGCGTTGCGAATCATACGTGGCGCCGCCGCAGACCGGCACACAAGGATTACGTGCATGTCCTCGCAGTGCGGAATATGGCGCTGAAGGAGAACAACACGATCATCGGGCGAAGTCTGTCGTTTGCGCTTCTGATGTTCGGCATTGGATTGTGTCTCACGCTGATCTATATTTTGTGGCGGTAAAACCGGTATTTTTGGAGGTAGACCATGAAAATATCAACGAAAGGAAGATATGCGCTTCGGCTTATGCTGGACCTCGCGATGCATGCGTCCGGGGATCCGATCCGGCTGAAGGACGTGGCGCGCCGGCAGGATATTTCGGAAAAATATCTGGAGCAGATCATTTCCGTGCTGAATAAGGCGGGATATGTGCGCAGTATTCGCGGGCCGCAGGGCGGCTATGTGCTGCAGAAAAATCCGGAGGAGTACACGGTCGGCATGATCCTGCGTCTGACGGAGGGGAGCCTTTGCCCGGTGGAATGCGTAGAAGAGAAGGGAAAGTTCTGCGCGAGGGAGAAGGACTGCACGACGCGGATTCTGTGGCAAAAGCTGAACGATGCGATCAACGGCGTGGTGGATACGGTCACACTGGAGGATCTTGTAAATTGGAGCGCGCAGCAGGCGGATCATTATGTGATCTGATCGGGAGCGTTTTTGCCCCGATGGACAAAAAGAAGGATCGGGCGGAGGCAGAGACGGCATGGCCTGTCCGCTTTTTGTCTCGGCGGACGAAAGGAAGGATCGGGTGCAGATACAGATACAGCCGTCTGCGATGATTCGCAGAAAATATAATGAGATTGTAAGGACCTGTCGGGAAACAGAGTCGCCGATTTTCCTGACGAAAAACGGGGAAGAGGATCTGGTCGTGCTCGCGGTGGAACAGTTTTTCCGGGAGGAGGATCGGCTTTTGCTTCGGGAAAAGCTGGTTGATATTGAGAAGCGCCGCCGAACGGGCGTAAAGGATCTTTCCGCGCGGGCGGTCTGCGCAAGGCTGCGGGAGATGATCGAGAGATATAAGTGGCTGGAGCTGACGCAGGAGAGCGAGTATCCTGAGCGGAGAAAAGCGACATTGGAGGAACGGTCCGAAACGGGCGAAAAGTAAAAGAAAAAGGAATGAGACAAATGGAGATCTATCATGGCCGTCCGGAAAACACGGACGGAAGACTGCCAAAAGAACTTGCCGTGTACGACCTGCTGGATGAGCTGGGAATTTCGTATGACAGGGCAGATCATCAGGCGTTGATGACGATCGCGGAATGCGACGAGGTGGATGCCGCGCTTGACATCCGCATCTGCAAAAATCTGTTTCTCTGCGATCACCGGAAGACGCAGTTTTATCTTCTGATGATGCCGGGAACCAAGAAATTCGTGACAAAGGACGTCTCGCGGATGCTTGAGTCGCCGCGGCTGTCCTTCGCGGACGAGTCTTATATGGAGGAATTTCTGGACATCACGCCCGGCTCGGTCAGCATCATGGGTCTGATGAACGATACGCAGAATCGCGTGCAGCTTCTGATCGATCGGGAGGTCGTCGAATCAGAGTATCTCGGTTGCCATCCGTGTGTTAATACCTCCAGCCTGAAGCTGCGCACGCAGGATGTGCTCACGAAATTTTTGCCCAAGGTGCACCATACGTACCGGGTCCTTGATCTCTGAGATCTGATTTCTGAGGTTTCATTTTTGAGGTCTGCTCACACATAATCATATCGGGCATGATTTTATTGACATTAAAAACGGGAGTCTGTCAGGATGCGACAGACTCCCGTTAGGTTTTTGAATATGCGGCGGTATGAAGGCTCCGCCCCGTTATTTACAGCTTGATATTCTTGAACAGCGATGCAAGTGAGGTCGTCGCTTCCTCGGCCTTCGGCAGATGGTAGGTCTCTTCCTCGATCGCCTCTGCTGTGACATCCTCAAGCGCTTTCATGCTGAGGCTGATCTTGCCGTCCTTGACCGCGATGATCTTCACCTTGACGGTCTGGCCTTCCTTGAGCACCGCCGACGGATGCTTGATGCGCTGCTGGCTGATCTGCGAGACATGAATCAGGCCGGAAAGGCCGTTCCCGAGATTCACGAACGCGCCGTAAGGCTGTAATGTCTCCACCGTGCCCTCGGTCACAAGGCCGACCTGTACGTTGGAGATTTTGTTTTTGCGCTCCTCCTCGGCCTTCTCGCGCAGGATATCGCGCGCGGAGAGGACGAGACGCTTTTCCTCCGGATCCGCCGTAATGACGCGAACCTCGATCTCGCGTCCGACAAACTCATCCAGATTCTCCACATAATTCAGGGACAGCTTGGATGCCGGGATAAATCCGCGGATGCCCTCGACGTATGTAGTCACGCCGCTCTTGACTGCCTCGTTGATCTTGACGGTGATGTTGGACTGATCCTTCTGCAACTGCTGAAGACGCTCCCAGCCGAGCACGGCCGCGGCCGCTTTCAGGGAAAGCTGGATCCGGCCCTGCGCATTGTCGCGGCGGATGACCGTGGCAGAGACAGGTTGTCCGACCTCAAAGCTCCTCAGGGAGAAAGAGGGATCGTCGCTGGCGTCCTCGAGACGCACCACGCCGTCGGTATGGATGCCGAGATCCACGACCAGCTCTTCGTCGGAAACTCCGATGATCGTCCCGCTCAGGATATCGCCCTCGTGGATCGGCTTCATCGAGGCCGCGATCGCATCTTCATAGTCAGCCATGCTCTCTGCAGGAGCGGCAGGCGTCTCCGGGACCGCCGGGGTCTCAGGTACTTCGGGCACTTCCGGTGCTTCCGGAATTTCGGGCGCTTCCGGCGTCTCCGGGACTTCCGGGGTCTCCGGAACTTCCGTGACTTCCGGTGCTTCGTTTTCAGGTGTCTGCGCTGTCAAAATTTCTTCACTCATAAATCTGATTGCCTCCGTTTGCACATTTTTTTCTATTTTAACACAGCATTTGCCGTTTGAATACCAGAAAAAGAGAAAAATTATGAAAATGGTTTCACAAAAGACAGAATAAGTGATATACTTGGACTTGAAAGGTGGGAAACGTATGGAAACGGTCGTCGTGAGGATGCGTGACGGTATAGATGAGGCCGGGATCCGCCGCGCGGGAGAGATTCTGCGCAGGGGCGGGCTTGTCGCTTTTCCCACAGAGACGGTATACGGGCTGGGCGCGGACGCGCTGGACGAGAAGGCGTCTGCGAAGATCTATCAGGCGAAGGGCCGTCCGTCGGACAATCCCCTGATCGTGCATATCGCGGATTGGGATGCGATCGGAAAGATCGCGGTCGATATTCCGGCGGAGGCGAAGCTGCTTGCGGACGCGTTCTGGCCGGGGCCTTTGACGATGATCCTGAAAAAGTCCGACGCGGTGCCGCTTGCGACGACGGGCGGGCTTGATACGGTGGCGGTGCGGCTGCCGGGGCACGAGGTGGCGCGCGCGCTGATTCGGGCGGGCGGCGGCTATGTAGCGGCTCCGAGCGCGAATACGTCCGGACGGCCGAGCCCGACGACGGCGGAGCACGTCGCGCAGGACATGGACGGGGTGATCGATATGATCATCGACGGCGGAGACGTGGAGATCGGACTCGAGTCGACGATTATCGATCTGACCGACGGTACGCCCACGATCCTGCGTCCGGGCTATATCAGCAGGGAGATGCTTGGCCGGGTGCTTGGAGAGGTGGAGGTCGACCGCGCGCTTACCTCGGAGGATGTGAATCTGAGACCGAAGGCGCCGGGAATGAAATACCGCCATTATGCGCCGAAGGCGCAGCTTTTCATTGTGCAGGGACCGCAGCGGCAGGTCCGGGAGCGGATCAACGCCATGACGGAGGCGAACGCGGCGAAGGGACAGCGCACAGGCGTGATCGGGACCGATGAATCGCAGGCATTTTACGCGAATGCGGTTGTGAAGTCGATCGGTTCCCGGCAGGACGAGGGTTCGATCGCGCGGCACTTGTATGGGATCCTGCGGGAGTTCGACGAGTCGGATGTGAGCGTGATCTATTCCGAGGCGTTTGATACGCCGCAGATGGGGCAGGCGATCATGAATCGACTGATTAAAGCGGCCGGGCACCAGATCATCGCCGTGTGATCAGATAAGGAGTCGATTGGTTTGAAACGGTACGACAGATTAATTTTTGTGAGCAATTCGGATACGGCGCTCGGCCCGATGGCGGAGGCGATCCTTCAGAGCAAATTTCTGCTGGATGTGCTTGAGGTGACGTCCAGAGGGGCGGTCGTTCTTTTCCCGGAGCCGGTCAATCCAAAGGCGGAGGCGGTGCTTGTCAGCAACGGGCTGACGATGAAGGATCATGTGAGCGCTCCGCTTCTTGCGGAGGATTTTGAGGAGCGGACCCTGATCCTCGCGACGGGCGAGGGCGTCAGGCAAAAGCTTCAGAATCATTTCGGTGAGCTTGCGGACGGTGTGAAGACGATCGCGGAGTTCACGGGAGACGGACGCGACGTGTCAGACCCTTACGGGGGAGGACTTGCAGACTATGGAGTGAGCTTCGGCGAGCTGGATGTGCTGATCGCGAAGCTCGTTCTACAATTAAACGAGGAGGAATTATTATGTTAGCAATCGGATGCGATCAGGGCGGTTATGAGCTCAAGCTGGAGGTTATGAAGTATCTGGACGGCAAGGGGATCGAGTACAAGGACTGCGGCACGTATTCGCCGGCTTCCGTGGACTATCCCGTCTACGCGAGGGCGGTTGTGAAGGAGATTCTGTCCGGGGCGTGCGAGAAGGGCATTATTATCTGCGGCACCGGAATCGGCGTCTCGATGGTGGCGAACCGTTACAAGGGGATCCGCGCGGCGCTCTGCGGCGACTGCTTCAGCGCGGAGGCGACCAGACTGCACAACGACGCGAATGTTCTGACGATGGGCGCGCGCGTGGTCGGACCCGGCCTTGCGTGCAAGATTGTGGAGACGTTCCTGAACACGCCGTTTTCCGGCGAGGAGCGCCATGTGCGCAGAGTGAAGATGATCGACGAGGAATAGAGAGCTTTATCCCCGGAGCCGGGCGATAGCGGAATCGCAGGGCAGAGTGAAGACGATCGACATTTTATCCGCAGATGTCGTCGAGGTCGATCAGCCATACGTTGCCGGTCTGACGGGCGGCCAGACGCAGCTCGTCCGTGAAGCCGGAGACGGAGAAAATACAGCAATAGCGCTTCAGATCGCCGAAAGCGTCCATCGGCGCCAAGAGCCGGTCGAGCAGTTCTTTTCCGGCAGGCTTGGCGGCGCTGTGGCAGATGCCGAGCACCGTGTGGTGTTCGTCCGTCGCCACGAGCGGGATGCGCAGGAACGGCTCGCGTTTGGTGCCGCCGGTCCACCATGCGCCGGTGTGCTTGTAGACGAAGGGCGTCTGACCGGTGCCGGCCAAACGCTCCAGATATTCGGCGCAGACTGTCTCAAAGACGGGGAGCAGATATTCGTCCAGCGAAGACAGGACCTGCTGCTCGTATACCTGCTGGCCGCGCCCGAAAAGGATGTCGCTGAGATTCGGGCCGACGAAGCGGTACCAGAAGCGCGTCATATGGTCCGCGAACTGATAGCGGACTTTTTTCAGAGATTCCCCGGCAGCGGGGAATTCTTTTCGTATCAGGCCGAGCGAGATCAGCACGCCGAGATACTTTGCGCATTTGTTCGTGCCGACGGACGCTTTTTTCGCGATGTCCGTCAGCTTCGTATCGCCGGACGCAATGATCTCGAGCAGGAAATTGTAAGTCGAGATTTCCCTCAGCTCCCTGTGCAGAGTATCAAGAGGAGCCGTGAGAAACGGGGAATCCGCGCTGAAGAACAGCCTTTGGATATTCTGGCGCACGGACAGCTTCGGCTGAATCTGCGGCGCGCAGGAGGGAAATCCCCCGGTGACGCCGTACAGGAGAAGCTGTTCCTTCGGGGCAAAGCCGGAAAAGAAAGACTGGCATGCCGAGAACGGGAGCACGTCGAGGAACGCGCGCGCCGTGATTACGTCAAACGGCGCGCGGATCGGCTCCGCCATAAGCTCGCCGGCATAGCCGACGGACGAGCTGGATACGATCAGAAATACTTTTCCGGCCGGAAACGCGTGCTGCACCGCCCATGCGAACGCTTCCATAAAGTCAGGACAGTTTCGGACGAGCGTCTGGAACTCGTCGAGCACGAGGATGAGACGCCGCGAAAAGGAGCAGTCCGATACGTACGAGAACGCCTGCTCCCAGTTGTCAAAGGATTCCGGCAGTTTTCTGGTATTCAGGCTGCGCGCCACCTGACGGTAAAACGCGTCTAAATGTCCCGCGGGCACGGTCTCCTGCGCGGAGTAGAACAGCGTCGCCTTGTCACGGCAAAATTCGCGGATCAGGCTGGTCTTTCCGGTCCCGTACCGCCCGTAGAGGAAGATAAACGAAAACTGGATCCGATTGTAGAGCGTATTCAGCTCTTTGATATCATTGGCAAAAAAGGAATTCATATCCGTCTCCTTGTCGAATCAGAGATAGCGCCTGCAAGTTCAGTATAGTAGACGGACAGGCCGATGTCAATAAAAAGCAAACTTATAATATGATATTTTTGCTAAAAATTGTCTTATTTTTAAGAATATTTTTGTTTACGTGGAAAAAAGATTGTACTATACTATATACGACGTATTATGTTTACAGCAACAAACCTGTCATACGATTCGTGAGCGGAGGGTATGACTCGGATAGGGAGGATTTCTAATGAATAAGAGGTTCAGAAAACTGGCAGCCATTGTTCTTGCATCGGCTATGCTTCTGCAGAACGGGGCGGTGATCTTGGCAGATGATCTGCAGTCGGAGACGCAGACGGAGGCAGTGCAGACGGAGCCGCCTACGGAGAAGGTGACAGAAGCGCCGACCGAGCCGCCTACGGAAGCGCCGACCGAAGCACCGACGGAGAAGGTGACGGAAGCGCCGACCGAGCCGCCTACGGAAGCACCTACCGAAGCACCGACGGAGAAGGTGACGGAAGCGCCGACGGAGAAGCCGACCGAGGCGCCGACGGAGAAGGTGACGGAAGCACCGACGGAGAAGCCGACCGAGAAGGCGACGGAAGCGCCTACGGAGAAACAGACGGAAGCGCCGGAGGAGTCGTCCAAAAAGGCTTCCGGGAAAAAGGCAAAGAAGAAGGATAAGGAAGAGACCGAGGAGCAGACGGAGCGTTCGGAGCGCGAGAATGACGGGGAGAAGTATTCCGCGGATGAACTGGCAAAGGAGCTGCAGCAGGCGGCGCCGTATCTGTTTGCGGCCGGGAAGGTGACTGTGCCGGACGGTCTTTTGGAGGAGCAGGAGATTGCGGCCGACGCTGACGGGAGCGCCGTCGCGGCGGCGTTGAAGGATTTTTCCGTTGAGCTTGCGAACGCGAAATCCTCTTCTACGGTGCAGGTGATCAATCTGTACGCGGACGAGGACGGTAAGCTGGATACTGCCCAGCTCGACGATCAGTTCAGCGATCAGGTGATCGACGTCACAAAGCAGTACTATGTGGTGAATGTGATCGCTAACAGCGCAGATCAGGCGCTGAGCTTTTCCGGATATGCGATGCGGCTGTCCGGAGAGGATGTGAAATACGAGGAAGACAGCGAACCGGGCGATATTCTGTACAACTTCGCCGCGATGGACGAGGAGGGCGAGTTTTCCGGTTACAAGGGAAATCTTACGTTGGGCGGCACGGATCGTCTGCAGGGAACATTCCTTGCGCCGGAGGCGGCGGTGACCGTGAATGCGGATCTTGCCGGTGCGGTGTACGCGGACAGCGTGACGGTGTCGGAATCCGTCGAGGAGCTTCTGCCGATCGCGTTCGTCAAGGGGCATGAGGCGGATGCGGAGGAAGAGAAGGAGACCTCCAAGGAAGAGAAAGAGACCTCCAAGGAAGAGAAGGAGACCTCCAAAGAAACAGAAAAAGAGAGCGAAAAAAAGGAGAGCGGGACGGAAGCGCAGAGTCAGCCGGGAGAGGTCGAAGACGACGCTGCCGAGACGGAAGACGACTCTGTGATCGTTGCCGACGAGAATACGCCGCATCCGATCGACACGGCAGAGCCGATCGATGAGGCAAAGCCGATCGACGATCCAACCTCGAGAGGGACGAATCCGCAGCCGGAGACCGGGAATGTTACCTTTAAGGATTCTATAAAAATACTCTTTGACGGGAAGCCGATTTATGCGGTCAGCGGCGAGAGTAAGCTTGACCCTTATTCGATCGTGCTGGTGAAGGAAGCTGCGGCGACGAGTCCAGAGACAACGCCGAGTCCTGAAGCGACGACGAGTCCTGAAGCGACGCCGAGTCCTGAGACGACGTCAGATCCGTCAACATCCGGGACGCAGACACCGGAAGCGCCTAAGCCGGGTCAGCTTGTATTTACTGCAGATAAGGAAGAAGGAGATCTTACATTTACCGGACTCGCTCCGGGCAAGTATACCCTGCAGCTCGTCGACGCGGAAGGGAACGCGCTTCAGCCGAAGGAAGGGGAGACGGTCGCGTACCCGGTCCTGCGCCGAGAGAACAAGACTGCTGACGCTCCCGGAACGCTGAGCTTCGAAGTGACTGAAAACGGTTCGGATACGGTTACCCTGCTCGATACGGGAACGGATGGGACGCAGGAGGGCGGACTGGTGCTCGATTACGGCAGTGACGGCACAATATATCCGACCGGGTTTTATTACAATGCGTCGCTTGTGCTGACGAAAGAGCTGAAGGACAGCAAGGGCAACGCGAGAAATTCCACGGAGACCTTCTATGCGGGTCTGTTTAAGGATGAAAATCATACGCAGCCGATCACGGAGACCGTGACGGATCCCGCGACGAACACGACGAGCGAAAAGCCGGTGGTGCTTACCTTCAGCATGAACGGCGGCGCGGCGGCGACGGTTACATATGACAAGCTGAAAGCGACGGCGTCTCCGATGAAGGTTTATGTCGCCGAGACGGACGCGCAGGGGAAAGTGCTCACCGAAGCGGACAGGAGCGCGGCGGATCTCCGCTATGCGGTCTCGATCACAAACAACGGCGTGATCGAGGTGACGGCGGCCGTGCCGTCGGCGACAGCCGCAATCACGAATCAGCTCAGTCAGGCGGTCGTCCGGTTCGGCGTAATGCACGGCGGTCAGCATCTGAAGAATATGATGCTGGTGATTAAGGACGAGAATGGAAAGATCCTGTCGATTAAGAATGAGAATGGAAGGAACCTGTCAATTAAGGATGGGAAGGTGTTTTTGTCCGGTTCTGATTACCTCGAGTATACGGGTCTTGAGGACGGAAAAAATTATTATCTGTCCGAGGTCGATCATATTCCCGTGAAGGGAGACTTTTCTCCCGTGGGAGACGATCCCGGCTATGCGCCGGCGGCGGACGTGCCGTTTACGGTAGAGGACGGAAAGGTGACGACCGTTACCATCATAAACGATACGCAGCAGACAACCGACTACAAGCTTACGGTGGAAAAGCAGGTGTTCAGCGGAGAATATCAGCTCTATGCCTATGATCCCAACAACAACTATCCAGGCAACCGTACCTTCTATGTGGCGCTGTTCCAAGACTCTGACCGGAAGATAAAGGTCAGCGACGTCAAGAAGATCGTGACGGATAAGCTGAGCACGACGGTGACGTTCGAGAATCTGAAGCACAACGAGACTTATTTCGTGGCGGAGACGGACGAGTACGGAGAGGTGAAGACCGCTTCCTCCGGCAGCCAGATCAGATGCGCGAACGACGGCAGAGTGCCGATGGACGCCAAGCGGAAGACCGCAGTAATTCAGAATATTTACAACAGACGTCCGGCCGGATATCGTTATACCGGCACGGTGACAGTCACAAAGCGTGTGACGACCGCTTCCGGAGCGGCGCAGAAGGTGTCGGAGACATTCTATGTAGGAATGTACAGAAAGGAGGATTTCTCCGATGAGCCGGAGATCATTACCCTGAAGCTGGAAAATGCGTCGGGCGCTTCCGTGAGGAGAAGGATCCTGCTTCCGGGCGAGAACAACGCCACGTACTATTTCGCCGAGGTAGATGCGGACGGGAATCGGATCGACACTTCCGATACCTTTGCCTACAATGTGACGATCGACCAGCCGTCTGTGACCGTTTCACGCGGCGAGGACAAGACGGTCACGGTCACGAACCAGACGAAGTCCTCCAAGGTGACGCTTTACCTGACGAAGAGGGTATACGAGGGAACATCGTTGCATCCGGTGACAGACACCTTCTATCTGGGGCTGTTCCAAGACGCGCAGTTTACGAAGCTCTACACGAACCCGATCCCGCTGAGCCTCAAGAATCAGAGCGAGCTCACGCTGAAGATCACGCTGAATCTTGGGACGAAGGACAAGGCGGTGATCTACATTGCCGAGACGGATCAGAGCGGACACGTGATCCGCAACGAGAGTCAGTTCGGCTACAATATCAGGGCGGTCAATTCGACGGCGGCGTTCACACAGCAGACGCGCGAGATCCAGACGATCTTCCTGAACTCAGTGTACGGCACCGCGACGGAGGACGACTGGAAAGAGATCATGTCGGACGAGAACAATATCCCGTCATACGGCGGCACCGACGGATGGTACGGCGGAAACGGCGAGATCGATCCGAACGTGGACACGACCGCGGCACAGACCGGCGATGAGACGCCGATCGGCCTGTACATCGGGCTTCTTGCGGCGGCGGTGATCGTGCTGATCATTCTGCTGGTTCTGAAAATGCGCAAAAAAGACCGCAAATAATATCTCCGGGGCACTCCGTAATTCAGATCCCTGCGGGATGGGGAAACAGCTTCGCCGTTTCACAAGGCAGATCGGAAAGGTCCGTCCGGAATCAAGGCATAATCGTCTGCCCCCGGCAATAGGTATAGTAATAAACCTGTTGGGGGTAAACGCGGTGAATCAATCATACAAAAGGACAAAGATAATCCAGTACCTGATGCTGACTATGCTTCTGGTACTGGTTTTTCTTGTCTCCGCATATGCGGGGAGCATGAGAAAGGCGGGAAAGATCGGACAGAACAAGGGCGCGGCGGGCAGCACGGCCGGACAGGATCCGGACGGAACCGGGACGGGTGATCCGGAGCAGCAGCCGAGCGGTTCAAAAAATCCGCAGCAAAGTGATTCGGCACAGGGAGATTCGAAACAAGGGGATTCAAAGCAGGGAAATTCGGCACAGGGGGATTCAGAACAAGGAGATTCGAAGGAAAACAATCCGGAACAGGAAAACTCAGAACAGAGAAATTCGAAGCAGGGGGATTCTGAACAGGAGACCTCGGGGCAGGCGGAGAAAGGGACGATCGTCCTCGACGCGGGACATGGGGGATTTGATCCCGGCGTATCGGGAGCAAGCGGGATCGCGGAACGCGAGCTCAATCTCATTTTTGCGCAGAAGCTGGAAAAGCTGCTCACGGACGAGGGCTATCGCGTGGTGCAGACGCGTCCGACGCAGGAGGGACTATACGACGTGGGGCAGTCGCACAAAAAAGCGCAGGATATGCAGCGCCGGTGTGCGGTCATCGAGAAGGAGAAGCCACTTGTGACGGTCAGCATTCATCAGAACAGTTATCCGGACAGCTCGGTCAGCGGGCCGCAGGTATTTTATTACGCCCAGTCGAAGGAGGGGGAACGTCTGGCGGAGTGCATCCAGAAATGCATGAATGAACAGCTCGAGGTAAAATCGCCGAAGACGCACAAGGGAAACGCGTCCTATTATATCCTGAAACGGTCGGTCGGGACGACGGTGATCGTGGAATGCGGATTTCTCACGAACCCGGAGGAGGAGAAGCTGCTTCAGGATGAAGCGTATCAGGATCGCGCGGTATGTGCGATTCGCGACGGAATATTGCAGTATCTGGATTCAAATTTATGAATGATAACGAAATTACATAAATCTTCCTAATAGATTTTCTTGACGTTTTCTGCAATATCGTGTATTGTAATTGTACAGGAGTCTGTCACGGAGGACGCCTGCGTATATGCTCTGCCCTATGCAACAAGGCGGGGCATAAAAAAACTAAGGAGGTGATGCGGGGACGGTAAGGCAGCTACAGAGGCCGAAAGCATGACAGTAAACAAGCGGCAAAATTTTTTAAAGTGATTTACAGGACAACAATGAAATGTAACGAAAGGAAAATGTTAAAAGGGCAAACCTGTCGAAAGGCAGGGACGCAAAGCCAAGGGTCTAAGGCTGACGTGAAAATGAATCGCCATGCTATGACAGCCGGTTGCCATATTTCTGAGCAGAGTCATTTGATAGGAATACAAGCTAGCTTATGTGACAGGAAATATGGACCCGACACAGACAACTGCGTTTCGAGTTGAAAAGGAGGGTTTCAGTATGAAATTGAAAAAGTGGTTGAAATGTTTACTGATGACAATGGCACTCATGATGGTAGTCAACGTGGGAGTAGTTTCCACGACGCTTCCGGTAGTTGCTGCGAAGACGAAGACAGAGACCGTCAAAAAAGGAACGACGTTCTGGAAGGGAGACCTCCAGTACAAGGTTACCTCCCTGAAGGGAAAGAAAGGCGAAGCTACACTGATCGGCGCAAAGTCGAATGTGACTTCCGTGACTGTGCCGAAGACTGTAAAGAATGGCAAGTATACACTGACTGTGACCGTGATCGGCGCGAATGCATTCAAGAAATGCAAGAAGCTGGAGACGGTGACTACGAACACCGTGATCAAAGAGATCGGCAAGAACGCGTTCAAGGGCTGTAAGCAGCTTGCGGTCGTCGACATCCAGAGCAAGGCTCTGAAGAAGGTCGGCAAAAATGCGCTGAAGGGGATCTCGAAGGAAGCAGTCGTCACCGTGCCTGAGGGAAAAGATGATTCCTATGAGAAGCTGTTGAATGTTCCCGTGCAGACTCCGGATGAGGGGGATGCGGCCGCTGCGGCTGTACCCGCAACGGCGGAAGAAGGGACGACGCCGGTAACGGAAGCTCCGGCTCAGACAGAGGCGAAGACACCGGAGACGGAAGCAAAAGCACCGGAGCAGACATCCGCGCCTGCATCCGAGGCAAATTTGACTTCTGCGGCTCCCGAAGCATCAACGCTGACGCCGGAAGTGAAAGCATCGGATGCGAAGGCAACGACCCAGACGGAAGCGAAAGCGCCGACCGAGGATGAGACTGCCGCTGCGACACCGGAAGCACCGGAAAAGGAAACACAGGCTCAGACAGAGACTGCCGCTCCGACGCCGGACGCACCGGAAAAGGAAGCGCAGAATCAGACGGAAGCTGCAACTCCGACGGCGGAAGCACCGGAAAAAGAAGCGAAAGCTCAGACAGAGACTGCCGCTCCGACGCCGGACGCACCAGAAAAGGATGCGCAGAATCAGACGGAAGCTGCCGCTCCGACGGCGACACCGGAAGCACCGGTTCAGACAGAGGCGGAAACATCGGCTCCTGTACCGAAGACGACAGTTCCGGCCAAGAAGACGGCGTCAAAGATGGCTCAGAAGAAAGCTCCGGCTTCTGCGGCTCCTAACGCAACAGAGCCGACGCCGGAAGTGAAGAAGCAGACCGAGACGGAGACAGACGCTCCGGCGACTACGCCAGAGACACAGGCGGAGACAAAGACAAAGACAGACACTCCGGCGACTACGCCAGAGACACAGGCCGAAACGAAGACAGATGCTCCGGCGACTACACCAGAGACACAGGCGGAGACGAAGACAGATGCTCCGACGTCTGCACCGGAGGCAGAGACGCAGGCCGTAGCACCGACACCGGAGCCGGACACGCAGGCTCAGACAGATGCTTCAGCGTCTGCACCGGAGATGAAAAATTCCGTCCAGACGGAAGCGGAAACGCCGGCTCAGCAAGAGACAGACGTACCGACCCAGACGGAAGCAGAGACTCCGGCAGAGACCGAGCATGTATGCGAATTCACGTGGGTTGTGACGAAGGAGCCTTACTGCGGATATCTCGGCAACGACATGACATGGCGCGATACCGGAAGCAGAACAGGTACATGCGCTGTCTGCGGCAAGACCGTGAAGGAAGGCCTCAGAGCGGAGCATGAGTTTGTGGTGACAAAGAATGTGGAACCGACCTGCACGACGCGCGGGGCGACCTATTCCAAGTGTACGAAATGCGGCTATCAGTCGATCAATCTCAAGGACGAAAACGGCAAGATCAGGGAAGCGCTCGGACACAGCATGGTACACCATGACGATCCGGCTACCTGTACCGAGGACGGACGTTCTTACGATCAGTGCGAACGCTGTGGTCTGGTGGAGAATGAGACAATTACGGCGAAGAAGATCGGACACGATTTCTCGGCGGGCAATGTAGCCGCTGGAGGAGCCAGATTGTTCTCAGCCGCTAACGACAGTCAGACGGTTGAGCTGGTGAAGGAAGCGACCTGCACGCAGGACGGTCTACTCAAGATTACCTGTGCACATGATGGCTGTGGCGAGACAAAGACACAGAGAATTCCCCGGACCGGGCATGAGATGACGGAAGAGAGAATTGCCGCGACCTGTACCACGGATCAGAAGGATGTGTTCACCTGCACGAAGTGCGGTTATACGGAGACGAAGGTCGAGTACGGCACAAGGCATGGACACAAGCTGTCGGAACCGGTGACGGTAGTGGAATCCACCACCACCACGAAGGGCTATGCGGTAAAAGACTGCACAGAATGCGAGTACGAGGAAAGAATAGCGCTTCCGCTGGCAGAATGTGATCATCTCGAGTATGAATTTGTTTCAACAAAGGGAGAGAATGAGGGCGCTCTGGCTAGCATGAGTAGGGACGGAAAGAGTGAAAACGGCTGGATTAAGACAGCCAGATGTAAGAATGAGAATTGCCAGATGTTGTTCTACTTGTACAACGTGTACGGAGCTGGTACTTGGGTGCAGTGGAAGGATGTTCCGTGTAACGGTCATGGGCATAAGTGGGACGACGAGGAAGACGACGGCCATGTTTACTGCACCGTGTGCGGGACAGTAAAACCTGAGGACGGCTCCGACAATTCGAGAGCCCGTATTGTGTGGGGTTCTTGGTTTGTGGCAGATCCCAAAGCATGCACCGGATTTGAACTTCCGGGCGGAGGCATGTCCTATGCCGCATTCCTTACCACGATATCTGCGGGCAACCACTTAGAGGTAGAGCCGCCGAAGGCACATTCGGGCTATAGGTTCGATCATTGGGCGTTGTTAAAAGGCGAGAAGGAATGGGTAAAGGTAGAAGAGGACTCTGATAATCTTTCTGTCAAGGGAACTACATTGTCTGTATCCTGTGATTACATGGATGAGACCTTTTTGGCAGTTTATGTTTCGGAGACAGGGGATCAGGATTCCACGGAAGCTGTTCCAGCATCGGAAGTAATTGCTTCGGAGGATGTAGCTGCTCCATCGGAAGTAGCTGCTCCGGCGGACGAACCTGTTTCGACGGGAACGCCGCAGGTGATTCATGGGGAGACGGAAATCGACGTATCCTTGATCCTTGACGGTAATTCGTCTGCAGAGAATTCTGCTCACGAACCGCATGACATTGTAGAGCATCACGAGCCTGTTGTCGTGGAAGGACATACGGAAGCGGCAGAGTAGGCAGGGACTTGTTCCTGACCGAACATACCGAAGCAACAAAATGAGTTACAGGGAGGACCGGCTGATTTGGCCGGTCTTTCTTTCTGCATATTTATATTTTATCAAAACACACTATTTCTTTGCAGAAATTTGTGCATTTCCACGAATTTCCAAAAATCTTTATCCATGAATTTCTTGACGTTTTGCAGGCTATCGTGTATTGTAAATGTGAGGGAGTCCTTCACAGAGGACGCCCGGTTTTATACCCTGTCAACAAAATGTGGCAGGGTAAAAAAAGCCATGGGAGGTGGTATGGGGGAACGGCAGGGAAGCATGAGATGTCAGCGCACAGAATGGTAAACAAAAGAGGATTTTTACTTAGAAGCAACACAGACAAGAAAATGTAACAAGGGCAAACCTGCTGAAAAGCAGGGACGCAAAGCCAAGGGTCTAAGGCTGACGTGAGAGATGATCGTCATGCTATGACAGCCGGTTGCCATATTTCTGAGCAGAATCATTTGATAGGAAATGCATGCTAACTTATGTGACTGGAAATATGGACCCGACACAAACAACTGCGTTTGGAGTTGAAAAGGAGGGGTTCAGCATGAAAATGAAAAAATGGTTAAAAAGTTTACTGATGACGTTGGCATTTCTGATGGTCGTCAACACAGGGGCGGCTGTCACAACAGTTCCGGCGGTTGCGAAAGCAAAAGCGGAGGCTGTAAAAAAAGGAACAAATTTCTGGAAGGGGAATTATCAGTATAAGGTAACTTCTCTGAAAGGGAAAAAGGGCACAGCGGCGCTGATCGGCGCAAAGTCGAAAGTGACTTCCGTGAGTGTGCCGGAGACAGTAAGCGCGGGCGGATACAAACTGACCGTGACAGCGATCGGCAGCAACGCGTTTAAGAATTGCAAAAAACTGGAAATGGTAATTACCAACAAAGCGATCAAAGAGATCGGCAAAAATGCATTCAAGGGCTGCAAGAGCCTGACAACGGTCGATATTCGGAGCAAGACTCTGAAGAAGGTCGGCAAGAATGCGTTGAAGGGGATCTCGGCGGAAGCGGTTGTTACGGTTCCGGACGGGAAGGACACTTCCTACGAGAAGCTGCTGAAGGTTTCCGTGCAGACGCCGCCGGAAGCGGTCGCAGAGACGGCAGTGCCGGAAGCGGAGGAAGCTCCAAAGGCCGAGGAAACTCAGGCAGCGGAAGCGCCGAAGGTCGAGGAAACTCAGAAGGCAACGGAAGCGCCGAAGACTGAGGAAACTCAAAAGGCAGCGGAAGCGCCGAAGACTGAGGAAACTCAGAAGGCAACGGAAGCGCCGAAAGCCGAGGAAACTCAAAAGGCAGCGGAAGCACCGAAAACTGAGGAAACTCAAAAGGCAACGGAAGCGCCGAAGACTGAGGAAACTCCGGAGACTCCTGATATCCCGGCAGTGAATGTATCTGATGAGGACAATTCGGTTGACGAAGCGACGCCGGTACCGGCGCCTGAAGTAAAAGCACCGGAAGTAACGTCAAAGCCTGCACCTGAAGTAAAAGTTCCGGAAGTAACGCCGAAGCCTGCGCCGAAAGCAAAAGCACCGGCTGCGAAAGCTGCTCCGGAAAAGCCGGTTTGTGGCGAAAAGCATCTGAATCTGATCGTCGTAGAGTCTGTTGCACCGACCTGCACAAAAGCAGGAACGAGCTCTTATGAGTATTGCACGGTCTGCGGCTACAGAACAGAGCCTTTGCCGATCACGGCTATCGGGCATAGCTTTGGAGACTGGACTGTTGCGAAAAAGGCAACCTGCACAGAGGCGGGAACGGAAGAGCGGATCTGCGCGGCATGCGGAGAGAAAGAAACCCGCACGACCGCTGCGACGGGCCATACGTTTGGCGAGTGGACGCTTGAACCGATTCCGACCAGCGCGTGCTACGCTATGAACGTGCGCGAATGTACCTCCTGCGGTTACAAAGAGAAGGGCGGCTACCCGGTACACAGGACGGACGTCCTGACCGAGTTGGAAGATATTGCCCCGACTTGTACGACGCCGGGTGCGACGCACAGAACGAGTTGCGAATTTTGCGGTGCAGAATTTTACAGCTACGTGAAGCCGCTCGGACATGATTATTCCAACGAGAGATTCACGGACGAAGGCACTTGCATAAAAGCCGGAATCAGCTACAGAAAGTGCACGCGCTGCGGCGCGAAGACGGACGTGAGGGAAACCACAAAGGCGGAAGGCCATCAGTGGGAAGAGCTCAAGGTTCCGGCGACCTGCACGGAATCCGGTTTTACAGGAAAGCAGTGTTCTATTTGCGGTGAGAGAGAGGGAAGAACCACGAACCCGCTCGGGCATACGTACGTGACGACCATCACCGAGGCGACCTGTGAGGAAGCCGGTACGAAGAAAGTGTCTTGCAGCGTTTGCGGCGACACAAAGATAACGACGATCCCGGCGACCGGAAAGCATCAGTGGGTATCCTATGCGAAGGAAGAAGCGACCTGCATAAAAGCCGGACATTCTGCATATACGCAGTGCTCGGTTTGCGGGGAATACAAGGACGGCGCGCCGACGACCTATGCACCTACTAAAGAGCATAGGTGGGTGACGGCAAATACTGCCGTATTTTCCTTTATGAGCAAAAGCACCGCGAATGGCAATAGCAGAAGTATGACCGAATTTGAGGAGGCTTGTGCAGAGTGCGGCGCATATAAACTCTTACCGGGAACAGGGATGGTTGAAGGCGATAAACTGCTATATTGGGCTGAACAGGCGGAGGATGAGGATAAGATGGGAAGCTATATTCAGTGGGCTGTATTTCTGTCGGAGACAGGCTGGGATCTTTCAAACAAGAATCCCAAGCCCTTGAACAAAGCCTACTGTCATGATTTTTGCCTAGGGAACCAAAAGTATGCTGGTTATGTCCCAGCGCTGAGAAGTTCGCTGACGCAGGAACTCACTCCGATGACACCGGCCAGTACGGAGGGAAAGCATTTTGCAGGCTGGAAGCAGGTAGGAACTGATGGTCAGCCGATGGGTGAGTTATTGACAAACCACAAGTTTGGTTACAAGGACACAGGTAAAACATTTATCGCCATTTATAATTGAGTAACACCTGCCTAAACCCATACAAAACAAACTTCTTTGGCTGAAGGGGGGGGCTGTCGGGAAATAGATAGCTCCAACCAGGGGTCGGCGTAACTTGATTGAGTTACGCCGACCCCTGAAATTATTCTCATAAAAAAGAAAAAAGATGGCTAACGACAACCATCTTTCTCCCGTTCCATGTTATAATAGAACTATGCTAAAACAAGATTATTATAACGACTTTTTTGATCTGGGGCAACAGAAAATTAACTTTAGTTTCTTCGAGTTGGGTTTACCCGATGACGATCCAGTCTATACCCTGAAAAAAGTGATGGAGGAGTTGGATTTCTCAGGCCTTCTGGCCTGCTATTCAGATCAGGGAAGAACCGGGTTTAACCCAATCATGCTCTATTCTGTTGTTACCTACGCAAACATGCGGGGCGTCCGGGCGGTTGACCGTATTGTGGACCTATGCCAGAGGGACCTGGCGTTCATCTGGCTGACTAAGGGACAGAAGCCAAAGAGGGATGCCTTTTATGATTTTAAGGGGAAAAAACTCACAGGGGAAGTGCTGGAGGAATTGAACCACCAGTTTGTGCGCCGTTTGGAAAAAGAAGGCTTCATCACCCTGAAAGAACTTTACATTGATGGGACAAAGTTCGAAGCAAATGCCAACCGGTATACGTTTGTCTGGCGTGGGACACTCAACTATCACCTGGCGGGGCTTCTGGATACGATAGACACACTTTATGCCAAATACAATGCCTTTCTGGCTGGGAACGGCTATGGCCCTAAATATGACCTTGGGGATGCCCATATGTTCATCATCGAAGGGATGGACAAAGTCAGGAAGA